>CAZQNT010000005.1:0-14588 GCA_964595075.1 uncultured Gammaproteobacteria bacterium | reverse complement strand
GAACTGAAAAACCGAGAACGATGATTCCGCAAACTCCAAGAAGAGCCGCGGATATTTTTTGTTCCTTGGCTAGGGTTTTCCAAAGGTTGGCCACGTTCTTCATTACGGGCAATTTGTCCATAATTTGGACTGAGAAAAGTATAGCATAAGGGGGACAAAAATTCCGCAGTTCATGCGGAACCTCCTGTGTCATTCCAGTGGAGGCTGGAATCCAGTTCAAAATGAGTATTCTTCACTGTCTGGATCCACGCCTCCGCGGGGATGACACGAAGAACCTCTTTTCACTCCTCCCATTTAACATTAACCTTTTTCCCGTGTTCCCTAATTGGCAATCTTATCTCCAAAATTCCGTTTTTCAGAACCGCATTCACATGATCGGTCGCCGTCTCATACGGCAATACGACTGAGCGGCTGAACGCGCCCCAATAACATTCGCGGTAATACGAATCCTCGTCCAACAATTCCTTGGGCTCGGTTCGCGTTCCGCGGATAGTAAGCAGATCGCCGTGTATGGAAACGTCCAGATCTTCCGGAGCGACTCCCGCCACGAGCGAACGGATCACAAGCTCGTCATTATCGCGAAACACGTCGAGCGAAAGTTGCCCTTCCTTCGAGGGCTGAAACCAATCTGATGATGGATTTTGGGAGGACATAAACAAATAATAACACACGCTCGCATGTCATTGCGAGGAGGCTTGTGCGACGCGGCAATCTTTATGAAGAAGATTTACTTTGAAAGATTGCCGCGTCGCCTGCTGGCTCCTCGCAATGACATAGAAAATGGCATCACTCCGCCAGCGGCGTCGCTTCCGTCGTAGACGACGCTTGCGCGTCGCTCAAAGCTTCCACTCCTATTAGGCACACGGCTTGCCATGGACGATAGTGGCTCTTAAAAATCTCCTCGTTGGCTTTTCCGTCCGCATACGTAACTCGATATTTGAAATCAGCGTCCGCTCCGGCGTGAGCGGTTTCGGTACAATTTTTCTTTCCCGGCGGCAATTCCAGCGTTTCAATAAGTTTCATAGGCGGCGGCTCTACGATGTTGTATACGCGCGGCTTGATCGGATCGACTTTCCTGCCATCCTTTGTGCCCCAAACTTCAAATATCAAATTATCGCCTTTTATATAGGTGTTTATCAAAATATAATGACCGGTATCATTGATAAAACGAAAATCCGGCATCGGGTCGTAAATGGTCGCGTCCGTTCCTGCCGGTTCGTAATACCGCACGCGGTACGAGTGACTCTGACGCATCGTAATATCGAGACCCGAGTTAAGCGCAGCGCGAAACGTGGTGGTGCCGATCTGGCAAAGTCCGCCGCCGAATTCAGGCGTTGTCTTGTTTCCTTTGATAACCAACTCCGGGAACCAGCCGTTTTCACCGTCTATTACCCCGAGAGTTCTGAGCAATGAAAACTCCTCGCCCGGCGCGATGAGCGACCCGTTTACCTTTTCAGCGCCCTTCCGGATATTTTTTCGGCGATTGGTAGGCGATCCAGAAAAATTAGAAGTTCCGACTCCGATTATTTCTTTAATGCCGAGACGTTCCGGATCTTCGCCAAGGATGGAGCCGGACGTAATGATAACCTCGATCGGAAACGTCGACGTTTTCGGCCAATCCTTTATTACCGCTGCAAGCGTCCCTTGCGCGTTGATCGAAAGCCCCTGCGTTCCGGGCACGAATGAAACTATTTTGCCGTCTTTAACAACGAGACTTCCGTTTTTTACGGTCTGTTCCAAGTTCGGCACGAGGCCACGAAGCGTACCTCCGAATCTTTGTTCGTCTATGACGATCTTCCGCTCTCCTTCTACCGTTGCGATCGTAAGCCACGAAGCGATCGTGCTTGTAGTCACGCGAAACGACGCGGATTCGCTTGTAAAAATAAGGTTTGGACGATTAAGAATATCCAAAATCTCCGGCACCAGCGGCTGAATGTCTTTGGCTAAAACTTTCGGATCCTCTTTCGCCACTTCGATCAAAATCGGTTCGAATGAAAGACGCGCCGCCTGCTCGCGAAGTATGCGGAATGCTCGCTCCATGTTGATATTCATTCCGCTCCGCTCGTTTTCGATATGCACGAACGGCGTGGAGCCCGTTGCAAAAACCGCAGAAAACGTCGCGTCCCTTGCAGGAGAAAGCTCGTCCTTCAAAACTACGCGAACGGCATCTTCTATCGCTTTCTCGTCGATCGTAATTTCAACAGGAATACGCGTGGGCCCGACTCGCGAATCCATCTGCAAAAAAACGCGCGACAACCAAGAACCGCCGCGGCCGGACCAAAACGCTTCGTCAAGCGCGGGATCAAGATTGAAATGAACAAGCTCGCGTGCAATATCAGGATCAGTCGCGCTAACGACGGCGTTGATGGAAATGTCCTTCTCGTTAAACCGAAAACGAAGCCCTTTGCCGAGTTCTGCGTCGAGCTCTTTTTGCACAGCCTGCCTCGCTTCGTTTTTCGTTAGACCGTCAAGACGCACATCGAGAACGCGGATGCCGGGAAAAATCCGATTATCATAAAACCGCGAATACGCGGCTTCTGCGCCAACCACGGCAGCGGCGAACAACGCCAGAACGCCAACGCCAACCCCCGCCCAAATGGCGAGTACCCTAATAGTCAACTTGTTGGATTCGGATTCATTCATGTCTGTAGTATTTCAGAAATAAAACAAGACCTCAAGCAATCCGTGCCCAAGAAACTTTTTTATAGGGGAGAGCGAGTCCGAAGACCTGCGACACCCTAAGAAAAAGTCCCATGCTTGTCGTGGACGCGGATTGCTCAAAGCCTCGTGCGACTTCGAACAATTCCTTAATTGTCAACCGAACTATCATCTATACCCCGAATCACACTTCCTGTCAAGCCTCTGACACGACTATCCTAGAGACGAAAAAACGGTCCCTCTGAAAGGCCGTTCAATGTACTGGGTAGATTATAGTTTGAATCAGAATGCCTGTCAAGGCCGAAAAACCTCGTTTTTTAAGCCGTTTTTCCTGCTCGCCAAACAGATAATCCCGGTGACCGCAATCCTCGTCTTTCTTGCTCCATAGGCGCATATCCGCCGGAACGGAAATCAAAAATGTTAGCGGTACACGGCGTGTGTCATTCCCGTTACTCCAAAGGCGGATGCGCCTCAGGCGCAGAAGACGGGAATCCAAATTAAAAGGAATGATTCACCTTATACCATGGATCCCCCCGAATGCTTTCTGGGGGATGACACAAAAAAATTCATCGCGCAGGATACAGCGCGAATCTGCCATTCTCAATCAGCGCGTCTCCAACGCCCAGTTCGCGATAGTCCCAAGTATCCAGCTTCTTATCTACCAGAACATAGTCGACTCTATATTCGCGTAACGCCTCAGGAATTGTTTTCTCGTTCGTAAACTTTCTGTATCGCGAAACGATTCCTTCTATATTGCGGTTGATAAAATCAATACGCTGTTCGTAGATAGTGGAAAGAGTGAAATACTGCGAAAAATCCACGGGTTGGCGTTCGGCGAGAAGACGGAGATTTTGCGGCTCTACCCCAAATAGCCGAAACCATGTGAATGCGGCGTGCTCTATACGTTCACGCGACGACGGAACAGCGAGTGCGTAAAAATGCCACCACAAATTTTGGTTCGTATAGATAGGAACGAGCAAACCGGTTTGCTGATTGGCAAAAACGACCGACTGCGGAGCCGCGTTCGCGTTGAGCCAAGTGGCGATCTCGGAGAACGGCTGGAGATCCTCGGTGTATTCGCGATGGGCGACGTAACTTCGATATTGAAAAATAAAGGCGCTTGCGACTCCGATAATCAACGCGGCAATAACCGCCATTCGAAGCGCTATCGGACGCCACGAGCGCATAAACGTCCATGCTATCCAAACAAAAACCCACAAAGAAAATGACGCGGTAATAAGCTGAACGTAATGGTCCGGTTGTATGGAAATTCCTGTCACGACCTGTTGGTTAAGTGCTATGAACGATCCTCCAAGACCTGCCGATACAAACGTCCGAACCCAAAGAGATGCAAATCTCCGTCTCCAAATAAATAACGCAAGAGCGAGAACTACCGGAAGATTAAAAGTCCATGACGCGAACAAGTGTACCGAATACGCCGCCATCCTTTCCGCGTACGAAGAATCGTTTCCAAAAAACGTGAAACGGACAAGTGAAACTATTTTTGGCGCGGCGATAAGAAGTCCTAGCGTCGCAGCTATCGCAACGCGCGAAATAACAATCCGAGAACGTGACACTATAGCGATTAAAGCGAGTACGGCTAGCGCGGAAACGCAAAACGTCCATGCCCAAAAATATGTGTGCGCGAGCAACCCTAAAACGAGTCCAGCGATAACCGCGTTTCGTTTTTTCTTCGGCTCCAACATCGCTGAAGTCGCGAAATACAGAAATAACCAAATGAACGGCGCTTCGAATTGCGGATGAACCGGACGGTCGTAAATAGTAAACGGCATGCTTGGCGAGAGACCGAGCAAGGCCATGATCGGATGCGCGAGCGAATACAAAAACGGAGCAAAAAATACGGAAGTTCCTGCTGCAAAAAAAGCCAAACCGCGCGAACTTTCCAAGCGCTCTGTCACGCAATAAATCACGAACGCCAGAAACGCGATCAAAACGAAACGCCAAAACAAAAGAACGCTCTGCGCCTCCATCCCTAATATACGACCCGGGATCGCCATGATCTTTTCCGCCAAATCCGGCACGGGATACGGATACGCTTTTCCTTCCGCCAACACCGCGTTCCAAGGACTGCCGCCTTCTATCGCTTCCTTCACGACCGCGTGATACCACGCGCCGTCCTGCGTGACAGGGGAAAGGATTGGATTACGAAAAAACAATATCGAGGCGGACATGATAACTCCTATTGCCGTGGCGAATATAATCGGCAAAACTACCCGTTTGATTTTTAACTTGCTCCTCTTGTCATTCCTACCGAAGCAGCAGCGTAGTGAAGGAATCCTTCCATGTAAGGGATTCCTCCGCTCGTCGCCCGACTCCTCGGTCGCAGTGACAGAGAAATTTGGTTTTTCCAAAACCGCAAACAATCGATCACGCGTGTTCAAGTTAAGGATATGTCTGATCTTCGCCAACGGAAAAAAAGGAACGTACGCCCGCAAACGAGACAAGGCATGTTCCAATGTCACGCGTTTCCCGTGGTGACGCAACGCGAGAACTCGGAGATCGTGAGACCTCGCGATCCACGAAAACCATGACGCGCCTACGAAACAGATATGCTCCCCTGCATGAAACTCGCTCCACCGAGCTCCGAAAATTCGGCGCGCGAAACTTTCAGGATCCGGAGTACTAACTATGATTTTTCCGCCCGGCGTGAGCGCTTGAATCGCTTTCTTCATTAACGCCGTCGGATTCTCAACGTGTTCGAGAACATCAAGAAGCGCTATCAAATCATACGGACCTCCTAGGTCTGCAGACGTAGCGTCTTCAGCGCGAAGTTGCGCGAGCGGCAAATTGCGACGAGCGACGGAGATCGCGTATTCGCTCACGTCGATCCCCGACAAACAATCTTCCGGAACACCAAGCTCGCGAAACGCTTCAAGCGCGGTTCCTGTTGCGCAGCCAATATCAAGAACGCGCTTTGCTCCATGGACGAACGGCTTGAACAATTCAATAAAATCCCTACGCATCACGCCCCTGTCTCCGTCATAAGACAAATATCCGGAATACCGTGGCGACTTAGAATGAACCCCGCCCTCGAAATATTTCTCTGTGTAGAGATACGTCGGATTTGGCGGAGCAGGACACACCGGATACGACCCGCAAGCCAAACAGCGCCAAAACGATGTTTGTGAGTCGGTTAAATCCAACACTCTTTCGAGCGGCGCCGCGCCACAGGATGGGCATTCCATAAACTAACCCCTTACCGCCCTGCCCGCAACGTCATCTATTTTTACTGAAAGCAATTGCGAAACTCCGTCATCGCCCATTGTAACTCCGTATAGAACGTGAGCTTGCTGCATTGTCGCGCGATTGTGCGTGATAACGATAAATTGCGTCCGCTCCGCGAGCGTGTGGACGATGTCGGCGAACTTTCGCGAGTTCGCCTCGTCGAGCGCGGCGTCAACCTCGTCCAACACTACGAACGGCGACGGATTGGTCGCCATGATCGCGCAAATGAGCGCGATGGAAGTGAGCGCGCGTTCGCCACCCGAAAGAAGCGAAACGGATTTCATGCGTTTGCCCGGAGGAGTAGCGTGAATCTCGACCCCGGCGGCGGGCGCGTCCGGCGCAACCGGAGCGATTATATTCCCCTCTTCATCCATCTCCGGCTCCGGCGGAATTTCGATGAGAGACGCCTCGCCGCCGCCGAATAATTTCTTAAAAGCCAAACCGAACTCGCGGTCCAAAAGATGAAATGACGTTTCGGATCGTTCGCGAATCGTAGTATCAAGTTCCTTCAAAATAGTTTCGAGCGATACCATTGCGTCCTGCAAATCCTTAACCTGCGTTGCCAAGTCCTCAAATCGTTTTTTCGTTTCTTGATACTCGGTCAAAACCTCCGGATCAATCCCGCCGATCCATTCTATCTGCGAACGCAGCTTAGTTAGACGGCGTCCGGAGGTTTCGAGGTCGTCCGGTTGCGCGGAGGATGCTTTCGCATCTGGGCGGGACGAGCCCGCCCCTACACCATCGGCCAACGCTTCCAAATCGGTTTCGAGTTTTGGGGCGTATGCTCGCAGCTCTTGGAAGAACGCGTCGCGTCGCGTTTCGAGGCGCGCCAATTCTACGGACGCCTCGCTGACGCGGCTGCTTGCGGACGTGGCTTCGTTGCGAAGGGACGTCAGATTATGTTGCAACGCGAAAATATGAGATCGCTTTTTCTCTTCTCCGGAGTTCCATTCTTCCAAACGCTTTTCCGCATCGGCTATCCGCTCTTCGCACCGCGCGATCTCTCCCGCCAACTTCGCAAACTCCGCTTCCTTGCCCGCGTCTTTCTTCGGCGCAACCGGTTCCGGCGCCGGTCGCTGCAACTTTGAAAGCAAACCCTCGTGACTTTCCGTCGCTTCTTTAACCAACGCCTCAATGCTTTTCGCATCAAGTGATTCTTCCTTAATCAACTTTCCAAGGCGACCCAAAGTTTTCAAAATATCTTCGACTGAACTGATTATTTTTGAAAGCGAGAGCGGCGACCATGCAGTCTCCGCCCGAGCTTGCGCCACGTCGCGTTCCGCCTGAAATCGCAACTTGAGTTCACGTAGTTCAGCTCGTTCGGCGACGTATCGATCAAGCTCTTTCCTGATTTCCCGAAATCCTTCTGACGGCGGCGTGGCTTTTTCCAATTCCGCAAGTTCCGCTTCCACACGCGCCGCATGTTCCGCGCGCTGATCGCGCTCCTTCTCCGCGGCCTGTACGCGAGCTGAACCGCCGCGGAGTTTTTCGCGTAATTCCTTCCACGACCTGCCGTAATATGACTTTTCAAGCTCGCGAAGCTCCTCCGCCAACGAGTCGCGTTCCTGAAGACGCTTGGCTTGCCGTTCCAGACTCGTGAGGCGCGGTCCGATTTCTCTAAGCAAAAGTTCCGCCTGTTTCAAATTATCTTTCGTGGCTTCAAGTTTATTGAGAGACGACTGCCGTTTGAGCTGAAACGGTTTGAGACCGGCCGCCTCGTCGAAAAATTCCTTCCTTTCCGTCGGCGTCGCCGAAAGAATCGCGTCCACCATCCCCTGCCCGATGACGCTGTACGTTCGCTGCCCCATTCCCGCCTGCGCAAGAAGAAGAACCACGTCCGTTAAACGGACGTTTTGCTTGTTGATCTGATATTCGGATTGCCCGTCGCGAAAAACTCGGCGCGTAACCACGATCTCCGGAAGATCTATGTCCGGATGATCGTCGTTCACAAGCGTCATGCTGGCTTCCGCAAACCCCGCGCGCGCCTTTTTGTCGGATCCGGAAAATATCACGTCTTCGGACTTCTTTCCGCGAAGCAATTTCAAACTCTGTTCGCCCATAACCCATCTTATCGCGTCCGCCACGTTTGATTTCCCGGAACCGTTGGGTCCAACTACCGCCGTGAGTCCGCGCCGACCGCCGGACTCCGTAAGAAATTCCAAAACCGTCTTCGCCGCAAAGGTCTTAAACCCTTGAAGTTCCATTCGTCGGAGATACATATGCGTTCAATAGGGTATCCGAACAGCGAAAGATTTGGTAGACCCCTGCCTATATCGAAGTGTAATCAGTGAATGAAAAAACCAACCCGCTCATTTATCAAGTTCATAATACCAATCGACACAAATCAAACATCACTCCAAACTCCGTCTCCCTCCCTTTCCAACAAAAATGGTCCGTCCGAACCATTTTTGTTGGAATTAGCTATTGACAAATATTTCATTTTCAGGCAGCTCTATATATAGGGGTACTCTTATGAAAAGAAAAAACAAAGATACAATTAAAACTATTACCCGCTGTTTCATTGAACTATTAGGAACCGGCGCGCTAATAACGTTGGCGGCACTTCTTTCACAAGGGAGATCTTCACCAAGATTATTGAAAGCTTTTTCAAAATACAGCGCATGGCGAATCAAGCAGATGCTTCGAAGACTCAGATTTCAAGGGATGATCGAGTACGATGAAGAAGACGAGCATTCGCCAATCCTTCTCACGAATAAAGGTTTCATACGAAAAACAACAGAGAAACTACGTAACCACAATACTGAAAAATGGGATTATCTATGGAGGTTGGTACAATTTGACATTCCTGACCGTAAAAAAATGCGGCGCCGTTTCCAAAGATACCTCTGCCGACTAGGATTCTTTCGCGTACAAAATAGCGTCTATGTATATCCACATGATTGCAAGACAGAAATACTACTGCTCGCCAGACAATTCAATGTATCTGCCGATGTAATGGTTTCGACAGTTCCTTACCTTGGACAGTACGAAACAAAAGCGCGGAACCATTACTTTTCACGCGCCGCAATCCGCTAAACACGTCCCAACGATAATGGTACGTCCGAACCACTTTTGTTGGTGGTGAAATTTATGCTAGAGTTGATTTTAGAATTGTTTTGATGGACATCATCTCACTATGCCACACACACCACACACCAAACGACTGGAAGAGGGCGGCGGTATGCAGCACTTTCGAGACGCGCTGGCGGCCGTGCTTGCAGAATATGTGGAATTCCCGCCCGGCGCTTTCGTTACTGTACTTGACGCAAAAGTAACGCGAGACACTACGCAATCCAAAGGCGTCATTTCCGTACTTCCTACGGAAATGGAAGAAGTCGTTATGGAACGGCTTGAAGAATACAGCCATGATATAAAAGACGGATTGGCAAAAAAATTGAGACTCCGCCGAATCCCACATATTTTTTGGGAGCTTGATCGCACAGAAGCGGTGGCGGAAGACGTTGAAAGAGCCCTGCACGAATTGAAGAAAAAGGGAGATTTGTAAAAACATTCGATGTGTTCTGGTGTAACGCTAATGAAAAAACGCATAGGATTATTCTTTGGGGGTATGAGCAACGAGGCGGAGGTCTCGATTGTTTCGGCTCGAAATATCGCTGCAAATATTGATTCGAGCAAGTATCAGCTTGTGCCTATTTTTTGGACAAAAAACGGACGCTTCTTGTTATCACTGGACATGCAGAATCCAGAAAATGGAAAAAAAATAATGCCGTCAGATTTTTTACAGCAATTCGATGTCGCGTTTCCGGTCACGCATGGAAAATACGGAGAAGACGGGGTGCTCCAAGCGATCTTCGAGGGCGTACATGTCCCGTATTGCGGATGTCGCGTTCTCGCATCCGCCCTGTGCATGGACAAATCGGTCTTCAAATCTCTTCTTTCGCGTCACGAAATACCGCAACTGCAATTTTCTGTGGTCGATGACCACGGGATGACGGCAAACGCGATCACGAAAACGTTGGAGAATATCCGCAAAACAATGAAGACTCCGTTTTTCGTAAAACCTGCCAATTCCGGCTCATCCGTAGGTATCTCAAAAGTGAGCGATGTCAACCAACTTGATACAGCGATCGCGCTTGCACACCAACATGACAGCAAAATAATAATTGAAGAAGGACTCACAAACTTCAAAGAAATCGAAATTGCCATCCTAGGAAATACGGATCTCATCGTATCCCTACCCGGTCAACTGAAATCATCGCAAGAATTTTACAGCTACGATGAAAAATATGTACTAAACCAAACGGAGTGCACGATACCGGCGCAATTACCTCAAAATCTCATAGACAACGCAAGAACGATCGCGGAACGCGCATATCGTTTATGCGATTGTAAAGGATTTGCTCGCGTTGATCTGTTCGTAAAAGACGACAGCGTCTATCTGAACGAAATTAATACACTCCCTGGATTTACCGATATTTCAATGTATCCGCGGCTTATGCAATCCTGCGACATTTCCTACATCGACCTTATCTCGCGAATTATAGAACTCGCGTATTAGGAGCTTTACTTCGCACGTCAGGGATACAGACGCGAAGGTCGGATTGACCTTCGGGCCGATTCAGTGTATGGTTTCCCGTTCCCATGAAATACGAGCCGTCCACTGTTCTCGCTTCCGCGTTCCGCCTCATCAATGATGCGGGGCGAATTTTGCTTATTTCAGATGGAGCGCCGGACGGCGATTCTATAGGCGCGACAACCGCCGTTCTAGGTTGGCTTCTTGGCGAACAAAAACAGGTCGAGGCCTTTTCTATCGAGCCATTGCCTCGCTCGCTAGCATTCCTCGACCACGCGCACCGCATTACGAGTGACACCGGCGTATTTGATAATCACTACGATCTGGTCCTGACTTTTGACGCAAGCGACCCGAAGCGCAGCGGAATTACGGAGCATCTTCCGCGTCTTCCAAAACCGGCGCACGTCGTGGTATTCGATCATCACGCAACGAATCCTCTATACGGAGATACGAACGCCGTGTTTACCGACGCGTCTTCAACATGCGAAATCGTACACAGATTTTTTGAAGAAAACGGCGTGCGCATCGACGAGCGCATGGCGACGTCGCTTTTGACAGGAATCACTTACGACACAAGCAGCTTCACGAACGGCGCGACCACTATCTCCGGAATGAATATGGCGGCGCAACTTTTCCAAGCCGGCGCGCGCCACACGGACATAATAAAATTTCTGATACAAAACAAATCGGTAGACTCCCTGAAACTCTGGGGGCTAGCTCTTTCGCGCCTGCATCATGACAAGAACCGCGACCTTGCGACCACATATTTTCTCGCCGACGATTTAAAAGCGCCGTGCAGCGAAGAAGCTGTGGAGGGCTTGTCCAACTTCTTGAATTTCGTGTGCGCGGACTGCGACACCGTGCTCGTTCTTCGAGAAACAAAAGACGGACAGGTACGAGGTTCCATTCGTAGCGTTGGGCGGGACATATCGAAACTAGCCGCCCAGTACGGCGGCGGAGGGCATAAAAAAGCCGCAGGATTTTCCGTAGCAGGAAAAATCGAGGTGACGGAAAATGTCCCTAAAATCGTTCCAAATTAACTGTCATCCCAGCGTAGGCTGGGATCCATTTCCTCGAAATATATGGAAATTATTTTTCACGGTCTGGATTCCTGTCTTCACAGGAATGACACAATACGATTGGCACTCATGACTTTTGACTGCTAAATCGTAATGAGCTATCATCCATGGGCGCATCACCATGCGCCACTACATAACTTTACTATGAAAAACCCATACGAAATCCAGTCGGTCACTCCAAGTTCATGGCTAGTCCCAACGGTTATAGAAAAAACGCAAAACGGCGAACGCGCGTACGACATCTACTCGCGGCTTCTGAAAGACCGAATAATCATGCTCGGAACGCAGATCAATGATGAAGTAGCCAATATAATCGTGGCGCAATTGCTGTTTTTGGAAAGCCAAGACAAAACCAAAGACATCAAACTTTACGTGAATTCCCCCGGCGGTTCGGTCACAGCAGGCCTCGCCATTTACGACACAATGCAACACGTCAGCTGCGACGTCTCGACTATCTGTATGGGCATGGCGGCATCAATGGGAGCGATCATTCTCGCGGGCGGCGCAAAAGGAAAGCGGCTCGCCCTTCCCAACTCCGAAATAATGATCCACCAGCCGCTCGGCGGAATGGAAGGACAGGCCACGGACATAAAAATCCACGCCGAACGCATTTTGCAAATGCGCGAACAACTGAACAAAATAATCCAAAAACACAGCGGCCAATCCTTAAAAAAGATAGAAGCCGACACGGATCGCGACAACTTCATGATGCCGAAACAGGCGTTGGAGTACGGATTGATCGATAAAATAATCGGATGATAATCCAACAAAAATGGTCCGGACGGACCATTTTTGTTGGATTTGATTTTATCAGCTTTACTCCTCCCCTTCCTCTTCCTGCGTGCTCACGAGCGTCACGCTGGAGAGAGAATCTCCTTCTTCGCGGAAGCGCATGACTCGGACGCCTTGCGTGTCGCGGCCGAGGGATGGGACGCTTTTGAATGGTACTCGGATCACGACTCCTTTTTTCGAGATTAGGATGAGGTCGCGGTCGTCGTCGGAGTGCGAGACTTGAGCGCCGACGACGCCTCCGGTTTTGGCATTTACTCTCATTGTCCGGATTCCGGAACCTCCGCGATTTTGTACTTTATACTCTGCGAGAGACGTGCGTTTTCCTAAGCCGTTTTCCGCCACCGTGAACAGCTCGAGCGTGATTTTTTTCGCCTTTGCCTCCGCCGCCGGAATTACATCCATTCCTACTACGACGTCGTTTTTCTTTAACTTGATACCGCGGACTCCAGCCGCCTGTCGTCCCATCGGCCGCACGTCCTCTTCGGAAAAGCGTATGGATTGTCCATTCCCCGTCACGAGCGAAATCTCGTCCTCTCCGCTCGTGGGCTTCACCCATTTCAAATCGTCGCCTTCGTGCAGCTTGATCGCGATAAGTCCGTTGCTTCGTACGTTCTTAAAATCCTCGAGTGCCGTCTTCTTGATCGTTCCTTGGCTCGTGACCATAAGCAAGAATTTCACGGGCTCAACCTCGTTCTTCTTCTTGGATAGGAACTTGTCGAGCGGCAAGATGGACGAAACTTTTTCTCCCGGAGCGAGCTGCAAGAAGTTCACGATCGCCTGACCCTTGGCCGTTCGACTCCCCTGCGGAACGTCGTACGCCTTCAAAAGAAACGCCCGGCCTCGCGTCGTGAAGAACAGAAGATCCGCGTGCGTCGTCGTCGAAAACAAATGCTCCACGCGATCCTCCTCTTTCGTCGTAACTCCAGTCACGCCTTTGCCGCCGCGACGCTGCAACCTGAACGTGTCCGGCGGTACGCGCTTGATGTAGCCGTCGCCTGTAATCATTACTACAGTCGGTTCTTCCGGAATCAAATCCTCGACCGAAAATTCGCCTATCGCGCCTTTCACGATCTGCGTTCTGCGATCGTCGCCGTATTTTTCTTTCAGCTCCAATGCGTCGCGCTTGATGATGTCCAAAACTTTTTTCGCGGATTTCAGTATGGATTCCAATTCCTTGATAAGATCCATTTTCTCCTGATATTCCTGCTCGATTTTCAATCGCTCTAGGTTCGCAAGCTGCTGAAGCCGCATCTCCAAAATCGCCGAGGATTGTATTTCGGTCAACTTGAATTTCTTAATCAAATTAATCCTGGCTTCGTCTTTATCCTTCGACTTCTTGATCGTGGCGATCACCTCGTCGATCTTTGCGAGCGCTATTCGCAACCCTTCGAGGATATGAGCGCGCTCCTTTGCTTTGGCGAGATCGTATTCCGTGCGGCGGCGAATAACTTCTTTGCGATGTTTTACGTACTCCTCGAGTATGTTCTTTACCGTGAGAACGCGCGGCTGCACTCCGTCCACGACGGCCAGCATGTTCACGTGAAACGTGTCCTGCAACTGCGTCATCTTGAACAAGTGGTTCAAAACTTTTTTTGGATACGCGTCCTTTTTAAGCTCCACAACGATGCGCACGCCGTCCTTATTAGACTCGTCGCGCAAATCCTTAATTCCCTCTATCTTCTTTTCAGTGACAAGCGTTGCAATATTCTCGATCAACGTGGCCTTATTCACAAGATATGGAATCTCCGTTACCAAAATACGAAACGCCCCCGCGCGATCTTCCGTAATCTCCGTCTTTGCGCGCATCACGATGCCGCCCTTTCCGGTGGAATACGCCTGAAAAATATCCTTCGTATTGTAAATGACTCCACCGGTCGGAAAATCAGGTCCTTTCACGTGCTGGAACAATTCTTCCATGGTGATATCCGGATTTTCCACGAGAGCCGCGACGCCGTCGCAAAGTTCGCTCAAGTTATGCGGCGGAATGTTCGTCGCCATGCCAACAGCGATGCCAAGCGTGCCGTTCAAAAGCAGGTTAGGAAGTTTAGCCGGAAGCACTGTCGGCTCTTTGTGCGATCCGTCGTAGTTCGGCGCGAAGTTGACCGTATCTTTCTCGATATCAAACAGCATCTCCTCTGCGATCGCTGCCAGCTTCGCTTCCGTGTACCTGTAGGCGGCGGCAGAATCTCCATCGAGCGAACCGAAGTTTCCCTGTCCTCTCACGAGAGGATATCTAAACGAAAAATCCTGCGCCATGCGAACGAGCGAATCGTACACAG
>CAZQNT010000004.1:44557-46451 GCA_964595075.1 uncultured Gammaproteobacteria bacterium | reverse complement strand
GTTTTGTGTCATCCCCCCGATGGCTATCGGGGGGATCCAGACCGTGAAGATCAGATTTCATATATTTCGAGGAAATGGATCCCCGCCTGCGCGAGGATGACAGGACATGAATGACACGGTGAGATATACTCTACTCATGATCGCTCTTCGTACGACTACGCTTCGTGGGATTCTTGCAGTTATAGGCACGATAATCGGCGCGGGAATTTTTGGCGTTCCTGCAATGATGGATCGCGTCGGGATTATCGGAGGCAGCGTTATTTTTTGGATTATCGCGGCTCTCATTTTGGCGACCCATCTGATGTTCGTTGAGGTGATAGCCAATGTTGACGGCAGGCGGCGGTTGCCCGGATATGTCGGCTCGGTACTAGGCGAAAGCGTCGGAAGGTTCGCGGTTTTGGCGAACACGCTGCAACTCGTTGGGGCAAACATAGCATACGTTGTTTTAGGAGGCGTTTTTTTGAAAACGCTTGCCGACAGAAGCGGAATAGCGATAGGACTTACGGCATGGCAGCTGATTTTTTGGCTAGTCGGCGCCGTTACCGCGTACATGGCTCTGAAAGTCATGGCAAGAATCGAAGCTGCTTTGAGTTGGGCGCTCGTAGGAGTCATGTTGTTTTTATTAGCGATCGCCGCGCCGCGCGCCGACATTGCCAGGATCGGAACTTTCGATTTGGCAGAAGCGCACGCTCCGATCGGAGTATTTTTGTTCGCCATGTTCGGTCTAACCGTGATAGCGGAAGTTTTTGAATTGACTGGTCGCAACGTGAAAGAAACGCGACGCTCGGTAGGAACCGGGACTGCGGTTGCCGCGATTTTGACGTGGCTGTTCGGAGTTTTTGTGACTCTCGCGCTTCCGTCCGGCGCGAGCGCCTCGCCGGAACGCATATCAGAATTATTCCATCCTGCTCTTTGGTGGGTCGTTCCGCTATTCGGTTTTCTTGCCGTCATAACCTCGTTCATCACGAGCGCTTTCAATTTGGAATCAATTTATCGCATGGATGTCGGCACGTCCAAAATCGTAGGATGGGGAATAGCGACCGGTGTTCCGCTTGCCTTGTTATTCTTCACCAATCCGGATTTTTTCAGCATAATCGAAACCGTCGGCGCATTGTTTAGCGCGACGTGCGGACTTCTCGTCGTTGCGGCCGCGCATGCGCTTTACAGAAAAACAAAGTCGCGTTATCCGTTTTGGCAAAAAGAATTTATTCCATTCGCAGCGATCGCTCTTTTTATCGCTGCAATCCTTCAAAGAGTATTCGCTTTCGCGTTATACTGATATAATCATGGTGTCATTGCGAGGAGTAGCAACGACGTGGCAATCTTTCAAAGTCCAAATTTACTCCAAAAGATTGCCACGCACTTTTAATATATGTGCTCGCAATGACAGAAAATATGTTCTTCCGAGCGCTCGGCATTTCCATTCTTAAACTGACGGCGGATTTTTTGGCTGTAATGCTGCTTTTTTCGTACGTTATTCCATCGTCGCTCGGCGGGATTGTGCTTAGTATTGTTACTTGGTGCGTCATGTTTTTGATCGCTTTTGTTTTTGCGACATGGGCTTTTTCAAAACGCTCGCCAAGTAGACGAAACGTGCTGACTCTCATCGCCGTTTGGTTTATGGTTACTGTCGGTGGTTTTGCGGTTTTTGGGATGCGGTTTTCTTTGCAGGGACTTTGGGCTGTCGTATCCACGGAGCTTCTTGTTCAATACGTACTCGAAATACTCGCAATTTTATTTGCCGCATATCGCCATAAAAGCCGTCACGTCTCTTTGAAAATCAGCGGTGAAGAGATGTAGACCGACGCTTCGCGAGTTTTAGAACATTGTTCAATAGAAGCGCGACCGTAAGCGGTCCAACGCCGCCCGGGACAGGGGAGAGCCAGCCCTCGGC
>CAZQNT010000004.1:36860-44547 GCA_964595075.1 uncultured Gammaproteobacteria bacterium | reverse complement strand
CTTCAAACTTTCAGCGTCGACATCGCCAACGACTTTTCCGTCCGCGAGCCGGTTCGTTCCTACGTCGATAACGCAAGCGCCGTCTTTTATCATCTCGCGTTTCAAGAATCCTGCGCGTCCGATCGCGATCACAACAATGTCCGCGTTTTTCAGCGCGACCGCGTCGAGCTCATCCGCAGACATAGTGATTACGAAAGATCCTCCTTTTTCCAGTAGACGAGTCAGCGGACCGGAGAACGTGTCGGAGTTTGCGATTAGAACGGCGTGAGATCCGCGCAGATCCGTCCCGCTCGCGGCGATCAATCTCAAAATACTTTCGTGAACCGGAGGAAAAATTACGCCTTCTCCTTGTTTGATCGCAGCAAGATTTTGCGGATGAAAACCGTCCACGTCTTTTTGCGGATCCATGGTGGCGATGAGCCCGTAGGTTCCATGTCCTGCCGGAAGAGGAAGTTGAATCAAGATCGCGTCAACGCTCGGATCATCGTTCCAGTCTTTAATAAGACCGTCTAACTCTCTATCATGAACGTCAGCCGGTAGTCGCCGAATATCCGTATCGATTCCCGCCTCTTTCGCCGCCTTTTCTTTCAAATTCACGTAGATATGCGACGAAGGATCATCGCCAACCAAAAGCACGGCGAGCCGCGGACGCAATCCAATTTCCGCAATTTCACGTTTCACGTTCTCGCGGATTTCACGCGCGAGAGCTCTGCCGTCGATGAGATTCATGCGATGCAGAATACAGTATTTTATTCGATTTTCGCAAGAACTCAATTTAATTTATGCTAAAAATGTCATTCCAAGGTTTAACCGGGGAAGCTTCCTATTCCTATTGGAATTTAAAATGAAGATCCCCCGGTCATGCCGGAGGATGACTATCTGATAATGCAGGAACCAAAAATTTTACGCACATCTCCTCAACTTTTTTTCGAAGTTCGTCGTAAAACGGATCTGTCGTGAGCGATTGCGTGAATTCTTTGAATGCCGCCAGGCGTTGTTCTTTTTCCGTTGGTAATTGCCTGTCTTTGATTTTTTCAGAAACTTTCGCTATCCAATCCGCTATCATCTCCATCTCGTTCGCACCCATTCCTCTTGTTGTCGCGGCCGGAGTTCCTATGCGCAGACCGCTTGGGTAGAAGGGCGAGCTTTTATCTCCGGGGACTGTGTTCATGTTGGCGTAAAGTCCGACTCGTTCGAGCGCTAGGTGGAAGAATTTCCCGCGACCGATTCCTGTCGGCGAAAAATCCAGAAGCAATAAATGGTTGTCCGTTCCGCCGGAAACGAGAGTGAAGCCGCGTTTTGTCAGAGCGTCCGCAAGTGTTTTGGAGTTTTGGACTATCCGCGCCGCGTAATCCGAAAAAGACGGTTGAGCCGCTTCGTGGAGCGCCACTCCTATTCCTGCGATGGTGTTTAAATGAGGGCCGCCTTGAAGGCCGGGGATGATGGCTTTATCTATTAAAGTGCCGAGTTCCGAGTTCCGAGTTAGGCCTTTTTCCGTAACCATAATCAGAGCGCCTCGCGGTCCGCGCAACGTCTTGTGCGTTGTGGTCGTGATGACGTGAGCGAACGGCATCGGGCTTTCGTGTTGTCCGCCGACGACGAGTCCGGCGATATGCGAGATGTCCGCGACCAGATACGCGCCGACTTCGTCCGCGATCTCCGCGAATTTTTCCCACGGGATCGCGCGAGGAACGGCAGTGCCGCCGCACCAGATGATTTTCGGTTTCACTTCCTGCGCGATTCGTTTGATCTCATCAAAATCAAAAGTGCCGTCAGGTTTAAGATAATAAGGATGGCTGATCCAGAATTTCGAAGTCATGCTGAACTTCCAACCATGCGTCAAATGTCCGCCGTCCAAAAGATTCAATCCCATTATCGGATCCTGCGGTTCGCATAGCGCCGCGTAAACGGCGAGGTTCGCAGGACTGCCGGAATATGGTTGTACGTTTACATAAGGAACGCCGAAAAGTTTTTTTGCGCGAGATTGAACAAGAGACTCGAGTTTGTCTGCGACAGCGTTGCCGGTGTAATAGCGACGACCGGGATATCCTTCCGCGTATTTATCCGAAAAAGTGGTAGCCAGAGCTTCGAGCACGGCAGGCGACGTGTGGTTTTCCGACGGGATAAGTTCGAGCCCAGTGCGCTGACGCTCGTCTTCTTCTGCGATAAGAGAGCTTATCTCCATATCGGTTTTTGACAGATTTGTGTGTTGAATCATTCGCATATCATAGGCGCGGATAATCGTTTTTGCAATCGTGTAAATTTAGAGACAAGGAAAATTGACAAAACGAGTATTTTATGCTATTGTTGTTTTAACAAAAGGCACATTCACCTGACTAAGAAAGGAGATTACGATGGGACAGTACCGCATCGTCGATCTCGACGAGTTTGGCTATTCCCGCATGAAGGCGACGGAAGCCGCCGCCAAGACCGGAGCGGTTCACGAAGGAGCGCTGTTCGGTCGCGCGACCCATGGCACGGTGATCCACGCACGATATGCGTGGAAGGCGATGGATATGTTCGCGTCGCGAGTATGGTGCTCGCGATCGTTTCCGCACGATCGATTCATAGCCCTTTCGCAAGGGCTATGGGAAAAAATCTGCGCCCTCCAGTCCCTTCCTAGGGACTGCACGCATAGCGACCTTCGCGCAGCCGCCCTCGCCGCGCGTCCACTTCAACCCGCCGCTTCGCCTCGGCGACGCGAACCGGCCGTGGATCCCAAACGGCCGGAACAGCTTCTCCTCTTTGTCTGACCTCGACCCCCGACTGTTCCATCTGAACGGCTCGGGGGTTTGGTTTTTATTTGATTGTTTGCATTACGTAGGGGGCGGGCTTGTCCCGCCCTGTTACGGTTAGCAAACCGAACGATTTTGTTTTACGGACAGGGGAGGGCGGGACAAGCCCACCCCTACCAAAGATGACGTGTTTCACGTAATCTATTGACTATGAATGTATACGACATTAAATCCGTCCATTTTATCGGTGTAGGCGGAATCAATATGAGCGCGGTTGCTAAACTACTCATTGCTGCCGGTGTGCGCGTATCAGGTTCGGATGTAATCGCTAACGATCAAACCGAAATTCTCGCGTCTCGCGGAGCGACGATAAACATCGGAGAGTCCGCAGAAAACGTCCAATCCGACTGCGATCTGATTATCACCACGTCAGCCGCGCCAGCCATGAACAAAGAACGTATGGCGGCGGCGGAGCGCAAGATTCCGGAGATGACGAATTTTTCTTTTTTAGGAAAGTGGTTTGAGAACGCGCAAACGATTCTCGTCACCGGAACTCACGGAAAGAGTACGACGACTGCGATGCTCGGCATCATTTTGGAAAAAGCAGGGTTGGATCCGACCGTAATAGTGGGGAGCAAGGTCCCGTCTTTTCCGGACGGAAACCTTCGTATTGGAAAATCCGATATTTTCGTGATTGAAGGAGACGAATATGCGCGGCATTTTTTGGAATTTCATCCGCAAGGAGTCGTACTGAACAATCTCGAACTTGATCACACTGATACTTTTAGAAATATAGATGCAGTGATCGCGTCGTTTCATGAGCTTGTCGGACAGGTGAAAGAAGATGGAATCGTGGTTGTGAACACGGCGGATCCGCGTCTTTCGCGTCTCTTAGAAACCGAGCAATCCTCTCTTGAAGGACGCGGATGCAAAATCATAAAATTCGGATCAGAAGATAGTATCGTAAAATCTCCTCTTTCCGTTCCCGGCGCGTTCAATCGTATGAACGCAACCGGCGCCTCGCTTATGGCGAAAGAGCTGGGTGCGCCTGACGAGGCGATATCAACGTCGCTTCAAGGTTTCACCGGAATTTGGCGCCGATTCGAACATATCGCGGATGTTCACGAAGCATCCATTTATTCGGATTACGGCCACCATCCCACTGCCGTCGCCGCAACTCTTGCAGCCGCGCACGAAGCGTTTCCTGGTCGTCGCGTTGTTTTATGTTTTCAACCGCACCATCGAAACCGCACGCGAAGTTTGTTTTTGGATTTTGTCACTTCTTTTGACGCTACTGATCTACTAATCCTTTGCGAGATTTACGAAGTCGCAGGACGGGACGAGGATAAAGATAAAGAAATATCCTCGCGAGATTTGCTTGAAGCGGTTGTGCGGCATGATGCGGATCGCGGCGTAACGCGTATCGTCGAATACGCGCCTAACCCGGCAGAGGCAGTCAAACGCACGATGGAAATAATCTCGCCGAAGGACGTTGTGATTTTTATGGGGGCGGGGGATATCGATGGGGAGATAAGAAAGGTGTTGGTAACGTAGGGGCGGGCTTGTCCCGTCCTTGTTCAGTCCTTCGACTGAACAAATCAATCGCGGAAATCGGGGAGGGCGGGACAAGCCCGCCCCTACGAAATAAATATGACCGAACAACAAATAACCGCATTCCTATCCGCGTTTCCATCGGCGAAACGCGATGAGCCGATGTCTGCGCATACGTCGCTTAAAATCGGCGGACCGGCGCGTGTCTATTCTGTAGCGTCAACCAACGCGGATCTGCTTCGCATGATCGAGACTGCGGAGGCGAACGAAATTCCGTTTGTCGTGATTGGCGGCGGATCCAATCTTCTAGTTGCCGATGAAGGATATGGCGGTGTCGTTATTCAGGCGGCAGACAGGTCGTGTAGCGTTGAAAAAGATCGCGTGATTGCTGCGGCGGGAGTTCCTATGAGTATCGTCGCTCATGTTGCGGCAGAAGCGGGACTTGGCGGATTTGAATGGGGAGTAGGCGTTCCGGGAACCATCGGCGGGGCGATTTATGGAAACGCCGGATGTTTCGGCGGAAAGATGAAGGACGTGGTGGAAAGCGATGCAGTTTACGATCGCAAAGAAAAACGCGCAGCGAATTACGTGAACGCCGATTGCGGTTTCGGATATCGCGACAGTCGTTTTAAGCGCGAGCCGCACGTCATAATCGAGACGACCCTCCGTCTTACTCCCGGAAATCGCGAACAGTCTCTTGCTCTAATGAGCGAGATTATGCAAAAGCGCAAAACTTCTCAACCGCAAGGAGAGTTTAGCGCAGGATGTCTCTTTAAGAATTTTGAATACGAAGACGAATCCGCGTTGGAGAAATTGCGAACTCGCGTAGAAGAAATTCCCGAAGCGATGTTGAAGCAAAAAAGAATTTCAGCGGGGTGGCTTATAGATCTGCTTGGGCTCAAAGGTACAAAGATCGGAAACGCTCAAATTAGTCCGACGCACGGTAATTTTCTCGTTAATCTCGGCGGAGCAAAAGCGCAAGACGTGATCGCGCTTTCTTCACTCGTAAAAATGAAGATCCGCGACGACCTTGGCATTCTTCTTGAAGACGAGGTACAGTTAATGGGATATGACAATCAATATACGCGCCGTAGGGATGGATTTGACGCCAGCCCTTAGGCAATACATCGAAGAAAAGTTTACTTCTCTTGAGAGGTACGCTGAAAAGATCATGCAGATCGACGTGCATGTGGGTCTCGAGACAACGCATCATAATAAAGGCGATGTTTACACGTGTTCGGCGAGCGTTGACGTTCCAGGAACTCTTCTCAAAGTCGAGCGAACGGCGGAGGATTTGTATAAAGCCATTGATAAAGTTAAAGACCATTTGCGCGAAACACTGGCTCAACGCAAGGAGCGAGAGCAGGAGAGATAGAACGGATGTCGTTGCAAAGATCCGTTTGTGTCATTCCCGTGAAGACGGGAATCCATTTCCTCGAAATATAAGGAAAATTTACCTATGATGCTGGATCCCCGCCTCCGCGGGGATGACAGTGTAGTTTTTGCGGGGTAACCGATACAGGGGTTGATAATTTGAAAGTTTACGCGTAAGCTTGGGCAGCACTACTATGAGCTTTATAAGCAAGATTTTTGGCGACCCGAACGTTCGTGAAATCAAGAAATTGGAACCGATCGTTTTGAGGGTAAACGCGTTCGAGCCGTCTATCCAAACTCTTTCGCCTGACGAATTGAAGGCGAAGACATCGGAATTCAAAGAGCGGCTGGAGCGCGGCGAAAACTTGGACGATATTTTGCCGGAGGTTTTTGCGGTTGCGCGTGAAGCGTCGCGTCGCATGCTTGGGCAAAGGCAGTACGACGTTCAGCTAATCGGAGGAATCGCGTTGCATCGCGGCTGGATCGCTGAAATGCGTACCGGTGAAGGAAAAACGCTGACCGCGGTTGCCCCTCTTTATCTAAACGCTTTGACAGGAAAGGGATCGCATCTCGTCACCGTAAACGACTATCTCGCCAGACGCGACACGGTTTGGATGGGTCAGGTTTTTCATTCGCTCGGCATTTCCATCGCGTGCATTCAACACGAAGGCGGATTTTTGTACGACCCGTCTTTCAAAAGCGAACCGGAACACGACGAAATTCGCGACGCTACCGGAGTGTATAAGGTTGATATGGATTATCTTAGGCCGGTAACGCGGCAAGAGGCATACGCGGCGGACGTGACATACGGAACAAACAACGAATTCGGCTTCGACTATCTTCGCGACAATATGGTACCTCGCCTCGAAGATATGGTTCAACGAGAACTGAACTACGCGATCGTTGACGAAGTCGACTCCATCTTGATCGACGAGGCGCGAACGCCGCTTATTATTTCTGCGCCAGCCGAAGAACCGGCGGAGCTTTACTATCGTTTCGCCGAACTCGTGCCGCGTTTGGAAATAAAAACCGATTACGAAGTTGACGAGAAGTTACGTACAGCCACGCTAACGGAAGCGGGCATCACGAAAATGGAGCAGTGGCTTGGTGTGGATAACTTATACGCGCAAGGCGGAGTAAAAATGGTTCATCACTTGGAACAGGCGCTCCGCGCTCACGCGTTATTCAAAATGGATCGCGATTACGTTGTGAAGGACGGCGAAGTTTTGATCGTGGACGAATTCACCGGCCGTCTCATGGTCGGCCGTCGTTATTCCGAAGGGCTTCATCAAGCGATCGAAGCGAAGGAACACGTTCCGATCCAGCGCGAGTCAGTCACGATGGCGACGATTACTTTTCAGAATTATTTTCGCTTGTATGGAAAACTCGCAGGCATGACCGGAACTGCGGCGACCGAAGCCGAAGAGTTTCACAAGATTTATAAACTCGAGGTTTTGTCGATTCCAACGAATAAAACTTCGGGACGCCGTGATTTGCCGGATCGCGTCTATAAAACAGAAGCCGGAAAGTTTATGGCGGTGGTCCGTGAAATCAAGGAACGTCGGAATATCGGACAGCCGGTACTCGTCGGCACCGCATCAATCGAGAAAAACGAAGTGCTAGCCGAACTTCTTCGTCAGGAAGGAATTCCGTTCAATCTTCTAAACGCAAAAAACCACGAACGCGAGGGAGAATACATCGCGCAGGCCGGTAGAAAAGGTGCAGTGACGGTCGCGACAAACATGGCCGGACGCGGAGTCGACATTATTTTGGGAGGTAATCCTCCAACTCCTGAAGAAGCGGAAGAAGTCCGAGCTCTCGGAGGTTTGCACGTGCTTGGTACGGAGCGCCACGAAAGCCGCCGTATCGACAACCAGCTTCGAGGACGCGCCGGACGGCAGGGAGACTCGGGAACGACGCAATTTTACGTTTCAATGGATGACGATCTCATGCGAATTTTCGGTTCGGAAAAGATGAAAGCGAGAATGGATTTCTTGCGCGTTCCGGATGACGAAGCCATCGAGAAC
>CAZQNT010000004.1:0-36850 GCA_964595075.1 uncultured Gammaproteobacteria bacterium | reverse complement strand
GTCACGCGCAATCGAATCCGCGCAAGGAAAAGTTGAAGGCCACAATTTCGACATACGCAAACATCTTTTGGAATACGACGACGTTTTGAACAAACACCGCACCGTTATCTACAAACGTCGGCGCGATATACTTTCGCGAGCCAAAGAAGCGACAAATGAAGGCGAACGGCCGCTGAAGCAAATGGTGATCGAAGCGGTTGATCGTGAGATAGAACAGATCGTTTCGTACCACACGGCGGCGGAAGAGATCGCAAGCTGGGAAATCGGCGACATCCAAAAGAATTTGCACGCAATGTTTCCGCAAGAGATCGGGATTGAAACTCGGATCAATGAACTTTCGGTAGGACTTGAAAAGCAAAACGATGCGATAAAAGCTCGATCAATGCTCATCGAGCGCAGCGTGGCTCTTGCTCGCGAGGCATATGAAAAAATCGAACAAGACGTCGGCGACAACGGACTCATGGGAGAAATCGAGAAGGCTCTTCTACTTCGCGCAACCGACGATTTGTGGATCGAGCACCTCGACGCCATCGACCATCTTCGCCGCGCGGTAAGCTTGCAAGGATACGGCCAACGCGATCCGCTCGTAGAATACAAACGAGAGGCGTATCGTCTTTTCCATGAGCTTCTCGCGCTTATCGACAAGCAGGTCGCGCATGGAATTTTTAAGGTAAAAATCGCTCGGCAAATCGCGGAACAGGAGCTTGGCAGAATCGGTTCGCGAGGCAACCTACAATTTCAAGGTCCTGCGAAGACGATGGACGCGGGGGGCGCGCAACACGCAACACGCAGCGCGCAGCGGGATCCTAGATTCAAAGATGTTGGAAGAAACGATCCGTGTCCGTGCGGAGCGAAGAAAGAGGATGGAACGTCGATCAAGTTCAAGCATTGTCACGGAAGGAATGTTTGAAAGAGGAGTATTAGAGTTTATCGTTCCAGCGTTTGAGCGGTGTATGAGTTAATATCAAATAAACTGGTAAAAAAATAAGATGAATGTTGACATATGATTATTTTGAATACCGCTTATAGCAAGCGTCTTCATCCTGTTTTTTCATTTCATCCCACCTGCTAGCTAATGGCGTAGGTAGTGTGCAATCAGTTTTCTTAGGTCTCGGAAACGTTTTGCGGCAGTATACTGATGCCTCAACATTACCAGTGCCATATCCAATCATGCTGTTGTAGCAATTTGAATATTTAGTTTCATTTTGGTCGTACAGTGTCGAACAAGAGCTATCCCAATTTGATGAATAATCGCGGAGGGCCGAAGAAAGGCAGATGCTCAGGATTGTCTGCCTTTCCATCTCCGCTTGCTTTTCGGCCTCGGCTTCCGCTTCTTTCGCGTACTGCTCCGCGCTCATCTTTTCCCTCTCAAGACGTGCGTCCGTTTCTATTTTTTGTTTTTCTATTGCATTTTTTTCATCAATGGATTTCAAATACTTCCAAGAAAGCGCGCCAATTATCAATGCAACTATACAGAGGGCGGTAATGCTACTAACTATTATTACCGTCCAATTTATTTTGTGGTCGTGTTTAGCCGTTTCCGTGTGGTGTTGTTCCATATTTAGTTTCGTTCGCATGCAAGACCATCCTTATCGCGATCCAGCCGGTGCTTGTCGTATCCGTATTTTTTATAGCAACAATCATAAACATTCTGCGCTTCCTCATGCGAGGAAAAGTCCGGACAGTCCATATCGGAAGATGGGCAACTGCATGATTCCTTCCTTGCCTCCTCCGTCTTTACTGGTTCAGTCGTTTGTATCTTTGGTTGCGCCGCCGGTACTTCCGCGGGTTCATTCGACGGGGTGACTACCTGTTCAGCAGTGGGAGCTACTGACGGCTTGGCTGTCGCTTTGACAGTTACAGGTTCACCGGAGCAACCGGCTCCCATGAGACATGGCAACAACGCGAAGCACAAAAGACTTTTGTTCATAGTTATCGTACAACCTCCTTTGTTTCTAAATCGAGCGCAGAGCCATCATTGAAATACTGAATACGGTGGCCATTCGAGGATTTTGTAATGCCCACAAATCCATTGTATTTCTTGATAGTTATGGTCGGTGTGATTACAGGATTGTTAGGAACGCAAGTACTCGATCCTCGATCGAAAGTATATCCGGCGGTCACGCAGTAATGGCAGAGTCCGTCACCTTCTCTATAAATAGCAGACGGGCCGTATTGCTCAACGCACGCCGCATCATGGGTTACGCAAGAATCTGATTTGTTGCTTTTTGAGTACCCGTATTTGCATTTACATTGCGTGCCATCGAAATACGAAAAATCAGAACAAGTCGGCAATGGTTTGTATGTGTATATTGGAGTTGGAGCAGGGGACGGAGTAGGCGTCGGCATCGTATATGTATACGTCGGGAATGTCGTCGGCACGGGCGTCGTAAACAAGTACGATGGAGACTTGTAGGTATTGTACGATCCGCCGCATCTTCCGTTGTCTATACAAGAATAATTATTCAAAATAGAATTGTCTGGAGCTGAACGATAGTGCGGAGCGACGTATGTCCCGTTTTTCTTGGTGTACCCTTTAACATACACGTCGGATCCTTTCGTTCTATACGAACGCGCCTCGCTAGCTTGTGGTAATGCTGTTAACAAAGCGATTGCTACAAAAACAAAGTAGAGTTTTTTCATATGATATTTGCTTATTTTTGCAGCAATTTCAATTGCAGATTATTTCATTATTATAACTTACACTATTTCTTTACTATC
Source organism: uncultured Gammaproteobacteria bacterium (assembly GCA_964595075.1). Lineage (GTDB taxonomy): Bacteria > Patescibacteriota > Patescibacteriia > 2-12-FULL-60-25 > 2-12-FULL-60-25 > JAHJFW01. Next base: position 34,129 of record CAZQNT010000004.1, on the reverse strand, counting down.
TCCCCAATAGGAATTTTTGTTATATCAATATTTGCAATTCCAAGACTTAACTCACGCATTAGTCTATATGCTTCCGCACCATCTTTCATGTAGTGTGCTACACCGGTTATAGGGTGGATGTAGAAAGCTTCCCCGTGACTTTGTACCTGGAGTAGGATCCTACCTCTGAATTTATTAATTAGAGTTTTATTGCCTTTTTGTAATTTTTCGAGGTCAATATTCGATATTCCAGTTCCAAACGAACGAAGCATTTGATATGCAGCTGCACCGTCTTTCATGTAGTATCTCTTTTTTGTTACAGGGTCTATGTACCACGCTTCCCCATGCTCTTGAATTTGAATAATTATTCTACCCAGCAGACGGTTAACTAGCGCGTTATTTGTAGCGGTCTGTTTCTTTATCTGATCAAATAACCATGTGTCGTTGTCTTGGTTGACCGTGGATGAAACAGGGGGCGTTGTCGATGCGGAAGATGACGTTATTGGCTCCGAAGTTACTGGTGTTATTTGTGGAGTTTGCTGTGGAGTGGCTATTATTATTCCCTCGCATTTTTGCAGGTATGTAGTATAGCTTCCGCCTTTTATTTTGCAGTAAGAGCCACCAGAAATACATGAATCTCCTACCGCGAAATAGTGACTACTGCATCTGCAAATATTCTGAGTTCCCCATTTTTCGGAATTTGAAGGACATGAAGTCGTCGTCAAGAATCCCATATATTCCTCTTTGAGTTGTGTCCGTGGTGTAAGTGGATTTAGATATGACGATCCGATGCTTTCTTCAAGAAAAACGTTAATAATTGGAATACTAATAACATATCCTATTGTTCCAGTGTCAGCATCTACAGCGGCCGGTATTCCAATAAAGTTGTTATTAGAATCAAATGCGCCACCCCCAGAATTTCCTGGGCTCATCGTAGTATCGGTTTTAAATCTCCACGGAACGTTTTTGCCTTTGTATAGCAATTTCTCAAAGAAACCACTGACCGAACCTTTTGAGAATGTTATAGTTTCCCCACCAATAAAACCAGCAGCTGGATATCCTAGTACTTGTAATTCGTCCCCGAGATCAATTCCCTCTTCAGACTGATTAGTTCTATCGAATTTTGCATAATTTTGAAATGTTGGATCACCATATCTGAGACGATATTCATTGATATCGACTCCATCTATTTGTGTAATCTCGAGTAACGCTAGATCCACAGAGTCCCATACACGAACAGCTTCCGCTTTCATATTACAGATCGGAGGGGTATTTTTTATCACCGTTGTGCAGATAGTCAGATTAAATGGTGACGATTTAACTACATGATAATTTGTTATTATTCTTCCTTGAATATCGATAATTACTCCAGACCCCCAACTGCCGGTAGGAGTTATTATTTGTATGACCGTAAATATCTCATTGTCTGTTACTGTTTTTGCCTGCAAGAACGCTGAGTGCGTGCTGAAAAATATTAAAATGACGAAGATGAACATTAAGTTTTTCATAATATTTTTCGATTTATATCAGTACTACGTAAACCATTATTGAATTATTTTTCAGAATTCATTATGCAATAAACGCTCTTAATGAGTCACGTCGTCATTATCCGTAAATCGTAATACGATGTCAAACAAACGAACGAACGCTTGCATAACACCACGCACTCGGCTAAACTTGGCGCGATCAATATGAATATACCGTATTCCGGAAAAGCGGGGATTAACCGAAAGGGCGTTATTCGCCGCATGTGGCTGCTTTTGGCGATTGTTCTCGTAACGGCGGCTGTCGCGTATCCGTCGCCCGTGAATTGGTTGATCGGGCAGGCGAATGGCGCTTTTCATCTGAATATATCTCCAATAAAACTTCCGTTCGTGCTCGGATTGGATTTGCAGGGAGGATCGCGATTGGAATATACGGCGGACGTTTCATCTATCGCCGGAGCCGAGCAGAACGCTTCAATCGAAGGCGTGCGCGACGTTATAGAGCGCCGCGTCAACACGCTGGGTGTTTCAGAGCCGCTAGTGCAAACCGCAAAGGCGGGGGATGAGTGGCGTGTTTCAGTGGAGCTCGCCGGTATTCGCGATATTAACCAAGCGATAAAACTAATAGGCGAAACACCGATTTTGGAATTCAAAGAGCAGAACGACCAACCGGCACGTAAATTGACGGACGAAGAGCGAAAGAAGATGAAAGAGACCAACGATGCGTCCATGGATTCGGCGCAAGACGCGTTGAAGCGAGCGATCGGGGCGCCGAATGATTTTGAACAACTCGTCAAAGATGTCTCGCAAGAAGAAACCACGAAAGCAAAAGGCGGCGACCTCGGTTTTATCAAGGACACGCCGGAATACGCGGATATATATGAGATTGTAAAACAAGATGCCGTCGGAAGCGTGCATGCCGGCGTGATCGAAACTCCCGTTTTCAACATCGTGGCAAAAGCTGAAGAAGAAAAAGATGCGGGTAGTGAAATGAAGGGGTCGCATTTACTCATCGCCTTTAGCGGCGCCATCGCGAGCAATTCCACCACTACCAAAGAAGTTGCGAAAGCGAGGATTGAGGAAATAAAGAAACAAATAACGCCGGAAAATTTCGTAGAGCTCGCGAAAAAATATTCGCAGGAGCCCGGAGCTGCGGAAACCGGCGGAGATCTCGGCTGGTTCGGTAAAAACGTAATGGTTACGGAGTTTGAAAACCCCGCGTTCGCTTTGGCGAAAGGCCAGATTTCCGACATCGTTGAAACGCAATTCGGTTACCATCTCATTTTCAAGCAGGACGAACGGCCGCTCAAAGACGTGCGCGTTCGAGCCGCGTTTTTCAAGAAGGTGCAGGAATCGGATATCGTTCCTCCGCCGGAACAGTGGAAAAACACCGAACTCACCGGACGAAATCTCAAGCGTTCTCAACTCGATTTCGATCAATACGGCGGAAGCGCGCAAGTGTCTCTTCAATTCGACGACGAAGGCACCAAGCTTTTTGCGGACATTACGCGACGAAACATCGGAAAGCCGGTCGCTATATTTCTCGACGGACAACCGATCTCCATCCCGACGGTCAACAGCGAAATCCCCGGCGGTCAAGCGGTAATCACCGGAAGTTTCAGCATTCAAGAGGCGAAACTTTTGTCGCAGCGTCTCAACGCCGGAGCGTTGCCTGTCCCAATCACGCTCATAGCGCAACAATCCGTCGGACCGACGCTAGGACAGGATTCCATAAACTCATCCCTCAAAGCGGCGATGTTCGGGCTGTTGCTCGTCGCTTTATTCATGATCCTGTTTTACAGATTCGCCGGACTCATCGCCGTCGTGACTCTCGGGTTTTACGTTGCAGTCTCCTTGGCAATATTCAAATTACTTCCGGTCACGCTGACGCTTTCCGGAATCGCAGGATTCATTCTGTCAGTTGGTATGGCGGTAGACGCGAACGTTCTGATTTTTGAGAGATTCAAGGAAGAGCGCGCGTTGGGCAAAGCGCTTCGAAACGCTCTTGAAGAAGCGTTCGCGCGCGCGTGGCCGTCAATCCGCGACGGAAACATAACAACGCTCATATCGTGCGCAGCGTTGTACTGGTTTACTTCATCCGTCATCAAGGGCTTCGCTCTAACTCTCGCGATCGGCGTCATGCTATCGATGTTTTCCGCAGTTGTGGCGACAAGAACCTTATTTCGATTCCTTTCGTCATACGGCGTGATCCAAAATACTCTGTGGCTTTTTCCGGGCCGTAAACCGCCTAAAGAATAAAACGTATGTCAATAATCAAATTACGCAAGGCCTGGTACGCATTTTCCGGCATAATGGTAGGCGGATCTATTTTGGCAGTCGCGGTTTTCGGACTGAAATTCGGGATAGATTTTACAGGAGGATCGTTTCTTTCCGCCAGATTCGAAAATACTCCGGTGCCGCTTGAAGTCGAACAGTCGCTCGTATCGCTCAACCTCGGATCAATGACCGTCCAGCCGGTAGGCGAAAAAGACGTGAACATCCGGATGAAAGCGCTCGACGAGGATTCACACCAGGCCGTGTTAAAAGCGCTCCGAGAACGTTTCGGCGACGTAAACGAATTGCAATTCACGTCGTTCGGTCCGTCAATCGGAAAAGAGTTGCGAAACAAATCAATAATGGCCCTTGTACTGATTTTTGTATCCATTCTTATCTATATCGCATGGGCTTTTAAGAAGGTATCCGCCCCGATCACTTCCTGGAAATACGGCGTCATAACAATAGGCACCGCATTTCACGACGTAATTTTGCCGGTAGGACTTTTTGCGATTCTCGGTAAAGTCTACGGAGCGGAAATCGGAACGCCGTTTATCGCGGCTATCCTCACGATCATGGGATATTCGATCAACGACACGATCGTGGTGCTTGACCGCGTGCGAGAAAACTTGCAACGAAGCTCCGGTGATTTTGAAGTCATCGTAGAGAAATCCGTCAGACAAACGCTGCTTCGATCGCTCAACACAACACTAACCACGCTTCTCGCGTTAATAGCGGTTTTCCTTTTCGGCGGCGCGTCCATACGAGACTTCTCATTGGCGCTCATCGTCGGTATCGCCACAGGGGCGTATTCTTCGATTTTTATAGCTGCGCCAATGTTGGTTTCTTGGAACAATTGGGGACGGAGGAAGAGACGGGTTTGAAGATTACTCCAACAATGTCATCCCACGGCTTGACCGGGGGATCTTCATATTGAAAAACCCCAACCGGAAGATTCCCCGATTAAATCGTGGAATGACATTTACATGTTTTTACTCCGTGGTTTTGTGTTATACTGTATAAAATACATGGAACGACTATTGATCGGTTGGTACTCATTTCTCGATCTCGCGGGCGAATCTCCGTTCGTCGCGATGTGGTATGTTTTTATTAACGGAGGTTGGATTGTTGTAACCATCCTGTTTTTTTGGGCGCTTGCGCACTATTGGCTTGATCTGCGCCAGGGGGCTTTCAATGCAAGAAAAGAATGGATTCTGCTTTCAATAAGCGTTCCGCGCGTTACCGAACAGACGCCTCGCGCCGTTGAAAATATTTTCGCCCACCTCGCCGGAGCGCACAGTTCGAACAGCGTGAAGGAAACATGGATTGACGGAAAAACTCAGGATCAGATCAGCGTTGAAATTATTTCCACGGAAGGTCGCGTTATTTTTTTGGTGTACACGACTCGCAAATATCGCGATCTGATCGAAGCCACCATATACGCCCAATATCCGGACGCGGAAATATCCGAAGTTGCAGATTACACCATGCAGGTTCCGGCGCAATATCCTGATCCGGAGTGGGACTTGTTCGGCGTCGAGATGGTTAAAGTTAATCAGGATTTTTATCCCATACGGACTTTTCACGAGTTTGAAGATAAAGTTTCCGGCGAGTTGAAAGACCCCATGTCAGTGATTCTCGAGAGCTTGTCGCGGTTAGGTCCCGGAGAGCATGCGTGGTATCAGATAGTTTTGACTCCGATTGAGCAGAAAGAATTTCGCAAAGCCGGAGAAGCGTTCGTGAAAAAACTTACCGGACAAAAAGTTGAAGTCAAGCCGGGAATGATAGAATCCATAATTTCATATCCTTTCAAGCTACTTGTTCATCTTTTTCAGGGGCTCGGGATCATTCCCTCGCCGGAAGTTTCTAAAAAACAGGAAAATCCGTTTTCAAGCAAAGTGTTTAATCTTACGCCCGGAGAAAGGAAGGTATTGGAAGCCGTGGAGATGAAGATTTCTAAAATTGTTTTTAAGTGTAAAATTCGATTCATATACATAGCTAAAAAAGAAGTTTTTAAAAAAGCCAGGATTTTGTATTCGTTTATTGGCGGCATAAAGCAGTTCAACACGAACGACATGCAAGCCCTTAAACCGGAGACCAAGCGGGTCGGGATAAGCAGCACCCTTCATATTTTTAAGGATATGCGCAATAACAAGAGGAAGACGCGTTTATTGAAGGCATACCGTTCACGTTCAAATTGGGTGGGCATCCCGGGATTTCACATGAACATCGAAGAACTTGCGAGCTTGTGGCATTTTCCTATTTCCATTCAGACAAAATCTCCGCAGCTTCAAAAAACAGAAGCCAAACGATCCGAACCTCCTCATAATTTGCCGTTCGGGTAGGTTAGTTATAGTGCCGAGTTCCGAGTTCCGAGTTGATGCAGCTCCTTACTCTGCACTCTGCACTCTGCACTCCTATCCCCCCACCCCCCCCATGCCCATCGCCTATAACCACGATCACGAAAATGAGATAAATCTGTTCGCTCAGGTTAATTTTCGTAATCAGTTTCGGCGGTTTGGCATAAAGACGGAAGATCGGCGACGGCACATGTACGTGATGGGAAAAACCGGAATGGGAAAAACCACGCTTCTTGAGAACATGGTTTTATCCGACATCATGGCTGGACACGGGGTCTGCTTCATCGATCCGCACGGAGACACGGCGGAACGATTGCTAGACTTCATCCCGTCGCATCGAATCAACGACGTTGTGTATTTCAATCCGGCGGATCAAAGTTTTCCGGTTGGTTTCAACATTCTCGAAGTTGAACGAGAGGAACAAAAACACCTCGTCGCATCCGGACTTATGGGCGTTTTTAAAAAAATATGGCCTGACGTTTGGAGCCCGCGCATGGAGTATATTCTATTGAATTGCGTGCTCGCGCTTTTGGATTACCCCGGCGCGACATTGCTCGGAATCAGCCGGCTTTTGGTAGATCCGGAATATCGAAAAAGAGTCATAATTAAAATCCAAAATCCGATTGTAAAAACTTTTTGGGTTACGGAGTTCGCGTCATGGACGGAGAAATACGCAACGGAAGCCATCGCACCAATTTTGAACAAAGTAGGCCAGTTTTTATCCGCCTCGATCATACGAAACATCGTGGCGCAGGTTCAATCCACCATAAATCCGCGGCAGATCATGGACGATGGAAAGATTTTTATAGTCAACCTCTCAAAAGGAAAAATCGGAGAAGACAACATGCGTTTGCTGGGCGGAATGGTCATAACCAAATTACAGCTTGCGGCAATGGAGCGCGTGGATATTAAAAACGAAGAAGATCGTCGCGACTTTTATTTGTACGTCGACGAATTCCAAAACTTCGCGAACGAATCTTTCGCGAGCATTCTTTCGGAAGCGCGCAAATATCGTCTCAATCTCACGATCGCTCACCAGTTCATCGGACAGCTCACGCAAAAGGGGGATATGCTCGTTCGCGACGCCATATTCGGAAACGTCGGGACGATTATTGTAATGCGAATCGGTGGAGAGGACGCGTTATTTTTGGAGAATGAATTTACTCCTACTTTCACGCCGGAAGATATGGTGAACCTTCCGAAATATCAGATGTATCTCAAATTAATGGTGGACGGAGTGGCGACCGCGCCGTTTTCCGCAACCGCGCTACCTCCAATCGGGAGTCGCACCGGCAGCGAACAGAAAGTTATCGCAGTATCAAGAGAACGATACGCTCAAACGCGGCAAGCGATCGAAGAAAAGGTTTTGCGCTGGAGCGGAATGGAGGCGACAGGAGTCGAAAGAGAGCTCGCGTACCCGATTATTCAAACGCAAGAGGAACGCGAAAAAGGCGATGAGCTCGGCGCTGCGAGTATTGAGGAGCCGACTCAAGAAACGGAAGAGTATTTGCGAATCAGCCCGGAACGGCTAGAAGCCATAGCCAAACCGAAACCGAAAAAAGAAAGACCGGCTTTTTCGCACACGTGTTCGCGATGCGGAAAAAAATGGGAAATGCCGATACAGCTGGATCCATCGCGTCCGATGTTTTGTTCGGAATGTCTTCCTCTGATGCGCGAAGAGAGAAAAACGAAAAAGACGGTTTTGAAATCCGCGTTTGAAGCCGCAGTAGGCGGGAGCGAAGGCGAGGGAATTTCGCTTGAAGAAGAGCCGAAGATAGAAAAATCGCAGTTGAATCGTCCGCGAATAGTGGGCGAACGCAAATCATTTCCTCCGGGCGGATCAGAGCGCAGATCCGAATCTCGTCAACCTGAATCGAAACGCGCGATGGGTATGTTGGAAGAATTGGAGCAGGCAAAAGGAAGGCGCATTGAAACGGATAAAAGGAAGTTGAATGGTCGACCAAAGCAACCCGAAAGAGCGCAACGACCTCCGGCGCCTGTAATCGAGCCGTCCAGAAGTTCGACTGTTTTTAAATCCTCGGTGAGTTCGGTTAATCACGAATATTCTGCAAAATCCGACCTGAAACCGATCAAGCCCGGGCAGAGGGTTACTTTCGGCGAGGAATAAGTTAATGTAGTCACTACGGAGCAGGAAAACCTTCCAGTGTCATCCCACCGAAAGCATTCGGGGGGATCCAGACCGTGAAAATACTATTCCTTATATCTCGAGGAGATGGATCCCCGCCTACGCGGGGATGACAAAGAATGGTTATTGTCTTGAGATCGAGTCAGTGCAGGTTTCGTTTGAATGACATAAAGTGGTATTATCAAAAAAATATGGCAGAACGCATAACGTTTTTTACAGCCGACGAAGTCGAAATCGTTGGCAATTGGGTAACCGCTCCGACTACTCTTGGAGTAGTCTTGCTTTTGCATATGATGCCTGCGGACAAAAGTTCTTGGGCAGGTTTTCAGGCGCTTCTCGCTTCAAAGGGGCTGGCGTCACTTGCCATAGATCTGCGAGGGCATGGAGAAAGCTTGAATAGTAAAGAAAGCGGGAAGTTGGATTTCAAACTGTTTGGCGACGAGGAGCACCAATCGTCGCTTCAAGACGCAATCGGCGCCGTGGATTGGATCAGGCGGCGAGGATTTGAACGAGCGCGAATCGCCGTTTGCGGAGCGTCGATCGGAGCGAATCTTGCGGTTCAATTGCTTTTGGAGGAACCGGAAATTTCCGGAGCAGCGCTTTTATCTCCCGGACGCAACTATCACGGAACGAACGCTGTATACGACGCAGGATCGGTTCTTCCTACTCAATCGCTTTGGGTGGCGGCGTCGGAAGGGGACGATCAGGAGTCGTTTGAATCGTCAAAGGCGTTGTCCGAATCCGCGGCAGTGGAAAGAAAAACATTCGTACCGCTGAAAAATGCCGGACACGGAACAAAGATTTTGGAAAATCAACCTAAACTGGCGGAGGATCTTGCCGCTTGGTTAAAGGCAACGATCCAGGGATGAGCATGAACACTCGATTTCAGTTGAAGAGTTTTGTTGTGATAGCGGTACTGCTATTTCCGTTTGCGTTGCAAGCGCAGACTACGTCAACGGACGAAACATATACCCAAGAACCGGTTGTAACATCCACCAAGCCGTATGTATCGGCTATAGTGATGAATTCGGATACGAAAAAAATATTGTTTGAATATAATGCAGACAAGGTTTGGCCCGCGGCTTCTTTGACAAAACTCATGACCGCCATGGTTTTTTTGCAATACCGGCCGTCATGGACAAGGGTGGTTTCTATAAAATCCGCGGATGAAGTGGGCGGCGGCAGATTGCGTGTAAATTCAGGCGCCACGATGAGCGTCAAAGATCTTCTTTATTCCGCAATATCCGCAAGCGCCAATAACGCCGCAATGGCACTTGCTCGAATCACCGGTTTGAAGCGTTCCACATTCGTCGGCTACATGAACAAGAGAGCGCTCGCGATGGGTTTGAAAAAAACTCACTTCGTTGAACCGTCCGGAATGGATCCGAAAAATGTTACTACCGCGCGTGAAATGGCGTTGATTGCAAGAACCGCTTTTTCGTACAACGACATTCGTCTTCCCGCTACCACCGCGTCGTACAAGTTCACTGTTAGAAATACAAAAGAGAGGAAAACCCTGAAGAACACTAACGACATGCTTATCGCCGATAAATACGAAGACATGTATGTAACAGGAGGAAAAACCGGTTTTTTGTATGAATCCATGTACAATCTGGCGGTTCGTTTGAAGCCGACCGACAAAACAAAAAAACTTCCCAATCTGATGATCGTAGTATTCGGGTCGCCCACAAGAGCCGCGTCTTTCGAAAGCGCCAAAGCCCTTGCAAACCAAGCTTGGCAGGAGTATAGGTAGGGTCGATGAAAGACAAGAGACCAACCGTGCTCGTCGGAATGTCCGGCGGAGTGGATTCCAGCGTTTCCGCTGCTTTGTTGTTGGAGCAGGGGTTTAGCGTTGTCGGGGGGTTTATAAAAAACTGGTCGGATTCTAAAGACGTTTGGAGCGGGGAGTGTCAGTGGAAAGGCGAACGACGCGATGCTATTCGAGTCGCGGCGGCGCTGGGCATCCCGCTGCTCACTTTTGATTTTGAAAAAGAATATCGTCGCCGCGTTGTAGACGAATTGTTTCGCGGATACGAGGCGGGAGAAACTCCGAATCCGGATGTTTTGTGCAACCAATCAATTAAATTCGGATTGTTTCTTGAAGAAGCGAAGAAGCTTGGAATCAAGTACATAGCTACGGGGCATTATGCGAGGACGGTTCACAGTGCTCAGTGCTCAGTACACAGTGCCGAGTGTCTGGGAACTGAGAACTGTGCACTGGGAACTACGCATTTATTCCGTGGCGCGGATCGTGACAAGGACCAATCCTATTTTTTATATCGTGTTCCGCAGGAGGCATTGCGAATGTCTCTATTTCCGATCGGTCATTTGAAAAAGTCGGAGGTACGAGATGAGGCGCGTCGATTAGGATTGCCAGTTGCGGAGAAACCTGACAGCCAGGGGATTTGTTTCATCGGCAAGTTGGATATGGAAGATTTTTTGAGAACGCGGATCCCGTCCGTGCCCGGAGAAATCACGGACGGGAACGGGACGGTTATAGGAGCGCACGAAGGCCTTGATGGATTTACTATCGGTCAACGCGCAGGAATACGCGTTTCGCGCGGAGCGGCGCCGTGGTATGTGGCGGCAAAAGATTTAAAACAACATCGGCTCATCGTCGTACAAGGAGAAGATAATCCAATGCTGTATCGAAGCGATGCGGAAGTTCGCGATCTTCACTGGACGCGCGGATCCGCGCCGTCTCTTCCGCTCGACTGCGAAGTGCAAGTCAGATACCGCCAAGATCCCGTCCATTGCGTCATGAGCGCTAATTCAGGAAACCATATTCGCGTCGAATTCAAAAAACCTGTCAAAGCAGTTACCTCGGGTCAATCCGCTGTTTTCTATCAAGGAGAGGAATGTTTGGGGGGAGGGGTGATCGTTTAGGTGGACACCAAACCATGAAATACGATTTCTCTCGCTGCGGAACTCGCTACGCTCGGGCAGTCCTCGCTACGAGAAATCGTATTTCATGGTTTGGTATCTTGAGATCGTGTCATCTATAACCATTATTCACTCTATGCTACACTCCGCCCATGCCGCAGCGCAGCCAGCGATTTGAGTGGATTTCTATCGTTTATTTGGGCTTTTTTGTATTGGCGGTTCTTTCGCCGTCTTTGGTTAAAGAGCGGTGGTTCGGGATCGAGGAGACTCATTTGGAAGAGATTTTGATATTTATTTTCGGCATAGTCGGGCTTACAATTTTTTCCGTGTATCAACGCCTCATGGAACGGCATGAACGCGAGCATGAAAATGCGAAAGGCGAGTACGACAGGGCGCGGCGCGAGCTGGTGGAATCTTACAAGTATATCGGTGCCATCAATCGGCAGATCGAGGTTCTAAAAAGGATTACGAACGAGACGTCGCTCAGCATCGTGGAAAGCGAGCATCTCGCTAAGGACCTTCTCGCCTCGCTTGTCGCGAGCGCGGCAACGAGCGTCGGATCCACAACTGCGTTCGTTCGATATGTGGAATTGGCGAAACTGCGAACCGATTACGAATTTTATCATCCTCCTGAAAGCGAACGCGGATTGAAAATATCAAACAAGGAATTGCTCGCAGTGCACGATGCCGGAAGTTCGCACGCCTTTCTTCGCACGGATGACGGGCGCAATCTGCTTGTCGTTCCGTCGGACAGGAAAAGCAAGCGCATCAAGGCATATATCATGGTCTTGCTTCCAAGCGGTAAAACCGAAGACGTGGATCCTTCGCTTTTGAAAGTTTTTGCGAATCAGGCGGAATTGTTGCGGCACACGCTCTCCCGTCGCCATGAGAACGGCGATCCTCTGGAAATGATCAAGGAAACCGCGTTACAGTCACAGGGCGAAGTAGTATGATGAATCCACATCGGGATTTCTTGCACTGTCATTCTCGCGTAGGCGGAAATCCATTTCCTCGAAATATAAGGAATCTGATCTTTACGGTCTGGATCCCCCCGATAGCCATCGGGGGGATGACACAATTAAGTCAATTTCCAGGCCCATAAATAATTATGACACAAAGAGAACTTCGCGCCGCTTTTCTTGCTTTCTTTAAGGAGAAAGGCCACGCCATAATCCCGTCCGCGTCGCTCATACCGGAGAACGATCCTACGGTTTTGTTTACGACCGCCGGAATGCATCCGCTCGTCCCGTATCTTATTGGCGAGAAACATCCAATGGGAACGCGGCTTACGAACGCGCAAAAATGTTTGCGCACGGACGACATCGACGACGTGGGCGATAATCGCCACCTCACTTTTTTTGAAATGATGGGGAATTGGTCGCTCGGCGATTATTTCAAACCAGAAGCTATTTCTTGGTCGTTCGAATTTCTCACGTCAAAACAATGGCTCGGCATTGATCCATCTCGTCTATTTGTCACGGTTTTTCAAGGTGACGAGGATGCGCCGCGTGACGAAGAGTCTGTAGGGATATGGCAGTCGCTATTCGAAATCGCGGGCTTTGCTGCCGAAGAAGGAGTCGCGGGAAAGGACGCGCCGGCCTCAGGAAAGAGCGGACCTCGGATATATTTTTATCCAAAAAAACAAAACTGGTGGGGACCGGCGGGCGCGACCGGACCGTGCGGACCTGACACTGAGATGTTTTTTGATACACAGCGCGAACATGATCCGTCATACGGCGCCGCGTGTCATCCGAATTGCGATTGCGGAAGGTTCGTCGAAATCTGGAACGACGTTTTCATGCAATACGACAAACAGGCGGACGGATCGTTCAAGCCGCTCGCGCAGAAAAACGTGGATACGGGAATGGGGCTTGAAAGGATGACTGCGATGCTGCAGGGAAAGTCAAACGTTTTTGAAACGGAGATATTTCAGGGAATTTTTTCAAAATTAGAAGAACTCTCGGGGAAGAAATATGTATCAATGCGGGAAGGGCGGGACAAGCCCGCCCCTACGACAGACGCAACGTCGTTTCGGATAATTGCGGATCATGTTCGCGCTGCGGTTTTTATAATAGGTGATGAGCGTGGAGTGTCTCCGTCAAATGTCGGACAGGGATATATCGTTCGCCGCTTGCTGCGTCGCGCAATTCGCGAAGCCCGTCGCATCGGGATAACAGAACCTTTGTGTGCGGCGCTCGCTGGAGTCGTGATAGGGGAATACGGAGACGCGTATCCTGAACTTGAGACGAACAGACGACGAATAATCGATGAGTGTGAAAAAGAGGAACAGAAATTCGGTAAGACTTTGGAAAAGGGATTAAAAGAGTTTGAGAAAATGAGCGGTGATAAGGTGATTTCCGGCCAAGAAGCGTTCGATCTTTTTCAGACCTACGGTTTTCCGTTGGAGCTTACGCAGGAATTGATCGGCGAGCGCGGAGGAAATCTCGACGTCGAAGAATTTACTAAAGAGTTCAAAAAACATCAGGAGTTGTCTCGTTCTGCATCCTCCGTCGCGTTTAAGGGCGGTCTCGCGGATCATTCGGAAGAGACTACGAGACTTCACACGGCAACTCATCTCCTACATCGCGCGCTTCGAACCGTGTTGGGAGATCATGTGATGCAAAAAGGATCCAACATAACACCGGAACGCCTTCGCTTCGATTTTTCGCATACGGAAAAAATGATGCCGGAGCAGATCAAATCCGTTGAAGAAATCGTAAACGCTGCGATAAGCAGCGACCTTCCGGTCCGCTTTGAGGAGATGACGGTTGATGAAGCTAAGGCCGCCGGCGCCATCGGACTTTTCGAAGACAGATACGCGAAACTCGGAGGCAAGGTCAAGGTGTATCTCGTTGGCGACGACGCAGTTGGATATTTCAGTAAAGAAATCTGCGGAGGTCCTCACGTGACGCGAACAAGCGAACTCGGACGCTTCACGATTCAAAAAGAAGAAGCCGTGTCGGCTGGGGTGAGAAGAATTAAGGCGACGGTCAAATAATGAGGGGAATAACCCCCTCTAACTCCCCCTTATAATTAAGGGGGAGTATAACGCTAAAAATCCCTCCCCATAAGATAATGGGAGGTTAGGAGGGGTTATGATGCATGCAGGATTTTGACTCCTCTTGAATAAATCGGTATACTTCCATCAATATCATGACTGAAAAACATACGAATTATGTCCGATAAGCCACAGGCGCCAGGGAAGGAATTTTTGTTGGTTAAGGGCGTTGTGGAGGAGAATTTGCCCGGGGCGACGTTCAGGGTGAAGCTAGATAACGGACACACTATTTTGTGTCATTTATCGGGCAAATTACGCATGTTTCGCATAAGAATTACGCCTGGAGACCAGGTTCAGGTGGAGATGACCCCTTATGATTTGACAAAGGGTCGTATTACATATAGACTCTAGCCCACTATTAATTGGTGAAACATGAAGGTTAGAGCATCGGTAAAAGCCATGTGTCGAGATTGTCAGGTGATCCGCCGGAAAGGGCGGGTTGTGGTTATCTGTAAAAAAACTCCTAAACATAAGCAGCGCCAAGGATGAAATTTACTCATCCGGCTGATCTGTCCCAAGTAACTCTATGGCTCGTATCGCAGGCGTCACTCTTCCATCGCAGAAGCGCATTGATGTCGCGCTCCAGTACATATACGGTATTGGATTGACGACAGCGAAAAAGATAGTCGCGGAATCAGGTTTGCCCGCGAATATTCGCGTTAAAGATTTGACCGACGAACAAGCGCACAAAATGCGCGAGATCGTTGAAAAGCGATATCGCGTCGAAGGCGAGTTGCGACGCGAGGTTTTGAGCAACATAAAGCGATTGAAAGAGATCGGTTCATATCGAGGCGCGCGCCACACAAAGGGATTGCCCGTACACGGACAACGGACGAAAACGAATTCAAGAACTATTCGCGGCAACGTGCGCCGAACAATGGGTTCGGGTAAGCGTAAGCTTGAAAAGACGTAATTTTGACGAATATGGAAAACGAAACTCAGAAAATCGCAGCGGAAGAAACGATCGCGCCAAAAGAAAGCGCGGCTGCAGTCGAGACCGCAAAGAAGCCGTCAAAAGCTACAAAAGGAAAGCGCAAAGGCGTAAAAGCCAAGAAACAGGTTGAGCACGGGAAAGCGTACGTTCATGCTTCATACAACAACACCATAGTCACGCTTACGGATTTGAATGGAAACGTGATCGCATGGGCAAGCGCGGGTTCATCCGGATTCAAGGGACCGAAGAAAGCCACTCCGTATGCCGCGTCGATCGTTGTGCGAAACGCGCTCGATAAGGCGGCCGCGTACGGTTTGCGCGAAGTCAGCATGTTCGTGACCGGCGTCGGTCAGGGGCGCGAAGGCGCGATACGCGCTTTCCACGCGCAGGGTCTGGAAGTCGCATCAATAAAAGACACCACCTCGATTCCGCATAACGGTTGCCGACCTCCACGGCCGCGCCGCGTATAAAAGTATGAAGACCACTCGAATCACCTGCAAACTCTGTCGCCGTGAAGGCGTGTCGCTTTGCGGCCGCGAAAAGTGCGCTGTCAAGCGCCGTCCTTATCCGCCGGGAGTTCACGGACCCAAGGGCGGTTCGCGACAGACCGACTATGCGAAACAGCTTCGCGAAAAGCAAAAGGCAAAACGATTGTACGGTCTTTCTGAACGCCAATTTGAAAACTATTTCGAAAAAGCTCTTCGCATGAAAGGCGATTCCGGAGAAAATCTTATGCGACTTTTGGAAATGCGCCTCGACAACGCCGTATTCCGAGCGGGATTCGCAAAGAGCCGACCGGCCGCACGCCAGACCGTATCGCACGCGCATATCTCGGTTAATGGAAAAAAGGTTGACATCGCTTCTTTCACGGTAAAGCCGGGAGACGTTTTGCAGATACGGGAGACGAAACGCGCAAAAAATCTATGGCAGGGGATTTCGGAAAAATTGCAGCAAAAGGAACCGCCATCTTGGATCAGCGTTACGCCGGTCACGTTGGAGGCGAAGATTACGAGCGCGCCGGCAATGCAGGATATGTTGCAGCCGTTCGACGCCAAACTCATTATTGAATTTTATTCTCGCTAAAGCGTACTTTTTTATCTATGGAGTCCATACTTCTTCCTTCCAAGATACGTTTCTCCAAAGGAGAGCGTCCTAACGAAGGCATCCTAACGGTCGAGCCGTGTACTCAAGGTTACGGCACGACGATCGGAAACGCTCTGCGACGCGTGTTATTGTCGTCTCTTCCGGGAGCCGCTGTAACCGCGGTTAAGATAAAAGGCGTAGAGCATGAATTTTCAACCATTCCTCATGTGAAAGAGGATGCTTTGGAAATAATTTTAAATTTGAAAACTCTTCGAATGAAATTGTTTTCCGAAGAACCTGTAAAACTTTCGCTATCCGTAAAGGGCGAGAAAGTCGTGACAGCGGCGGATTTTACAAAAAACGCCGACGTGGAAATCGTGAACAAGGATCTAGTGATCGCCACGCTCACGGACAAGGCGGCGTCATTCGAACTTGAGATCACGATCGGTCCTGGACGCGGATACAAGACGACTGAAGAACGCATAAAAGAAAAACTTGAACTTGGAACCATCGCGATCGACGCGCTTTACAGCCCCGTCTTGAACGTATCGTACAAAGTAGTAGCAACACGCGTCGGAGAGCGCACGGACTATGACAAGTTGATCTTGAGCGTTGAAACAGACGGATCGCTCGATCCGATCGACGCTTGCAAACAGGCGGTAGACATACTCTTGGATCACTTCCAGCTGCTTAAAGAATTATCTTATGAGGCACCAGAATAAAGGAAAAGTTTTTGGACGAGAAAAAGCGCCGCGCAAGGCCATGCTTTTAAGTTTGGCTCAATCGGTTATTTTGTACGAGCGCGTAAACACGACCCTTCCGAAAGCGAAAGCCGTCAGATCCATCGTGGAAAAGCTGATCACAACTGGTCGAAAAAAGACGCTTGTTTCACGCCGCGCGCTATCCCGAGTGTTGACGATAGAGTCTGCGGTTAATAAGGTGTTGGAAGAGCTCGGACCTCGTTATGCCGAGCGAAAAGGCGGCTATACGCGCATCATCAAACTCGGCAGACGCGTAGGCGACGGCGCCGACATCGCCCAACTACAGTTAATAAAAGACTGAGCACTGTGCACTGAGAACTGATTACTAATATATATGCCCTGGACCAAGAAGCGAGGAATGCCTCATATCGAACGTAAAGTTCAAGAAATCGACGCGACAGGAAAAGTCGTCGGTCGTTTGGCTACGCACATCGCCACGCTTCTTATGGGAAAGCATGAACCAGGGATGATCCCTCACATCGATAGCGGGGATATAGTGAAAGTTTCTAACGTGGATAAAATCGAATTTACAGGCAAAAAGTGGGAACAGAAGAAGCATTTTCGCAGCTCCGGTCGACCGGGAGGCATCACCGCTACGCCGGTTTCAAAACTTAGACAGACAAACCCTGGAGAAATTTTGAAGCACGCGGTTAAATACATGCTTCCGAAAAATCGAACGCAGGCAAACCGCATGAAGCGCCTCATTATCGTAAAATAATTATGCCTAACACAGAAGACGGAAAACAGAAGACCGAAGACGGCAAGCCAAAGAGGGCGCCAAGAAAGGCAGTCGTAAAAAAGCCGGTCATGAAAGATCCGGCGGCGGATACGCCGATTGCTGAAGCGGAAATCATTGCAGCATCAGAACGCGCCAAAGGCGGATCTTTCATAGCTGCGCTTGGACGAAGAAAGACGTCGCAGGCGAGAGTCCGTCTGATTAAGAACGGAAAAGGAACGGTCACTGTCAACGGTCGCGAGATGGAAAAATATTTTACAACATACGACGTCCGCGACGACGTTATGAGCCCGCTTCGCGCGGTCGGTCAGGAAACGTCAGTCGACGTAAGCGCGAAGGTCGTGGGCGGAGGAATCCGCGGACAAGCGCAAGCCATACGTCTTGGAATCGCTCGCGCCCTCATCGAACTAAACCCGACATTCCGCGTAGCATTGAAAAAACTCGGCTATCTCTCCCGCGACTCAAGAAAGCGCGAACGCAAAAAATTCGGAAGAAAAGGAGCGAGGCGCTCGCCGCAGTGGAGCAAGCGTTAAATAATCGAATATTGGAAATAAAGAACAGACCGCGCGGTTTGTTCTTTTGTATAAAACAAAGAGCGCACCGTCGGAGACAAGAGCGCGAGTTCCGTCTTGCGACGGCGCATCTCTTTGTCTCACGCGGTGCGCGAGAGTTCTCACTTCCTGATCAGAAGGGGGGGCTGCTCCACTTGCCGTTGGGCTGACGGTCGAGCTTGAGCTCGCCGCCCTCCCAGTTGAGGTAGGGGACGTTGGAGAACGGGGCGTCGGCGATCGGGTCTGCTTTGACAGTATCGCCGAGCAACTCCTCCATGGTCGCCGGGCGGCAACCTACTCGCTCAATCGAGGCGACCGCGTCCTTGACGGACGTGGGCTTCGTGAAGCGTACGAGGCGCATTCCGTATCCCATGTTCACTACGACGGCGTTACCCAGCGCGACCGCGCCAGACCTCGCCCACTTCTTCCAGCAACGTGGGTCGGTTTTTTTGGAAAGGTTCATTTTTCTCCTCCTAGTCTTAGTTGTTGTACTTCGATTCTGAAGAGAAGATAGCACGAAAAACAGGTTTTGTCAAGAGAAGTGTACATATGTGGCTAAATTCTTGTCTCAACAGAGCCAAGGTTAGTCGATGATCCTGTGCGTTGACAATAAGGGCGATATAGTAGTACATATTCTATTAGAAGCAGCCCTTTCACATGTCGCGCCAAGTCGTTCTTTCACTGTTGGCGGATGGTCCGTTTGCGGCGTGGACGAAGCTTTAGTGTCACGGAGGATAGCAAGATGCGACTAATCGCAACTGTCGTCTATGTCCTCCCGGACTACGACGAGCTTCTAAAAACCTTTGACGGGTACGTGAATAGCTTCTACGACGGGGCGATTTTTACCCCGATCAAGGCGTGCCAAAACGTTGTTAGGGCGGCGCGTGACGTCGAGTTCACATACGTCGACATGTTCTACATGTCCTCTACCGATGAGGTGCTGGATGAAATGAAGATGCTCGATGTTCGCCCAGCTCTACCGGAGGAGATGCTCTGCTTCAACAACGCGTACCCAGACGAGATGATGCGATATCCGATCGTTGCGTTGGGGTCTGTGGCTATCGTGAAGGGCTTGTCCTTTTCAGGTTTCATTGACGGTATCTACGGTAAGCGCAATTTTCATCTGGGTCTTGTCGAAAGCGTCTGGGAAAGAAGGTGTCGCTTCCTCGCCGTACCAATGGAGGGCGCCTGACGTGGCGCCGCTCGGCTACTACCGATCCCGCTCGATCCGATGTAAATATCGTGACGGGCGGGATTTTTAAAATACAACGCTCTCGTATAGGGCAGCTTATTGGAATTGTTGGTATTAAGTTGTAAGATAGGATCATTCGGTAAATCTATAAACGTATGTCTGTTGAAAAGCCTAACAATTTTCCTCCTACTGGCGAAACCGCTAAGCCTATTGATGAGAATTTGAAGGAGGATTTAGTGGCGATGGATCAAGCTAAGGATAGGGCGATAGCAGAAATGGAGGAGGAGTTAAAAATGCGCGTCGGTGTTCCTGAAAAATACAAGGAACTGGTTTCAGGTATTGAAGAGAAAAGTATGACCTCGTGGGGCGAGACGTTTATAAGTTCAAGTTCAGGGACCGGAATGAAGAATTTGTTTGTGGGAGAACAATCAACTCCTTTTGCAAGAGTATTTATCGAGGCGGCTCGTGGTAAAAATGTTTGCGATCTTGGCGGGGGCCAATACCCGGGAGCCGGTATGTTGTTTCCAACAGAATCGGCTTATGCGAAGCGTTACATCAATATTGATTTGAATACGCGCCGCAGCTTTTTGCGTGAAGAAACAACAGTTCATGGATCTCCTACCGTCGAACTGTTTCTTCACGATGATATTTTGAGTTTTGTATCCCGAGTCGGTGATGAAAGCATGGATACCTATATCATGAGTGGTTTGGAACCGGTCGGACCAAAAGGTAATGAATACGCAGCGGCAATTATCGCTGAAGTTTATCGTTCTTTGAAAAAAGGCGGTCATCTTGTGTACGGATACAACCCTGATTTTCCAGAAGAATATACTATTAAGCTTTTGATTGAGCAAAGAAAACTTGAGGAGGTTTTTGTAGATGTAACGAGTGAAAGAATTTATAAAAAAATACTTTAAAAGTTTACAGAGAATATATTTAAAAGCCTCCGAGCGTTGCTCGGAGGCGAGATGCTGCGATCCCTGAGGGATCAGCAGATCTTGGAGAGAAGATAATTCATCTCTAACCGAAAGAACGGTGCAATAGTCGTAAAATGGCTCTTTATCAAACAAGGTGATGTTTTTGTCGAAATTCTTGCATTATTGTCATAGCGGCCGGACATCCGAGGGGCTTGCCCCTCGGTTGGATAGGCTCGAGAGCAGCCGATGGGGGTGCCCAACAAAAAGGTGTTAAACTTGAACAATGGACTTATACTCCGGAGCTCAAACACGCTATCAAATAGGATATCACGTGGTTTGGGGCGTGAAGTATCACAAATTTCTCCTGAACGAAGCCATGAAGATTTTTCTCGTGGCAATCGTGAAAGAAATTTGCAAAAGTTACGATTATCACTTTTATTGCCTGGGAATTGGTCCAAACCACGTGCACCTTTTTGTTGGCGCACCTCCGAAGGTTGCTCCCGCCGTTCTCGTTCGTGTCGTTAAGTCCCTTACCGGCAGACAGTTGTTCAAACAATTCCCACAGCTGAGGAAGAGTCTATGGGGAGGGGAAATGTGGAAAGACGGCTATTACGTCGGAACCGTCGGCGAAGGTCAAACGGAGGAAATCGTTCGTCGTTATATATCTAAACAAGAAGAACATCATCACGCACCAAACAAACCAACACTTAAACAACTTAAGCTTTTTTACTAAGGCAACCGAGGGGCTTGCCCCTCGGGGGTGCCTTCCCGTGGAGACTGGAATCCAGATCAAAAGATGTATTCTTCACTGTCTGGATCCCCGCCTACGCGAGGATGACAGAATGAATATATTTTAATCTGGATAGAGAAAATTGAATACTGCTCTTTGTTTAGCGAAGTTTTTGAGTTTTGCACAACCCAGTTTGGCATACAGCCCGTAAAATTTGACAACGGTTAAGGGGGGGGGGGTAACCTAATGGCAGGTTAAACATTAATTACATTTTTATGAAAGAAAACTGGAGTGCTGCAGAGGGGCATTTTGATAAGAAAAAAGAAGAAAAAACTTCTGAATTAGATAATAATCTTGTACAGAGGACGAAAGAGATGGAGAGGAGGGAAGAGGAAAAAGCGCGAGCGGAGAAAGCAGAACGAGATAAACCGTGGAGCAGGGAAAAAACTATTTTATGGGCTGAAAGTCTCGGAAAAGATAAAAAGTGGATTGATGATACTTTTCAATTTCATCCCGACGGAACAATTACGGTTATTGGTGATGTGAATATAGGTGGTGTTCTCTTAAATAATGATCCATTATTCGAAATGAAACACACGGTTTTTCCAAGAGGCATCATTGAGGTTAAAGGTAGCCTTTATCTCGACAAGCTCCTCTACCCTGAAGGGCTGGAATTTCCCGAGAAGGTCGATGGTGATCTTTCCCTCAACGGCCTCAAGTCTGCCAAAGGATTGAAGTTACCGCAGACAGTTGGTGGGTATGTTGCTTTAAACGGTCTCAAGTCTGCCGAAGGGTTAATCCTTCCTAAGGAGGTTGGTGGAGACGTTCTTCTTCACGGCATTGAAAATCAGAAGGGGTTAACATTTCCAGAGAAGGTTGGGGGCAGAACGTACGTTGGTGGAGACGTTTACTAAATTCCAAAAAAATATACAACTTAAGTAAGTAATTTTGTAAGTTAACTCATCTGTTAGGTAACAAAAGCCTCCGAGCGTGGCTCGGAGGCGAGTTGCGTCGATCCCCGGAGGGATCTACTCCCCGGGGGGCGGGAGGAGTTGGGAGTGCATGGCGAGTTGACGAGGCTCCGTCAACTCGTTCTCCCACGACTCGTAGGGGAGCGTTCTGCCGGATCGGATCTCGGAGTAGAGACGGGACAGCTCCGCGATGTCTTGCCCGCAGATGACGAGCCGGCGCCAGTTCGGATCCTGCGGCTCCACGTCGAGCTGCGCATCTGCTCCGTCGGTCTTGTACACGCCCAGGGTGCGATGCGGTACGCTCGGGATCCGCGTCCACCAGCTGATCATGTCGATGTGGTTCTGCAGTGGGCGTGGGATGGCGATCGCGGGGTGCGCGATGTCCTCCGTCAGCTGGTAGTACAGGCGCCCATCCCCGTCCACGGGGATCTTCATCCCCTGACACTGGACGATCGCTTCGTCTTGCCTGCCTCTGGACTTGCACCGGCGTGCGTGATCGATGAGGTGCTGCGGAGCGATGTCTTCGTTGAGGTAGATTCGAATCGACACGGGTTGCCTTTCTCTAGCCCTTGATCCGTTACGGTCTTGGGTCTAGGAAATGTTGTTGCGAAGGAACAAGTAAGATACGGAGATTATTACTACAGTTTGCGGATATCGTCAATAAACGGGTACCATACACGCATGTCTTCCGGTTCTACGATAGCGAAAAACGCGGCTTGGCTGATGGTGGCTACAGCGGCGCAGAAGTTTGTGGCGTTTATCGCTTTTACGATAGTTGCCCGCTTGCTCGGCAGGGAGTTGACCGGCGTGTTTTTTTATAGCGTTTCAATCACGTCGATTTTTGTAATTTTCACGGATCTTGGGATGACTCCGGTCGTTATACGTTCTCTCGCAGGAAATCGCGATGACGCCTCGCGGCTTCTTGGAGCGGCATTAAGAGCGAAGCTGTTTTTAGTCCCGATCGCGATCGTTGCATCGTTGCTTTACGCGACACTATTCGGAGCGGATTTCGTAACTCTTTCAACCGTAGCGATCGCCTGTCTTGTAATGACAGCCGACACGTTTCATCTTGCTTTATACGGAGCGTTGCGAGGCAGGCAGAATTTGCAGCCAGAAGCGTTCGGAATGTTTCTTGGGCAGATCGTGACAGCGATCGCTTCGATTTCCGCAGCATTTTTCGGATTCGGCCCGATCGGACTCGCGTCAGCGTTACTTTTAGGAAGTTTGTGGAATGTCGGCTGGAGCGTCTTCAATATGCGGCGATTTTCAGTTTCCATTCAAATGCCGCGTCAAAGCGATTTGAAACGGCTCGTGAAAGAAGCTGCGCCATTTGGAATCGCGGGAATCGCAGTCAAGGTTTATTCCTACGTAGACAGTTTGTTTATCCAAAATATCCACGGACCCTCGGCAGTCGGACTCTACGCGGTCGCCTATAAACTCACATACGCTTTTCAGTTTTTACCGCTCACGTTTACTGCCGCGCTTTATCCGGCGCTCGCGTCTCTTTTTGCCACAAAACGTTCGGAGGATCTCCGCAATACCTTTTTCGGATCCATGCGCGTGATGGCCGCGCTGGGGTTTCCGCTCGCCGCCGGACTGTCAGCGCTTTCTCCGCGGATCATCCCGTTGCTTTACGGCCAAGAGTTTATCGGAGCTGTTCCAGCATTCTCCGTACTCCCATGGGTTCTTCTCCCGATATTCTTGGATTTTCCTGTAGGCGCCTTGCTCAACGCAACGAATCGCGCGCACTTGAAAACAACGGCAATGGTCGCGACCATGGCGCTGAACATCGCAGCGAACGCGATTCTTGTTCCTAAGTACGGACCACTTGGCGCGGCGTGGGCCGGAGTAGTGAGTTTTTGGGCGCTGTATTTCATAGGCGCAGTTTTCGCAGAAAGTTTTATTCGCGGAGCGTTAACGTTCGTCTCTTTAACTTTGCGCGGTTTCGTGGCAGCGGTTATCTCATGGTTCGCTTGGCGATCCATCGGAGACATGATGGATTTGAGAGCGGCGGTGATTTTTGGAGGGGCTGTTGCCATTGTACTTGGTTTTGTGTTCAGGTTAGTGACCGCTGATGACGTCTATAAGATGATTCGTCGTTTACGAAAAATCCCGGAACCTGTCCAAGCGGTCCACGAAGATACATGAACACAGCCCCAATCATTCTAATTACGCTCGAATATCCACCGGATCGCGGCGGAATCGCTCGCTATCTCGGATCTCTTGTAGCGTCATCGGATGGAGCGATTCGTGTTATTGTTCCTGAAGGCGTGAAAACAGACGGTCACGGCAAAGTAGACACAGCAGTGTTTTTTCGTGATCACTGGCCGAAATGGTTTCCATTAATTAGTTTGTGTCGGAATGTTACTGCTGGGGAGGGCGGGACAAGCCCGCCCCTACTACTTATCAGCCACGCGCTTCCGGTTGGGACGGCGGCTTGGACTTCGAAGATGCTCGGAGGTCCGGAATACGCCGTTTTGTTTCATGGGACGGATGTTCGCAACGCGGCAGGATTTTGGAAGCGGTGGCTTCTGAACCGGAT
Source organism: uncultured Gammaproteobacteria bacterium (assembly GCA_964595075.1). Taxonomy (GTDB): domain Bacteria; phylum Patescibacteriota; class Patescibacteriia; order 2-12-FULL-60-25; family 2-12-FULL-60-25; genus JAHJFW01. Next base: position 9,528 of record CAZQNT010000004.1, on the reverse strand, counting down.
TTGTCGAAACGCTAAAGCGGTCATAACGAACAGCAGAGCAACAATGCAGGATCTAAGAAAAATAGTCCCTGGAATAGAAGTTACGGTTTTGACTCCCGGAGTCTCGAAAGAAAGATATCCAACTCGTGAAGAAGCGCGTACTCGGTTCGGAATCGGTCCGGATGAATCGCTCGTGGTTTCGGTTTGCCGACTCGTACCAAGGAAAGGCATTGATTTTTCATTGCGAGCGATCTCGCGACTTCAAACTCATATGCCGGTTAGATATGTGGTGGTTGGCAATGGTCCGGATTTGGATCGTCTCGAGAAAGTTGCGAAAGAATCTCTTACAACCGTGACTTGGATACTTGATGCCAGCGACGAAGATGTTCGTGATTGGCTTGCCGCCGCGGATGTTTTTTGTTTACCGGGTCGAAGTGAAAAATGGGACGTGGAGGGGTTTGGGATCGGTTATCTTGAGGCCGCGGCCGCCGGAATACCAAGCGTCGCAGGAAGGAGTGGGGGAGTAGAGGAAGCGGTTGTAGACGGTAATACCGGACTTGTAGTAGACCCTGACAGCATTCAGGATATTGCAGAAGCGGTCGAAAAACTGCTAAAACAAAGTGAGCTTCGTAACCGGCTTGGAGAAAACGCCAAATTGCGCGTTATTAAGGACTTTCAGTGGGGTGATAGATGGACAGCGCTCAAAAGCCGACTAGGAATCTAACACACTCAGTACTCAGCACTAAACACTCAACACTCAGTGTAAAGTGCGTAGTGTGGTCTGTAACTGAGAACTGTGCACTGAGAACTTGTATGTCTGAAATCTCACGCATTTCCGTCATCATCCCGTGCTACAACCACGCGGATATTTTACGACGCGCGCTAGAGGGTCTATCGGTTCAGACGCTCAAACCATTTGAAGTGATAGTTGTTAACGATGGTTCTAGCGACGATCCCAGTGTTGCTGTTAGTGAAGTCTCGCAAATTCTCCCGATTACACTTATAACTCTCAAAGCAAACAAAGGCGCACCCTACGCAAGAAATCTAGGCGCCGCTTCGGCAGGAGGCGATTTCTTCCTGTTTCTAGATGCTGACGCGATTCTCCAGCCAACGGCGCTTCAGGTACTTCAAGGCGCGCTTTTACAAAATACTGATGCGGTTTTTTCCTATTCTAACTTTTTTTGGGGAACGAAACGTTTTCGTGGCAGACCGTTCGATGTCGCCGCGCTAAAGAACAATAATTTTATTCATACATCATCTCTCATTCGACGATCCGCGTTTCCTGGATTTGATGAGACTCTGACGAGATTCCAAGATTGGGATTTGTGGCTTACGATCGCAGAGCGCGGTGGCGTTGGTGTATGGGTCGATGAAGATCTTTTTTATGTCGAGCCGCGCAAAGAAGGTATGAGCAGATGGCTGCCGAAATTCATGTATAAAATTCCGTGGAGACTTTTTGGATTTGTTCCTAAAGAGATAGTTAAATATAACGAGGCGAGAAATATTATACAAAAGAAACACGGAATATAATTTATTTCATGAAAGACCTCCGCATTGTCATCGTTTCATGGAACGTCGAGAAACATCTCGAGCGTTGTTTAAGGTCACTCGAATCCGCTTGCAGCGGTTTGGATTGGGAGGTTGTGGTCGTTGATAACGCCTCGCAGGACGCGAGCGTTCAAATAGCTCGGCAGATCGGATCAACTGTTAGGGTGATTCCGAACGCCGACAATCGGGGTTTTGCAAAAGCATGTAATCAGGGGATTGCAGGGTTTGATTCTCGGTACGTCTTGCTGCTAAATCCTGACACGGAATGTCCGAAAGGATCACTACTAAATCTAGTAAAAGTAGCTGATAGCCATCCGAGAGCAGGAATTATCGGACCCAAACTTACGAATTTCGACAGCAGCCTTCAGCACAGCGTCCGTCGCTTTCCAAGCGTGTGGAATCAGGCGGGGATTTTGTTGAAACTTCATCATATTTTACCGCGTCTTTTTCGCCGATATTTCTTTCCGCTTTCAAAGGGGGAATATAAGGGCGTAGTCGATCAAGTCATGGGCGCGTGCTTTTTGATCAGACGCTCTCTCATGGATGATATAGGCGGTTTGGATGAGCGGTACTTCATCTGGTTTGAAGAAGTGGATTACTGCAGACGCGCGGTAGAACGAGGATGGCAAGTTTTGTACGAACCGTCGGTACGGGTCATCCATCACGGAGGCACATCCTTTGCTCAAGTAATGTCAACTACGAGGCAGGAGATGTTTAATGAAAGTTTGATCAAATATTTCATGAAATGGCACGCCGGATGGAAGGCGCGAGTTATTAAGACACTAAGCCCCGTGTCACTTTTGCAGGCCAAATTGATCGATATTAGAAACAAACCCGAATCCCAATGGATTTACTGGTTTCTTGGAATAATTGCGATCGAGACTTTATCGCTTATTACGGTTTTTGAACCGATTCCACGCGGGCTCGTGACGATCATTGCCGGGATCTCAATGTTCGTACTGGCACGGAAAAAACCGGAGCTCGGACTTGCTGTTTTGCTGCTCGAGCTCGCCATAGGATCCAAGGGAGCTCTATTCAAAATTCCAAACGGTTGGGAAGTTGACGGCGGCATTTCCATAAGAATAGTCATGACAGCAGCGTTTTTCCTAGGTTGGCTAAATCTTTCGACGTTCAACGTCGGAAGATTGACCTCCGACGTTGAACGTCGGAGTATGTGGCCTTGGTTGAGTTTAGGCGGGTTGTGCGTGTGGGGGGTGATGAGAGGGATGTGGTTGAAGAATCAATATATTGTTCAAGACGCGAACGCGTGGGGTTTTTTAATTTTGTTACTTCCTGTTTTGGATATTGCGTCACGTAGCGGAGAGCGTCTTAGGCATCACGCAGGACAAGCGATATATGCTGCGTTGTTATGGCTTCCGATCAAGACTCTGACGCTCCTATACGTTTGGTCGCACGGAATACACTCTCTGTCACGTCCACTCTATCTTTGGGTTCGTCGCACAGGAGTGGGCGAGGTGACTTTAATATCCGGAAATCTGTTTAGGATCTTCGTACAATCACAGGTATATGCGATTTCCGGACTTATTTTCAGTCTTTCCGCGACACGTACGAGACTCGCCTTGCTGATTCTTTCATGCGTTTCAATTTTAATAAGTTTGTCGCGGAGTTTTTGGATCGGGTTATTCGCAGGGCTGTCTGTTTTAGCGTTTTTGCTGTGGAAGGATATTGGAAAAAATGACATTATTGTATTCATTTCACGAATTGCCGTCGGATTTATTGTTGCGTTTGCATTGATTTACGCGGTACTGTCGTTCCCAATTCCAAAAGTTGTAGTAGAATCTATAGCCACATCGTTCGGTTCGAGAGGGTCCGTTACAGATGCGGCCGCTGTCAGTCGTTGGAACATGTTTCCTGTTTTAATTTCAAAAATCAAACAGGCACCTATTCTTGGTTCCGGTTTCGGCGCCACTGTAACGTATCAAACAAAGGACCCTCGCATATTGGAGAAAAATCAGGACGGGAATTACACAACGTACGCTTTTGAATGGGGATGGCTTGATCATTGGATAAAGTTCGGGATTCTCGGTATTCCGGTGATGTTGTGGCTTTTGGTCTCTTTGATGACCCGTCTTTGGAAACTCCATGAACCATTTTGGATCCGCGCCGGTTTTGTCTCATCGCTCGTAGCGCTCGCCGTCCTCCACGTGTTCACTCCATATCTCAACCACCCGTTAGGGTTTGGATTTTTGTTGGCGGCGGAGGGATATATCAGGTCGTCAAAAGGAAAAGAAATACGGGGAATAACCCCCTCTAACTCCCCCTTATGATTAAGGGGGAGGATAATACATAAATCCCTTCACTTGGGTTATTTTATCCATTCTCTACTGCCCCTGACGAATTCCGTTCCGGTCATGGGTTTTTTTCCCTCCGGTTGGACGAGTTCAAGTTCAAGAACTGTGCATTGGCCGCATTTGATGATTGGGCGGCCTTTCCACAGGAACCTTGCGCCGATTGGGTAGGATGAGTCGTTTGGACTTACGCGCGCCTTAAGTATCTTGAGACGTTTTCCATTCAAGTCCATCCATGTTCCCGGCCATGGATCGTATGCCCTTATGAGCCGTTCGATCTCTGGCGCTGTCATGTTCCAGTCGAGTTTTCCGTTTTCTCTTGTTAGTATTTTACAGTATGTGGCTTTGGAGTGATCCTGTTCTTTTGGCGTCAATGTTCCGTTTAGGTATTCTTTGATTGTTGAGGTGAGGGATTTTGCGCCGAGACTCGCCAGGCGTGTTTGAAGCTCTCCGACCGTATCGTTTGGAAATAGTTCCTCTTCTTCGGTTGCGAGAATCGGGCCGTGATCCATCATCTCGTCGATCAGCATTATCGAAATTCCGGACATCGCGTCTCCTGCGGCGATGGTCGCATGTATCGGTGACGGACCGCGGTGGCGTGGAAGAAGTGACGCGTGGACGTTCACTATTCCATGTATCGGGATTTCTAAAATCCATTGCGGTAGAATCTTTCCATACGCAACAACAACTCCGACGTCAGGACGCGGATCCAGTAGCGCTTGAAAAGATTCCAGCTCTTTCAATTCAAGAAGTTTCGTCGGTTGAAACACAGGGATGCTGTATTGCAGCGCCAATGTTTTAACGGGAGGGGGAGTATTAACCGCGTGTCGACCTACCGGTTTGTCTGGTTGCGTTACGACGGCTACGACGTGAAGATCTTTATCCTTAATCAACGCATCAAGATGCGGTACCGCAAAATCCGATGTTCCAAAGAAGATTACGCGATGCATGTGAGAGGGTGGGTTTCAGGTTTCAGATATCAGGTTTCAGGTGTTGGGCTACTACTATTATACCTTGATTTTGTCTTTTCCTTTTGTGAACTCTTTTACTTTATCAATAAAGAGTATGCCGTCCAAATGGTCTATTTCGTGTTGAAATATTACAGATTCCAGTCCTTTGCAGTCTAGCGCAACTTTACGCGCATGACGATCATACGCTTCGACTTTTATTTTTTTTGCTCGCTCGACTATTCCCCAAACTTCCGGAACGCTGAGGCATCCTTCCTCGCCGGAGACGTTAGCATCCGACGTGTAAGTGATTTTTGGGTTAATGTAAACTACCCCTTTTGAATGTTGATTAACAATAAAAACTCTGATGTTTTTTCCGACTTGAGGAGCCGCGATTCCAACACCGTCGTACTCGAACATGGTCTCGATCAGCTCATCAAGAAATGCTTGGAACTCCGGCGTTCCAACGGTTTTTAAATCTACGTCTACCGATGGCTCTCGTAGAGACGGGTTTGGATGAGCGAGTACTTTCATACTGTGTCATTACATGAAAAAGGAGATCGGGTCAAGATCGATAGTACAGTTTTTTGCGAAGGGTTCCAAGTGGGTTAGAATTTGCGATTCCGTAGTATCAGTTGGTGGTTGAATATGAAACGCTTGGCGTTCGCCTCTTGATCGTGATCTGTAAGGAACCTGAAACGGTCCGCTAACTATCCAAGATTCCGGCAGATCGTTTCGGAGCTGTTCCGATAAAGGTCGCGATTCAGCTTCGGATCCATTGAACAGAAGTTTGATTCTTTGAGTGGCCGGGGGATAGCCAAAGGATTTTCTTTCGTCCCATTCGGATTTCCAGCAAGACCGAACTCCTTCAGCCGTAAGCCACATACACGCTTCCGCTAACAGCTCCTCCGACCCCTGCGCAACGATCTGCCCTTGGGCGTACGCTACGGTCGATGCCATACGTCTCCATGATATTAGGAGACGTTCTCGTTTGCGAATATCTTCGCTTATTCCACCTATGAGAGAGGTATCGGTAATTACCACAAGAGATCCTCTCGGTATGGAGGTCGCATTCCAGTCCTGCAAATCCCTTACGTCGACTCGTGTTCCGTATTTCAGATTGATTCTTGCGGTAAGACGATTTTTGCCTGCTCTACCGCTAGAAAAATCCGTGCTTGCGCAAACCGGACATTGCACAGGTAGATCCGCTCGCGCTCCGCACCGTCTGCATAAACCGCGAGATTCCACTTGAGTTAGCGCGTTTTTACATTCCGGGCACAATGCCTGCCAACGGCAACCGCGGCATTGAAGACGCGAACTGTCTCCTTTGATCGGATGGAGAATTATGACCGGCCGTTTTTCTTCGAGCGCTTCCTCGATACGCGCAAGTGATCTTTCCTGGAGGCCGTCCATCTCCGACTTTCCTTTCCAATCCCACGCGACGTAATCTTGTTTAATCTCTATTTTCGGAATCGTGATTTGTTTAATTTCAGAAGGATCCGCCAGCTGAGGCGTGGTTCCGATGCGTATTATGTTGAGAGATGGCCTGAACAGATTCGCTGTTTCAAGAAGCCAGCGCGTATCAATGCGCGGCGAAAGTTCGTCCTGTTTCCAATCGTCATTTTCCGGTTCATCAAGAATCACCGTATCCGCTACGGCCGCGAGCCAACCCCCAACGCGCGTTGCAACAAGAATCGAATCGGGTTCATTTACGAAACGAGTCCATTTTTCCCATGCTTGTTTAATCGGCGTTTCCGCATGAAGCGTTGGAGCGGAGAGAGCTGTGCCAAGCGCGTCTGTGCGGCGTTGCCACGGAGACAGTAGCAGAATTCGTCCCGTTGATCTTTTTGCATGAAATAAAATACGTTCAACTCGGTTTGCAGTATATTCAGTAATGTCCGCTGAGTTGATTTTTTCTTTTTCAAAAGATACGTCGCTGTGTACAGTGGCTTGTATACGAGCCGGAATGTTGCGAAGCCACGAATGAAGGATAGTCGGACGTGACGTGAACGTTCTGAGCGATGCGTGTCGCAAAAGAGGAACAATGGTTGGTGGTAAGCGTAGAATCGGTCTCGGATCAACCAGCAGCACCGCCTTATCCGCAAACGCGCTTTCTGACATTACTGACGTTACAATACCTAGGATTTGTTTGCGGCGAAACGGAACAAAGATCAGATCTCCTGCGCGAAGACCGCATTTATCGTCGATCGAATAATCAAATTCATCGACTCCGAGCGGCGTCCTTATGTTCGGTACGATTGAAACGAAAGACATTTAATCGCTACGCAAGATCGTAGCTTACCGTGAGATAACCGACGCCGAAAGGGGATTCGTATGAAAGTATTTTTGGCGTTATATTCATTCCGTCCAAAACGCCGAGAAGAGTAATGACGGGCAGATAGGCGCATTGCGCGGCGGATTCTGTAGTTTGGGCGTCAAGCGCCAAAAGCGCGTTTGGATTTTTTGCCGTTATACTTTCTTTTACCGCGGCGTCAAAAATCGATCCTTCTTTCGCAAATCCTCCGGGCGCATCGGCGCTCAATTTGTGAGACATGTCGGCGCTTGCGATTACGGCAACGCGTTCGTCCTCCGAGTGAAGCACGCGTTTTAATTGTTTGCCGAATTCGAAGTGCGCTTTTCCGTCGTGCATGGACGGTGAGATTGGAACGAGTTTCCAAGACGCGAGGTGCGAGGTGAGAAGTAGAAGCGGAACCGCAAAGCCATAATCCAGCTCTTCGTTCGAGCTAAGCGTAAACGGCACGCCTTCTGCACGGAGTTTTCTTTGTATGCGATCGATCATCAGATAATCGCTTTTTGCCGTGACGGTAGTGGAGAAATCTCCGAACTGTTTCAAATTTCCGACGTATTTGCTCGCAAGATTTACGTTAAAAGCGTCAGGATATCGCACGCCATGCGGCGCTATCAAGCAGATGGTTTCCGCTTTTGACAGATACAGCGCCTGTTCAATATCCGAAATTGCCGAGAGCGTTGCGCTCAATTTATCGCGATGCGTCTTGCCGATTGAAGGCAGAAGCAGCGGCGAATGCGGAACTATTGCAGAGAAGACAATCATATTTCGGGAAGTGAGTAGTGAGTAGTTGGTAGTTTGTAGGGGCGGGCTTGTCCCGCCCTCCTCTCGTAGGGGCGTATCCTTGTGATCGCCCCGGTCTGGGGTTCCGTACTAACTTCCAGCCGCAAGTCGCTGCTCTATTTGCACCTGAAACGGTTCTCCAAGCTGATGTATAGATAGTACGCGACTTGGAACCGTAACTATATTTTTCCACTTCCAGCCGACTCTTTCAAATACTTCGCCTGACGGAATTGGTCGACGCAACCCGTTTTCAATAACGAATACGGCAGGATTGTCGGCGGATTTTACAAGTTCGCCGTCGTGGAGCGCGTATTTTTCTCCTTCTTCGTATGCGGCTAATTCGGTCTTGCTTACGTTGATAATTCGCCGGCTATGGAAGTAAAGTGAAATAAGAATCGCATCAACCAGAGCGTGGCGTTTTCCATCTTCGACGTACCAAACGCCGGGCGATCCTTTTGCTTTCATAAGAACTCCTTGCGGAAATTCAGTCGACTTTGTAATCGCTGCTCCATCGGAATATGTGGCAAGATCGCTTTCTTCAACATTCACGATTTCATCCTCGTTAAATCCGAATTTTTTAAATGCCGCCATGGTTTCGATGTGCCGCTTCGAATCAGAAGTCAGTAAGTAGATTTTTCCTGTCGGTTCGCGAAGCAGGGAGTAAGTAGGAAATTTCAAAGGCGCGCCGTCCGAATAATTGGCAAGATCTCTCTCATGAGCTTCAAGCGCCTTATTCTCGTCCGTCATTGACGCGAGAACGGCAGGGGATGCGAAGGGTCGTTTTGTTCCGTAGCGGATGAGATAAGTGGTGCCATTTTCGATTGAGCGGACAACCGATCCTTCCGGAAACTTGGCGCTGAACCATCGCTTCCAGATATTCCAAAGGTTTACATTTCCTCTGATGTGCGGTGTGTAACTGTAAAGCATGGCGGTCGCATGGTTCGCCGGTGTGACCGGGACCCCGTCGATGTTGACTGTTTGTCCTATCCCTTGTCCGCCGATCGTAAGTCCGCGCGAGAGAAGCTGGATGAGATATTTTTCGCGATGTTGTTTCGCGGCCCACTCGATCTGCGAGGCAAACCCTTTGAATTCTTGAATCGAAGGATCGTTTTTAGAGCAGCTGTCGCAAACGCCATATCCAGCAGCCCAATCCAATTGGTTGACGCTCGGACTCGGATCTTCCACCAGAGATTGTTCTTTTTGGATAAGAACGAGCAGATATTTTGGATTTATTTTGTACGATTGTGCAACCCGCCAAATAATATCCGGCACAGGTTTAACAACGCCGTCGATATCCGGAAGGCGAGCATCCGCCAGAGTTCCCTTTAAGCGAAGGAAATTCGTAAGCCCTGCGCGCGATAAACCGGCCGGATCAAACATGTCGTTGTCCGACATTAAGAGGTTGAGATCGATACCATCCGGAAGGGATGATGTCCCAGTCGCCGCGTTAAGAGTGGTAGGCAAAACCAGACTAATGCAACATAAAATAACCAAAGCTTTTCGCATGGATTGAGTGTAGCAGAATGGAGCCGAAGACGGCAGTAGGCGATGTTCCGTTTGGGGTGATACGATATAAACGTACCAGATCAGGTATGAGATTTACGTTGTTTAGCTTGTTATTGCTTGCCAGCGTGGCATTTATCGCTCTTCCGTC
>CAZQNT010000003.1:65198-79600 GCA_964595075.1 uncultured Gammaproteobacteria bacterium | reverse complement strand
GTGAAGAGGCCGTGGACGAGGGTGAAGCGCGGGTGGCGCATCAGCGCTTCGTACATGATCCCCGCCATGTCGTCGTTGCGGTTGATCTCGCGGATGACTTCCGCGCTGAACCCCGCGCGAGCGAGGCGACCCTTGAACTCCGTGTCCTCTCCGATGGTGATGCTGTGCAGGCTGGCCATGGTGGCTTGCCTCCTTGGATGCCGTTCGGCTGGTCCGGTCGCGAGGATTCGCGGCTTTAGGACTTGCCTTTGGTTTGAAAACGGCATGCTAAGGCCAATTTCTTGGCCACAATATGCCGTTTTCAAGCTCTATTCTTTTCAATGTTCGACAAACCAATATAGCACAAAACAGCGGTTTTGTCAATACCTATCCAAAAGCCCCGCATGTTACTCATTGTGCGGGATTGGTAAGTGGGATAGAATAGCCACGTCTTTTATGGACGAAAGTCAAATTCCACCACTGCTCACGCTGAGGGAGGCATCAGAGATCCTAAAATGTCATCCGAATACGCTGCGGCTCTGGGACAAGAAGGGGATTCTGAAAGCCGTTCGTTTTGGCGAGCGTCGTGATCGGCGCTACAAAAAAGAGGACATCCTAAAATTCCTACAAGGGGACAAAAAATAATCAAATACAGAGGACTGATTTTATGAATACGACTAAAGAGCAAGAGCGTTCAGAATTGCATCGTGCCATTTGGCAGATCGCCAATGATTTGCGCGGGAGCGTGGATGGCTGGGACTTCAAGCAATACGTGCTTGGAATGCTCTTTTATCGATTCATCAGCGAGAACTTGACCAATTACATCAACGCCGACGAGCGTCGCGCAGGAAAAAAGGATTTCGATTACGCAACGCTTTCTGACAAGGAGGCTGAATTTGGTCGAGCTGATACGGTAAAGGAGAAGGGATTTTATATTTTACCCAGTGAACTTTTTGTGAACGTCCGCAGGGATGCTCGCAATGACGCCAATCTCAACGAAACATTGACCGCTGTTTTTCGTGATATTGAAAACTCTGCCAAAGGAGCAAACAGTGAAGACGATCTCAAGGGTCTTTTTGACGATCTCGATGTGAACTCAAACAAACTAGGAGGCACGGTCGAAAAAAGAAATCAGACGCTCGTCAAACTTCTGGAAGCTATAGGAGACCTTCGGCTCGGCAACTACTCCGACAACACCATAGACGCTTTCGGTGATGCATATGAGTATTTGATGACCATGTATGCCGCAAATGCTGGAAAGTCTGGCGGCGAATTTTTTACACCACAGGAAGTCAGCGAGCTACTTGCTGAAATTACCACCGTCGGCAAGAAAGAAGTAAACAAGGTTTACGATCCCGCCTGCGGATCCGGTTCATTACTTCTCAAATTCGTCAAAGTCCTTGGTAAGGAAAATGTGAGGCAGGGCTTTTTTGGACAGGAGGTGAATCTCACTATCTACAACCTCTGTCGTATCAACATGTTCTTGCACGACATTAATTACAATCATTTTGATATTGCCCACGGAGACACGCTAACTGACCCGAAACATTGGGATGATGAACCGTTTGACGCCATCGTTTCTAACCCGCCGTATTCAATCCACTGGGAAGGCGACGCGAACCCGCTCTTAATAAACGATCCGCGTTTTTCTCCGGCAGGAGTTTTGGCGCCAAAGAGCAAGGCCGATCTCGCCTTTACAATGCATATGCTTTCGTGGCTATCCACGAGTGGCACGGCGGCAATCGTCGAATTCCCCGGCGTGCTCTATCGCGGCGGTGCAGAACAGAAGATCCGTAAATATTTGATAGATAACAATTATATTGATGCAGTCATTCAGTTGCCGCCAGATCTCTTTTTCGGCACAACGATCGCCACCTGCGTCATTATTCTCAAGAAGTCCAAGAAGGACAACAAAACGCTTTTTATTAATGCCTCTGCCGAGTTTGTTCGAGGTGGCAACAAGAATAAATTGAGCGAGACGAATCGCCTCAAGATTCTTGATGCGTTCACTACACGCAAAGACACGGCGTATTTTTCCAAGCTTGTTGATAATAAAACTATTGCCGAGAACGACTATAATATTGCCGTTTCAAGTTACGTCGTAGCGGAAGACTCTCGTGAAATCGTAGACATTACAGAGCTAAACATAAGAATAGCTAACATTGTCGCACGACAACAGGTGCTTCGTACGGCGATCGATGAAGTTGTAGCGGACATCGAGGGAACGAACTAGATATGACTAAACATCAAAGCAAAATTGAAAAGCTCATCGCTGAACTCTGCCCGAATGGTGTGGAGTTTAAGGAGCTGGGAGAACTCGGAGATTTTTACGGGGGACTATCAGGCAAGAGTAAGGATGATTTCAGTAACGGTAACGCGAAGTTTGTTACCTACATGAATATTTTTTCCAACATTGCAGTTGACACCGATATTCAGACCTTCGTAAAGGTGGACGACGATGAAAATCAGAATCGGATTGAATACGGCGATGTGTTATTTACCGGCTCATCGGAAACTCCCGATGAGTGCGGGATGTCGTCCGTTCTGATCAAGGAAGTTGATGAACCGTTGTATCTGAATAGTTTTTGTTTTGGCTTTCGCCTACATGATAGCGCTTTGCTTTTGCCAGAATTTTCAAAATATTTGTTCAGGGACGAACAAATGAGAAAACAGATTGCAAAAACTGCCAGCGGAGTGACGAGATTTAATGTCTCAAAAAAGCGTTTTGCGAAAATCAAAATCCCGCTCCCGCCACTTGCGGTGCAGGAGGAAATTATTAAAACTCTTAATAATTTTACAGAGCTGGAAGCAGAGCTGGAAGCAGAGCTGGAAGCAAGAAAGAAACAGTACGAATACTACCGATCGGAACTGCTGACGTTTGACGCGCGAGAAGAGAGAGAGAGAGAGAGAGAGAGTAAGGTGGATTAGACTTATGGATATTGCTAACTACTCAAAAACAAGGATTGCTGCAAATGAACTTACTCACGAGCATTATGTTGGTGTAGACAATTTGTTACAAAATAAGCAAGGCAAAACTACATCAAGCTACGTACCGACCACTGGCAAACTGACGCGATACGAAGTCGGTGATATCTTGCTTGGTAATATTCGTCCATATCTAAAAAAGATATGGCGTGCAACAAATGTCGGTGGAACAAGCGGCGATGTTTTGGTTGTACGAATAAATGAAAGCGAGAAAAATAATTTGAGTTCAAGTTTTTTGTATTACCTATTGGCTTCTGATGGTTTCTTTGATTACAGCATGCAATCTGCGAAGGGTGCGAAAATGCCACGAGGAGACAAAGCCGCGATCATGAAATATAAAATCCCAGTACCGGAAATTGCGGAACAAAAACGCATTGTTACAATCTTGGATAAATTTGATGCTCTTGTAAACGATATCTCAACGGGCTTACCAGCAGAGCTCTCCGCACGCCGTTCGCAGTATGAATACTATCGGGGCAAACTTCTGACCTTCAATGAATATGTCCACTAACAGCAAATACAACCTCGTCGCGGAAAATCCGCAAAGCACCGTGGTAGCGGAGTTCACTCCGAATACTTTGCGTGTTGCCCATTACCAAAGCGAGGCGGAATTGGAACGGGCATTTATTGAACAGCTCACAGCGCAGGCGTATGAGTATCTTGCTATTACTTCGGAGGCTGATCTGGTGGCGAATCTGCGTAGACAGCTAGAGAAGCTCAATAATTTTACGTTTTCAGATGCAGAATGGGATCGTTTCTTTGCGGGGGAGCTAGCCAATCCGAATCAGGGGATTGCAGAAAAAACGGCGACACTTCAAGAGGATTACATCAAGAATCTGACGCTTGACGATGGATCCGTAAAAAATGTTTACCTGCTTAAAAAGGACAACATCCACGACAATAGTCTGCAAGTTATCAATCAATATGCGACCGAAGATGGGAAGCGTTCCAACCGTTACGACGTAACAGTGCTCGTGAATGGCTTGCCTTTGGTCCATGTTGAACTCAAGCGTCGCGGTGTCGCAATTCAAGAGGCATTTAACCAGATCAATCGTTACCAGCGCGAAAGTTTTTGGGCGTCGGCGGGACTATTTGAATACGTGCAGCTTTTTGTGATTTCCAACGGCACGCATACCAAATATTACAGTAACACCACGCGCTCTGAGCATATCAAGGAAGCGAACGAGGGAGCGGCGAAGAAAGGTAAGCGCGCAAGCAATAGTTTTGAATTTACGAGCTGGTGGGCTGATGCAACAAATCGACCAATCACAGATTTGATGGATTTCGGGAAGACTTTTTTTGCCAAGCACGCATTGTTAAATATCTTAACCCGCTACTGCGTCTTTACTACCGATCGACAGCTCTTGGTGATGCGGCCATATCAGATCGTGGCAACTGAACGAATATTGAGCAGAATCGAAGTTAGCACGAATTACAAGAAACTCGGCACTGTAGAAGCTGGTGGATACATCTGGCACACGACTGGATCGGGAAAGACCTTAACGAGCTTCAAGACGGCGCAGCTCGTTAGTAAATTGCCGTACGTGGATAAAGTAATATTCGTCGTTGACCGTAAGGATTTGGATTATCAAACCATGCGTGAATACGACAAGTTTGAGAAGGGAGCGGCAAACAGCAATACCAGTACGTCAATTCTGGGGCGGCAATTAGAAAATCCGAATGCGCGCATTATCATCACGACCATCCAGAAGCTCGATAGATTCATCGGGCGCAATGCGGGTCACGGTATTTTTGATGGTCATGTAGTGATTATCTTTGATGAATGTCACCGTTCACAGTTTGGCGACATGCATGCGGCAATCACGAAAGCATTCAAGAACTACCATATTTTTGGCTTTACTGGAACGCCAATTTTTGCGAAAAATGCTTCTTCCGGCGGTCGATTGGATCTCAAGACCACAGAACAAGCATTTGGCGATAAACTGCACACCTACACCATCGTGGACGCGATCGCTGATAAAAACGTCTTGCCCTTCAAGGTTGATTATATTTCTACCGTTCGTGAAGCCGAGAACATCGAAGACAAGAAGGTTAGCGATATTGATCGCGAGGCAGTGCTCGCCGCACCGGAACGTTTAGCAAATATCGTCAGCTACATTCGAGAGCATTTTGACCAAAAAACCAAACGCAATAGTTTTTACAAATTAAAGGAACGAAGGTTGGCTGGGTTCAATTCTATTTTCGCTGTCTCGTCTATTGATGTTGCCAAAAAATACTACGCTGAGTTCAAAAAGCAGCTTGCGGATGTGCCGAGCGACAAACGACTCAAAGTAGCAACGATTTATAGTTTTGGGGTAAACGATGAGGACGCAGATGGGATGATAGACGAAAATTCGGAGGATACGAGCGGACTAGACGCGAGCTCAAGAGATTTTCTCGACGGAGCTATCGTGGATTATAATACGATGTTTGGGACTTCGTACGACACATCATCAGATAAATTTCAGAATTACTACAAGGATGTAAGCCAGCGAGTAAAAGACCGCGAGGTCGATGTGCTCATCGTGGTCAATATGTTTTTGACCGGATTTGATGCGACGACGCTCAACACTTTGTGGGTGGACAAGAACCTCCGATTGCACGGGCTTCTGCAAGCATTTTCCCGCACTAATCGTATTCTTAATAGCGTAAAAACTTTTGGAAATATCGTCTGCTTCCGCAACCTTGAAAAAGCAACCAACGAGTCCATTGCTCTTTTCGGAGACAAGGAAGCCAGTGGCATCGTGCTGCTTAAATCCTACGCTGAGTATTACCACGGCTACAAAGACGGCGAGAAAGAAGTGCGCGGTTATACAAGTTTGGTTGCGGAGCTATTAGAGAAATTCCCCGTTGGTGAGCGAATCCTCGGCGAGCAAAACCAAAAGGATTTTATCAAGCTCTACGGTGCGGTTTTGCGCGTTCGAAATATTCTAACAACCTTTGATGATTTCATCGGAAATGAAATTCTGACTGAGCGCGATGTTCAGGACTACCACAGTGCGTACATCGATCTATATAACGACTTCCGCAAGGGTATTGAGAAGGAGCAGGAGAATATAAATGACGATCTTGTATTTGAAATGGAGCTTATTAAACAAATCGAAATAAATATTGACTACGTCCTCAAGTTAATCAAGCAGTATCACGAAGACCACATCAAGAATCGTGAGTTGTTGGTTGATATCAATAAAGCAATAGATTCAAGTGTTGAACTGCGCAATAAAAAGGATCTCATCAATCAATTCATCACTTCGCTCGATGTACATTCAGTCGTTGATGATGACTGGCGAATGTTCATGGATAAGAAAAAGATTGAAGAACTCGAACAAATTATTACCAGTGAGAACCTTGATCACGATGCAACGTATACGTTTGTGAAAAATGCGTTTCGTGACGGTAGCGTTGCAACAACGGGCACGGCCATCACTAAGGTCTTACCTCCCGTGTCCCGATTTTCTCCAACCGGTGAACGGACACAGAAACGTGAGAGCGTTCTGGATAAATTAACGAGGTACTTTGAAAGGTTCTTTGATATTTCAGGGGGTAAATTCTCTGCATAAATTCTATGAATGAAATCATTTACGTACTCACTAACGAGACCATGCCCGGTTATGTGAAAATAGGGAAGACAAATACTAACCTTGAACAACGGGTTAGAGAATTAAGCGCGTCAACCAGCGTTCCTCTGCCATTTACTGTTTTTTATGCTTGCACGGTTAAGGATGCTCATTTTGTTGAACATCAACTTCATGATGCCTTTGACGACAACCGCATCAACCCAAAAAGAGAATTTTTTCGCGTAGCTCCAGAACGAGTAGTCGCAGCTTTGAAATTGGCGGAAATCGAAAATATAACGCCCAAAAAGGATTTTGTAGAATCTGAAGAAGATCAGGAGGCATTAAATGCCGCGCGAAAAATACGGAGCAAATTCAATTTTGAAATAGTAAAGATTCCTGTCGGCGCAGAATTATATTTTAGCCGTGATGAAAATATTAAGGCGAAAGTCGTGGATACTCACGCAGCTAACTCCATTGAGCATGATGGAAAGAAAACGAGTTTATCCCACTCAGCACAAAAGATACTCGGTTATCAGTACGGTGTAGCGGGAACAGATTATTGGATGTTTGATGGCGAGACGCTGGATGAACGCAGAAGGAGGATGGAGGAAGATGAGGAAAAATAAGATGCGTAGATTACAATGGAAATGACACTCGATCCAAATGAAGAAGCTGTCGAACTCATGACCAATCATGATATCGATGGAGATACCGCCGAGCGCGCTCAAGAGCTCATAGACGAAGGTCTGGACGAGGATGATGCCGTTGAACATGCTGAAGAAGGAATCTAATGTTTGCGAATTTTTAGATATCGGCATAGAATTTGATCAAATCATGATCCATCGCTACAGAAGGTGACCCATCAGAAGCCGCCCAATGAATGAGCGGCCTGATGGGTTTTTGTATTACCAACTTTTCTGGCCCTGTAGTTTAATGGATAAAACAAGGGTCCTCTACACCCAATTTCTGGGTTCAAGTCCCAGCGGGGCCACCACGCCCGCGTAAGCTAACCGGATAAACTGCCGCATTCCTAATGCGGGCTTCGAGGTTCGAATCCTCGCACGGGCACCACATAAATATTTTCTAAAGCCCAAGTGGATAACCGACTTGACGGCTTTTTCACGCTAAGCGACAAATGGGACTGCCAGTCATTATTCCTAGCTCCCCACCGGCGAACCGCTTGAGCCTCACGGCGCGTCCTACCCTAATCAGGAGGATGATATTCCAGCAAGCGATCGTTTGGACAGGATTTACCATAGGCATTGCATCTTTTTGATAGGTGCAATAAGTTCTAAGGTACAGGCTTCACGCATGTAAAAATGCATGGCGTCTGCGATCCGCCCATCCGAAACCGCAAGGACTGGAATCCGAGCGGGAGTAGGGTGGGCGGTTTCATATGCGCGAACCTACGGGGTTAACGCTCAAAGAGGGTCTTTCTCAATTCACGGAATGGGGTATGGGCAAATACTCCAGCAATACGGTGAGGACGTATACCGACCTCATCGAACGGTTCATTGTGTTTGCCGGCGACAAGCCGCTCGCAGACATCAAGGTTACCGAGATCGCCAAATATCACGGCTATCTCAAAAATAAGGACTACGCTGATTCGTCCGTGGCGTTCATGATGGTGGCTTTGCGTCAATTCATGAAGTACTTATTCCTGCGTCACGAAATCACTTGGGACTACCAACTGGTGTCAGTCCCGAAGTACGTCAGCCGTTCCTATGCGCCCGTAGAGACGGAAGACGCGAGAGCAATGATCGATGGTATCCGCGCCGAGACTTTCAGGAGCCTACGAGACAAAACGATGCTCTCGTTCCTCTATTCGTCCGGCGTGCGCGTAGCTGAGCTCTGCTGCCTTGAAACCAAGGATCTACATGTCCAAGATGGCCACGGATCGATCATCTCGAAAAAGAACCGCCAGCTCCGCATGGTGTTCTGGGATGAGGCGACAGCGCAGCTCATGAGCGAATATTTGCCCCAGCGCAAGCTCTGGGCATCGTCCGACGCGCTGTTTATCTCCATGGACCGCAAGAATAGGGGAGGGAAGCTCTCTACGCGGTCCGTACAGCGTCTCGTAGCCGATCTGAGACCCAAATCAAACATCTCACCGCACTCATTCCGCCATGGCTTAGGCATGCGCGCCGTAAAGTCGGGGATACACCCTCGATATATCCAAAAGATACTCGGCCACAAGAACATCAACTCGAGCCAAATCTATCTGGACGTTCACGACGAAGATGTCGTCAAAGCGTACCAAAAGATCGCGGCTTAGAATCCGTATGGGAATTGATTATTTGACCCTTACGGAACGGTAAGGTATCTTAGTGATCGAACAGGAAAAGTCGGTAGGCGAGGGGACTTTCACAACCGATCAAAGCGGTTTTATAACAGTAGGTATGCGTCGCACAATATATGTTATGAGACACATAAGCGTCTAAAAACAAGTTTTTGCCACTTATGTGTCTCATAACATTACGCGGATTGTTACGACACTGTTAGTGATCGTAAAATCCGCGCGGGTGAGGGCGGGACAAGCCCGCCCCTACACGCTACTCACTACAAACTAGTTATAAGCTATTTCACGTATATCTTCCCAGGCACCCTCACGTCAACTCTTTCCAAAATCTTTGACTCATCCGGCTTGGTATTCATATACGCCTCGTACGTTGCGATTTGCGGTTCTATAGGGTCCTGGAGGTCAAAGTAAATGTCGTAGCCCTTCTCGCTTACTATACGCGCCAGATTCGCTTCAGGGCTCTCCAGCTTCATGAAACGTATCTTGATACCCCTTAAAACAACTGAGCGCATTATATCGAGCCACCTGCGAACCTGTTCGGGTTTGGCGACTTGAAATCCGGGCGTCGGCGGTTCGGCTGTTGGCATTAGAATTACAGGTGGTGAAAATTCACCGGAAAGGGTGCGAGCAGCAACAATGTCAAGCGCTACGTACAAAGTACCTCCTTCGGTTGCGCCTGCGACTACGCCTGATGCATCAACGTTCATATACATGTCATTTGTCACCAAAACCACACTTCTCTGTTTTTCTGTAATCTTGAGTCGTAAAATATCTGGATAGGACTTATCCACAGCCACGTCTTCGATAAACAACCGTTCTTTTAAGACTCCGCGTATTGTCTCCACATCAAGCATGAATAAATTCTTCGAATGCCACGGCCTCCACTTCGCTTCTAAAAAGACTTTATCCATCTCTCCTAATACCTCTCCCCTTCCAAGTCCGCGCAGGCCTGAGATCTCAATCTTGTTGGCGTCAAAAAAACCTGACAAAAATAAAAACCACCACCATCCAAAAATCGCGAATGCTCCAATTAGTATCAGCGTAGTCGTGTGCGCCGATCTTCTCTGAAGCAATCTCTCGGATCGATAAACCCCCTCTTCAAACTTGTTCGGTCCTCCCATAGAGCGATTATACGACGATCCGTGGGATTTGTGGATTTATGCGTGTAACTATTTCGTAGTTGATCGTGCCGGTATCGCGAGCAATCTCTTCCGCGGAAATTCTTTCTCGACCCTGCGATCCAAGCAACACAACCTCGTCTTCCACGCGAACGCCTGGCGCATCCGTAACATCTATCATGCACATGTTCATGCAAATTCTTCCGATTATCCTGCAGCGCCTTCCGCGTACAAGCGCGGCTCCGATATTTGACAATCCGCGATCAAACCCGTCCCAGTAGCCGACGGGAATTACAGCTATGCGAGACGGTCGAGTAACGCGTCCTGTCAGTCCATACCCCACGGACGTTCCTTTTGGAACTCGTTTGATTTGAGCTATAACCGTTTTCCAGGTCATCACAGGCAAGAGATCGAGTAATCTATGTTCTTTTTTTGCAACCGCGAGCGTCTCCTTGGAAGACCAAAGTCCGTACATGGAAATTCCCAAACGAACGAGATTGAAATAAGTGTCAGGAAATAAAACCGTTGCCGCGCTGCACGCCGCGTGTTTCCACGGCGGATCTATTCCTTCTTTTTCTAGAATCGAGAGCCCCGCTCGAAACCGATGTAACTGCTGTTCGGCGTACGAATGATCGGACGTGTCTTCGATATTCGCAAAATGCGTTGAAGCACCCTCGATGACAACTCCCGGCGTCTTCTTGAGTTCGCGGACGAGACGAGAAAGATCCGCGCCGAAAACGCCCTGCCGCGTCGTTCCGGTTTCAATTTTGATATGAACGAACGCCTTGTTGCGTGTTGCGTGTTGCGTTCTATCTCCGAGTTTCAATTCTCGTAGCGCCTTCGCTGTCTCGATATTATAGACCACAAACGAGAGTCCGTGATCAACGCAATCTCGCAATCTCGCGTGTAGCGTATATCCCAAAACGAGAATCGGTTTTTTTATTCCGTTTTTACGCAGAGCGATCCCCTCATCAACGTTATCCACGCCAAACCACGTTGCGCCAGCGGAACCCGCAACGCGCGACGTTTCGACCAAGCCGTGTCCATAAGCGTTCGATTTGACTACGGCCATTATTGAAGTTTGTTTTCCGACATGATTTCGAAAAGCCCGGACGTTCTTCGTTAGCGAGCTTTTGGAAATTTCAACCCACGTTTTATTTTTCATCAAAGCCACATTTATTGAATGCGGGGAATAACCCCCTCTAACTCCCCCTTATACTCCTTCCTTACGAACGCCCCCACACACGACGTTCCGTATGAGGTTTTTCTAAAGTTGAAGACGAGGACTGTTTGAGCGCAGCGAGTTCTGCAGTCGAGACTTTAGAAAAACCTCATACGGAACTCACCCAATTTTATCAAATCCGCAATAAGGCACCAAGACTTCGGGAATTTTGATCGACCCGTCTTCCTGTTGATGATTTTCAAGTATCGCTATCATCGCGCGCGGAGTCGCCACAACCGTTCCATTCAAAGTATGAACAAAACCTTTTTCACCGTCTTTTGAAGCGTATCTGATCGACAACCCTCGTGACTGATAATCCCAGCAATCGGATGTTGAAGTAACCTCGCCGTATTCTCCGCTCTCACCTTTTCCAAACATCCACGCTTCGATATCGTAGCGTCGATAATCCGAACCCCCCAAATCGCCGGACGCGCAATCCACTACGCGGTAAGGAATTTCCAAAGATTTCCAAAACTCTTCTTCAAGTCGTAAAAATTCGAGATGAATCGCTTCGGATTGTTCCGGTTTTGAAAACGCGAACATCTCGACTTTTGAAAATTGATGAACTCTGTACAACCCAAAAGATTCGCGGCCGTATGCGCCTGCCTCGGTACGAAAACAGTGAGAGAACGCAACGTACTTTTTCGGAAGCTCTTCCGCGGATAAAGTCTCGTTCATGTGATAACCCAGAACCGTGATCTCCGATGTACCTATGAGCGCCAAATCCTCGCCTTCAACGTAATAAATTTGTTTTTCCGGACCGCGCGGTAAAAATCCCTTTGCGACCAAAACTTCCTCTTTCGCCAAATCCGGAGTCGTCAGCATCTCGAATCCTTCTCGAACCGCAAAATCGATTCCGTATCTAATGAGCGCCTGTTCCAAAATCGCCAGCTTTGCTTTCAAAAAATAAAATTTCGCTCCGGAAACTTTTGCGCCGCGTTCAAAATCTATCAAATCGTGTTTTTCCGCCAATTGTAAGTGATTGAGCGGACTTTTGACTTTACGGACTTTACCGACTTTACGGACTTCCACATTATCCTGATCGGACACACCTTCCGGAACAGAGGGATGTGAAAGATTAGGAATTCTCACGAGAAGCGAATTCCACTCCACTTCTAATTCAGCTAGCCTTGCCTCTTTTTCCGAAATATCGTCCTTCAGTTTTTTTCCCTTTGCAATTAGAGTTTCGCGATCGCCTTTTTCTTTCACCGATGCCATCTCGTTCGCGACCACGTTCCGCTCCGCTCGAAGATGCTCTACCTCCTGCAATAGCGACAATCTTTCCGCATCAACCTTCACGAAGGCATCAACGTCAACATTCGCGTGTCGAAGAGCGCTATTTTTTTTAACCTCTTCAACGTGCTCCCGAACGTATTTTGAATCCAACATATTTAAAGCGGTATCCCCTCTTCTTCCGACTCGTCTTCCTGTTGAAATCCGTCTTCTGTAATTCGCGCGCCTCGCAACAGAGAAGACTTGAAAGTGTCCGGCACGTACGGTTGGCATCGTACCACCGTCGTAGCCAAACCGCGTCGCGTAAGTTCTATGTCAAGATCATCCGAAAACGCCTCTTGATCGTATCCGAGACAGATGACGTCTGGTTGAATTTCTTCTATCGCGCGATATGTGTCTTCAGGGTAGCTCAACATTGCCTCATCCACCAAAGGATGATTCAGGATATTAGCCAGACGATCGGTTTCGTTGGTCTGCGGAAGATCGCCTTTCAAATCCACGACCGTGCTATCGCAGGCGACTACGACATAAATCTGGTCGCCGTGCTCGCGCGCCTGGCGAAAATAGTCGTCGTGGCCCGGGTGAAGCGAATCGAACGTGCCGAAGCACATCACTGTTTTTACCATACCTTTACGTACGTTTAACGTTTTTTGCTTTATTTGGCAATAGGTGTGCCGGAAGCAGCGTCATCATTACGCTGCAAAATACTCTGCATTCATTTCTTGGTCAAGTGTCATTTTAACTCACCGAAATAATCTTATACGTAGTTGTTCCGTTTGGCGTTGCGACTTCCACCGTCTCTCCTTTGTTGTGTCCCAAAAACGCCTTGCCTATCGGCGACTCGTTAGAGATAAACCCTTGCGCCGGATCCGCTTCATTCGATCCTACGATTTTGTAAGTCCTGCTCTTGCCTTGCGCCTCCGCCTCAATCGTAGAGCCGACTCGGACGGTGCTTGAACCGCCTGTCTCGATAATGGAATAATTTTTCAAGATGCTTTCTATCTCCTGAACGCGTCCTTCTATGAATGCCATTTCATTCTTTGCTTCGTGATATTCCGCGTTTTCCGAAAGATCCCCAAGCGCTTTTGCGGATTCTATTTTGGCGGCAGTCTCCCTGCGCTTAACCATCTTGAGATTCTTAAGCTCGTCAGTGAGCTCTTGAAATTTTTCAGAGCTTAGGTAGTGAACGTTGTCCGGCATACGTTTGAGTGAATAAAACGCGCGCGTTTGCATGTCGCGCGACGTTAGTAAAAAAGTACCTTATATGCCCCCATAAAGTCAAATGTATTTAAAAGCGCCCCGAAGAACATCGAGGCGCTTTGCGCGAGTAGCGGAGGGTTGTCAGTCTCCGACGAGAAGGAACGAGGTGCCGGGCGGATGGAGTGCGTCGCGTTTGACGCTGTCGAGGAGTCGACGGCCGCCGGAACCCAGCAGAATCATGGGCACGACCGCTACGCCTTCGGAGTCCGCGTACATTCCGTACGTGACGATCTCTCTCCTGCCGATCGACGGCCTCGAGGCGACGAACGCCGCTGTCTCGACCAGGGTGGTGGGGCTCAGCCCGTGCTTCCTCGCCCACGCGTCCAAGTCATGCACGGTCATCTCCCAAAGGAAACGCTTCACGATGAAGCGTCGCTGCCCCAAGCGGATCGGGACTCCGCGCAGCGACTCGTTGAGGTACGCGTCGCGATGCGTTTCGTCCCACATGGGGTCGCACCACGAGAAAATCCCGTTCATCCTGCCGAGATCCGAGGGTTCGGCGCTATCGACCTGCACCATGAACTCGCTGTCCGGGTAGATGAGCTTCTGCGCCATCGCAAGAGGCGTTCGCTCCGCCGGCACGGGCTCGTTCTCGGCTTCTCCGCCGATCATGAGGAACTTGGTACTCGGCGTCCACGGTCCGTTGGCGTTCACCAGAGTGAGGCGCCGCGTGCCGTCATCGTCCACCTCCAGGCAAAGGACCCTTCGGTCGCGCATGAGTGAGGCGACCGCGCCGAGCGCCACGATGG
>CAZQNT010000003.1:7665-65188 GCA_964595075.1 uncultured Gammaproteobacteria bacterium | reverse complement strand
CTCGGAGCCGCAGTCCGCCTGCTTGATGCGAGCGTACGCGAGAAGCTCGTTCGGAAGCGCCGGAAGGAATCCGCGCTCCGCGCCGAGGTTGAGCGCATCCCTGGTGCGTCCGCCGCACGGCAGCCGGATCAGGTATCCGTTCACGGTCAAGAAGCTCTTGATCGGTCTGCTTCGCGCCATGGTCGGCTCGAGCCGTGCCGTGGCGATCAGAGGGTCGATCCTGTCGAACTCCTCGCCTAGCTCATCCGCGCTGAACGGCCCTTGCGACACGAGAGGGAGTTGATAGTATTCGAGCTGCATTTCGCTCTCTCCGTTGTCTGTTGGACGACCGTGTCGCCCATGAGTTGTTCGTTCGCATCGTTAATAAGAAAAGGAGCCGCACTAAAAAACCATATAAAAATAGTTCTGTCAATATTTTGTACCCAGATATCTGCGTAGGGGCGGGGTTCTCCCGCCCTCCCCTGTTTCCGCGCCCAGGGCGGGAGAACCCCGCCCCTACCGGCGTTTAATCCAAGCATCCAACACGGCTCGGGCTACAGGAATCGCCGTTCTCGAACCCTCCGCCCCCTCTTCGATCAGGACCGTGACCACTATCTCCGGTTTATCGAACGGCGCAAATGCCGTAAACCAAGCGTGATTCGGACGGTCGCTACGCCATTGCGCTGTTCCGGTCTTTCCTGCTACTGGCACCGGAAACCCGGCCAAGGCCCGCCCGGAGCCATAAATGACCGTATCCCTCATCCCAAACCGCACCGTCTGCACCGCCTCCTCCGGCGCTATCCTCTCCACTTCGACACTCGGCACTCGGTACTCGGTACTTTTAATAAAATGCGGCTTTATCTTCAACCCTCCGTTAGCTACTTCGGCTGTAAACAACGCGACTTGAAGCGGAGTTACCAGCAAATCCCCCTGACCTATAGAAAGGTTATAAGTATCTCCGACATACCATTTCTCGCCTTTTACGCGCTCCTTCCATTCACGTGACGGAACGAAGCCGGTTGCTTCGCCGGGAATATCCAAACCCGTCTTTGATCCGAGTCCGAATCTACGCATCCAGTCGGTTAAACGATCCACGCCAAGCCCGATAAATTTTTCATAACCTCCTCCAAGTTCGTAAAAAAACGTGTTCACCGACCATGCGATCGCGCGCCTCACGTTCGTAACCCCGTGACCTCCAGCGCTCCAGTCGGGAAAAAACCACGGACCTATTTGCAAACCGCCCGTTGAAATCACCGTGGTCTTCGGCGTTATCACACCCTCCGCCAATCCCGCAGTCGCGATAACCGGTTTTGCCGTAGAACCGGAAGGATAAACACCGGCCCAAGCGCGTGGAAGAAACGGACGATCTTCGTTCTGCAATAGGAGACGATATCCGGTGGATGATACGGTGCCGGAAAATATATTATTGTCATACGCTGGCAAAGAAACGGAAGCGATGATGTCTCCGTTTCGAGGATCAAGCGCCACAACCGCTCCTCGCGTAACCTTGGCTTTTTGCAAACCGTCGCGAAGAGCTCTTTCCGCCGCCGACTGCAAATGGGCGTCAATCGCTAAAACCAAATCCGTTCCGTCTTTGGACTGACGCTCCTCGATTACCGCCGTTTTTCTGTGCCGCGAATCGACTTCATAAATCGTGACTCCCGGGGTTCCGCGCAACATCTCTTCATATTGCGACTCGACCCCTGTTTTTCCTATCAAATCAATCTGGCTATATCCAAGCTTCCTCTTCTCATCCAATTCCTCCGGAGTTATCGGAGCGAGATAACCCAGAACGTGCGAAAAACTCAAAACATCCGATTCCGAGAAATATTTTCTTTTACTTCCGACAACGATTTCCAGGGCGGGATATTGTCCGGCTAGAATATTGACCGCTATCGCCTGGTCATAAGGGATATCGCGCTTAAGCACGGAGCTGTCGTCCGGATCCGTCGAAGAAGCAAAAACCTGTTCGATTTCATTTACTGATAAACCCACTGCGCGTCCGACCTTCGCCAAAAGTTCCGCGCGCTCGTTCGAGGACAGCGGCAAAAGACGCTCGACCGCGCGTAATTCGAAAGACGGCACGTTTTCTGCCAGGATGTAACCGTTTCTGTCGCGAATAACTCCCCTCTTCGGCAACTTCACTTCATAACGCAAACGATTCCTATCCGCCTGCGCTCGAAAAGAAGCTCCATTCACTATCTGCATCCAAAAAGCGCGTCCGACAAGCACGGCTACGATCAATCCTACGAAAACGATTGCGAAATTAAACCGTTTACGCGGAATCGCGTTTCCCATAAACAAAGGACGCTCTTTCAAGTGGGTAATATCCTTTTCATACATCACTTCATGGGAAACAAGCGACGGCGATTCGGTTCTTACCGATTGACCGAGTCCGCCATCGTCTCTCCACGGAAACGGATCAATACTCATAAGCTCCGCTTTGGATTACCGGTATGAGAAAACGTCTGGTGAAGCGCGCTATCATGAAAAACAGAATCGCTACGAATGCGATATCCCAGAGACAAGAAATAAAAAAAGCTTGGACGGAGCCGTACGACAAGGAAGATTTGAAAAACAAATTGGATGCGAAAGCCGCCGTAACTTCCCAAATTATCGAAAGCGTTCTGCCGATAACAACAAGAGTCGCCATAACATAAACCGAACGATTCGTGAGAACGGTTTCCAAAATAAATATCAACGCAAGGGTTATCAAAATATATTCCGCTACCGCGAACTTATAAAAACCCGGACTGAACAAATCTAAAACAAACCCGGCGATGCCGGCAAAAACCATTGCGGCATTGGATCTGTTAAGTATCAAAAATACTGCGGCTATCGGAAGTACGGGCTGAAATTCCCTCCATGGAGTCGGAAGAATACTGAAAAAACAAACCTGCGCCAAGCCGACAATTATGGATGCCGCAATTACGATTACCCAGCGCCTTTTTGTCATAATCATTTTTCAACCGGACGAAGCGCGCTTGGCAATAGAACCATTACTATGTTCAATTGATCTCTTTTTGCAAGCGGTTCTATGGACGCGCTCTTGAAAGGATCGGTGGGAGTACCCTGCACGTCGTTTACTATGCCGATCACAAGATGCGGCGGAATTTTTTCTTCCGTTCCCGCCGTAACGATAATATCATCGCGTTCAAGCGGCTCTGACTGCGGAACCAGCGTGAGCCGCGCAACTTGATTCCCGCTTCCTTCAACGAGTCCGAACAAACGACTCCCTCCGATTGACGCCGCAGCGAGCCGGCTCGATTCATCGGAAACCAAAGTCACTGTGGATATTCTTTCCTTAAGAGACGTGACTTTACCGACCAAAATCCCATCACCTACAACTACGGCCATTCCTGTTTCCACGCCGTCTTTTGAACCGCGATCAATAACGATCGTGGCTGAATGCGGATCGACGCTTCGAACGATGACTCTCGCCGGAACCATGTCGTAACCGGTCTGTTGTTTAAAGTTAAGAAGCGAAGTAAGCGACCGGTTCTCTTCCTCCAACGCCCGCAAACGAACATAATCTACGATAAGCGAACTCGCGCGCGCTTCCAGCTCTTCATTGCGATCACGCAACTCGTTGAATTCCGGAGATCCGATCAGTAAATTTCGCGCGCCGACTCCGACTGTCGCAAAAATACGCCCGACAGGAAGAAGCGCCGCGCGAAAAACATCCTCGACCGGTTGTAGAAGCCGAGAAATCTGAAGAACGGATAATACGATAACCGTTACGATCGAGGCGATTAAAAGTTTTGAACTTCTCTTCATGCGTCCTCCTTGCTAACGCATCAGATCCGTCACCGGTATTGATACGTCGTTAAGCAATCTGCGATCCTCCAACAATAAACCCGCGCCTCGTACTACCGCAAATAACGGCTCGTCCGCAATTCGTACAGCCAATCCGGTCCCATCCGAAATCGCTTTGTCCAAACCACGAAGAAGCGCGCCGCCGCCGGAAAGCCCGATTCCCTGACGGTAAATGTCAGCTACCAATTCGGGCGGTGTTATTTCCAAAATGGATTTGATGTGTTCGACTATCGCTTTAACGGAACGCGCGAGCGCCTCTCTGACCTGTTCGTCGCTCACCATTATTTCGCGCGGCAATCCCGAAAGCAAATCGCGCCCGCGCATGGAAACCTCGCGCCTTTCGGAGAGCGGAATCGCGCTTCCCGCTTCGATTTTCACGTCTTCGGCAACACGCTCTCCGAGCAGAAGATTGAATACGTCTCTGGCGTATTGAACTATATTTCGATTCATTTCATCTCCCGCGATCGGAATGGACTTGGATGTCACTACTCCGTTCAATGAGATGACCGCTATTTCGGTTGTGCCTCCTCCGATGTCTATTATCAAATTTCCGACCGGTTCCGTTATCGGAAGACCTACGCCTATAGCCGCAGCCATAGGCTCTTCCACTATGTGAACTTCGCGCGCGCCTGCGGCGAGAATCGCGTCCCCAACGGCCTTGCGCTCCACTTCGGTAATGTTGAGAGGAGCGCCTACTACAACGCGCGGCCTTGGAATCAGCGCGGAACTTTCTCGATGAACTTTTTCAAAGAAAAAACGGAGCATTTTTTCCGTAACTTCGAAATCCGCAATTATCCCTCGCTGAAGCGGTCGTGAAACCAAAACGTGCGGAGGCGTCTTTCCGAGCATCGCCTTGGCGTCATGCCCGACCGCGAGTATCTGCCCGTTGCGAAGATTTACGGCAACGAAAGACGGTTCGTTCACGACAATTCCCTTTCCCTTCGAGTACATCAGGGTATTGGCCGTTCCAAGATCCACGCCGAGATCTTTGGACAAGCGGGACGTTAACATCGTGAACATACGTTCCCTATCTTAGGCACGCTGAAGCGAGATGATCAAGTGAGAGCAATGAGCCAATTTCGTGTTCAAGACCGCCGCGACTCCTCTTTCATCAAAAACAAATATTCAACAATGGAAAATATTACGATCAGAATGAGAAACGACCACCAGTGAAGTTTCCCCTGTGCGGATAAAACAAGCGCCGCGATTCCTGCCATCGACAGCGCGATTGCGTGTCGAAAAGATATCTTTACCTCGCGAATAAGCACGTCCTTGCGTTTCAAGATATGCACTCGATAAAGCGATCCTAAAATCGTGAGCCCGCCGACCAGCGCCATGAACAGCGTAAGATAGAACATCAAAAATCCCGCCAGTCCGGTTTCGAACGGATCCGTATTCCAAACTATAACGCCCCACGCAAAAGCCGCCAAAGCGGTTGCCACCGCCATAAACATAAGATACATCCGAAACGTCATGCAGTGATTATATCACGTCTGATTCAAATCCCTCCTCTTAGGGCGTAAAGCCCCGTTGGGGCAACGCCCCTTTACGGGGTAAGAGGAGGTTAGGAGGAGTTACGAACAGTGAATAATCAAAACCAATTGGAATAAGATTTCTTCACGGTTCATAACTCCCTCTTATCTTAAGAGGGAGGACTGGATCGTGATCGATATGCTTTTGTTTCAAAACCCTTTCGATCTCACTTCTATTCGCGTCACTCGGCGGCTTCCGCATCTCCTATTTATTTCATTCATCATCCTCACCTCATCAACGCGAAATTGCTGCATCGCCACGGCGGACGTTGATTCGAATTTCAAAGTCCCATCCGCAAACGACACCGGATTCACAAACCTGGCGCGCTCCTCTCCCCAAACCCCCAAAACCGCCGCCGCCGCATGTTCAAGCACCTGCGACGCTTCAAGTTGGCGAGTAAACGGACGACCCGCAAGAACGGACGGGAGTATTTTTTTTATGGAATGAAACGGCATAAAATCACGTCTTCCTGAATTCGCAGATGTTCTTGAAATCGCAAAACTTGCAGATGAATTGGGACGGTTTCGGCGTGAAACGCGACTGTAAAATCTCATTCATTCTCTCAAGCAAAGCATCCGTAAACGGCGCGCGCTCTTTCTCTCCCAGAGTCGGCGCGTTAACGCTCTGTCCGTTTTGTAGGTAAACGTAGGCGAGCGACGAAACATTCATTCCGCGACATTCCATCGCCAGCTGGTAAATCTGAAGCTGCTCGCGATCTTCTTTGCCGATGTCTTCTTCGGTCTTCGGCTGTCCCGTCTTATAGTCGAAGATCGCGACCGTACCGTCGCCGCAATCGTCGATCCTGTCCACGCTTCCTCGGATAGAGTGATCGCCGATCTTCCAGTCAAAATTCAACTCAAGACCGGCGACAGTCGGCGGTTTCTCGTTCCAGATATTCCACATCCGCGAGATCGCTTCTTTCCCTTCCGAATAATACTTGTCATACATCGCGCGATCAGGATACCAAAAATCATTTTCATTCCAGCGCGTCTCATAAATCTCGAGCGCCTCGTCTTTCGTAACTCGTAACCCGGATGTTGGGAACTCCTGCCGCGCCGACCCCTCGAACAACGATCCTTGCGCCGCCTTTCCGCGTTCCGCGTGATTTTCCAAAATATCGTGAAGCGCGGAGTGCATAACCTGTCCGAAACTCTTTTGATGCGAACCGATAATCGGAATTCGGTAGACGTGCGCGAACTTGTACTGCATGGGACAGCTTCGAAATGCCGCCAATTGCGTAAAAGAAAAACGCCGTTTTAACGGCAGGTACGTCAAGAGCTCCGCTTCCTTGGTCTCGCGCGTTGGGCGTTCGGAGATATTCACGAATCTCTCGACGCGATCGCCGCCTGTCTGAGCGACCCTAACTTCGAGCGACGCCTCCTCAAAAAACACGGAAGGTTTTTTCTTTCGTACGCCGCCTACGTCCGCGGCGCCGGTTAGCGTAAGCGATTGCTTCGCCCTTGTCATCGCCACGTACATAAGCCGCCGCTCTTCTTCGAGATGCGTTCCGCCTTTGTAGATTTTTTCTCGAGACAAACCTTCGGGAAGAGGAATTGCGTCCTCCCGTTCGCGCGTGGGAAAACGCTGATCCACCAAAGACACGACGAAGACGTGTTTGAATTCCAATCCCTTAGACGCATGAACCGTCATCACTTTCACTTGATCCGGCCCGTCGTTCGGATCGGATCTGAGCGCGCCGTCGTCCCCGCTCTCAATCTCCATTCTTATTTCTTCCAACAATCCAAGGACTGTCGGATTGTGTCTCAATGATTCGTAACGCTCGACACGGCGAACAAACGCGTTGATATACGCGATCTGTTCCATGCGAGAAGCTTCGTCGCCGGCAAGAACGCTTTCTAGAATCTTGCTTTGTTTGATCGCGGAATGCAGAACGGATAACGGCGGCTCGCGATGAGACGCGATCGTAAGAGAATCAAAAAGGGATAAAACGCTCTCGGCAGCCGTTTTCCCCGCGTCTGAAAGTCCGTCTTCTCCTTGCGGAATTCGCCTCAACGCATCCCATAATCCGATGCGCTTCTTTTCCGCGAAACGAATAACGGCCGCGAGATCCGACGGCGGAAACGCGAATGACGGCAAAGTCAGAACGCGAAACGCGAACGGAGAATCTTGAGTCGAAACGCACATGCCGAGAAGCGCGAGCAAATCCAAAACAACGGGCTTGGAATACAAACCGCGCAACGCTTGAAACAGATATGGAACGTCCGCTCTCTCAAGCGCGCGCACGAAAGGCATGGCGCTTTCGTTCGATCGCGCGAGAATCGCCATGTCGTTCCAACTCGTTTCAGGATCGGCGTTTTTGAGCGCGATCATTCGTTCAACCGCCGCTTCCGCTTCATCCTCGATATTTTCATACCAAATAGCGCGCACGTCTCCTCGAACATCGTCGCGCGCCGATTGAAGCGTCTTATCAAGTCCTATCTCCTTCAATTGCGATTCGAGACGATTCGGATCGTTCTTGCGGATAAACGCGCCGGAAACGTCCAAAATCTCCTGCGCCGAACGATAGTTTTGGCGTAAGGCCACGGTTGTCGCATCTGGAAAATCGTCGCGAAATTGAAGTATGTTCGAAAGTGACGCGCCGCGAAATTTATATATCGCCTGATCGTCGTCTCCTACGACCGTGATGTTGCGATCGTCTCCCGCAAGAAGTTTTATCAACTCATACTGCGCGCCGTTCGTATCCTGAAACTCGTCAACGAGGATGAAATCGAATTGCTTTTGATATGCGGCGAGAGCTTCGGGTCTTTCACGAAACAGCCGAAGAGTCTCGACAAGCAAACTGCCGAAATCCAAATATCCCTCATCGCGCATCAAACGCCGATACATCGCGTAACACGAAGCCAGCTCTTCAAGCCGACTTCTTTCGGTTTCAACGTCAGCATCCAAAGCGATATCTTTCGCGAACGCCGAATATACTTCTGGAGAAATATCCTCGTCTTGCGCGCGCGAAAAATGTTTCAGCAAAGCAGCTAAAAACTTTCGAGGATTTCCGAGCTGCGTATAGTAGTCGAGCGGAAATTCGCGATAGTGGCGCGTAACGAACAGCCACGCCTCCGTCTCGTTCAGCAACCTGAACTTATGAGGAAGTCCGATTTTCACCGCATGGGATTCAAGAACGCGTTGGCAAAAACCGTGAAACGTGTGAACCCAAAAATCATAAGAACCGTTCGGCAAAAGCTGCAGAATACGATCCTCCATCTCACCAGCCGCCTTATCCGTAAAAGTGAGAGAGAGTATCCGCGACGTGTCCAACGATCGTTCCTTCAACAACCACGCGTAACGTCGCGTAAGAACAGCGGTCTTACCAGTCCCTGCGCCAGCGACAATCAGAAGAGGCCCGTTGCCATGCGTGACGGCAGCGCGCTGCGCATCATTTAAACCCTCAAGAAGATCGGGCATCGATTTCTTCGAAACTCACTTTCCCGTCAAAGTTTATCTTTGCGATTGCGAGACTAACTTCTGTCCTTGGATATTCGGCAATAATCGACGCGCGAGCGGACTTCAGGTCTTCCGAGTGTCTGGCAAACTCTTCTTCATCTGACACGAACGCCGCTCGTCCTCCATACGCGCCGCAATCAAGATGATTTATCAATATTACGCGCGAAATCCCATGCAGATCGTGTGACAGCTTGATCTGTAAACGCGCCGTAGCCGCGGATGATGGATCCGCGGAATCAACAAGATTTTTAGCCGCCCCTGCCATGGAAACAAGATCCGAATCACCGGTAAAACCGCGCGCGTCAAGATACTCGCGAATTCCTCGCATGAAGCGGAAGTCCATGCATTGTAGAACAAGGTTTGAACATTTATGACTCATAGTGAAAATACGTTAGCAAGAAAAAACGGCGCCGTGAAGGTCGCCGCAAGAGCGTTGGAACAGCCGCTAGTCGACGCTGCTGAATTGCAGCGTTCCGCTTCGGGATTCGACAGGAGCCGAGAGTACCTCTTCCAACCCGGTCATCATTTGGTCGCTGACATTGGCGATGAAGCCGCGGACTTCCGCCGTTGGAAACTGCTTGAGAAGCAGCTTGCCGGTAAGGAGTACGTCCTGCGTCAATTGGTCTACCTCGTCCTCCATGGACAAGAACTTGCGCGCCGCGTGGTAGCGTCCGCAGTTGACGTGCGGGATGATGAGAATGGTTTCGGGAGCGTGGAGACCGACCGAAAGCGCGAGGTGATCGAGAACCCTCTGACGTTCCTGCTCCCCTTCGTGGATCAGCGGGTAGCAACCGCCTGGCGGCGTGAGAAGATCGTACGTGGCGTACTCGCCGAAGCGTTGCGCCAGGTAATGCGGAAGGTTCGTCGCCCCGTGGAGGCGGAAATCCATGCACGTGATGACCGTGAGCTGGCAGCTTTGTACGATTCGATTCTGCGTATCCACCTGTCCCATTGCTTCACCTCCAGTGTTGTTTGTTCCAAAGAAAAGAAAGTGCGAAGGGCAAAATTGTAGCAATCCTTCAAATCAACGTCAATCATTCATCCGAAATGAAATAACCCCTCCTAACCTCCCCTTACGTCTGTATAGTTAAGGGGAGGAATTTACGCACCATCCTCCCCCTTAATTATAAGGGGGAGTTAGAGGGGGTTATTCCCCGCATTTGATAGTCTTTTACACTGAGCCAATACTAATTCCCGCACGAAGTCGCGACATCAGTTCAATATAAAATCTCAAGTTATTCAACGTCGCCAGCCGGCACGCAAGCATTTCTTCGATTGTAAATAGGTGGCGAAGATAGGCGTATGAGACGTTTGGTAGTTCACTGGATACAGGAGAAAAATAATCCTTCCACTTTTCATTCGTTATGTGTACGACTTCGTAGAAATCCGGACGAGACAAATCATCGTGCACGAAACGATAAAGCTGCCCGTGCCTTGCGTTCCTTGTCGGAAGAACGCAATCGAACATATCAATTCCGCGACGAACGTACGCAACGATCTCTTCCGGTTTTGCACCGCCCATAAAATATCGTGGTTCATCTTTCGGCAACACGCTATCAACCGCTTCTACGATGTTGCATGCCGCATCGAACGGTTCGCCGACAGAAAGACCGCCGATCGCGTATCCGTCGAATCCGATCGACATGAGTTCTGCCGCGTGGCGTTTTCGCATTTCTTCGTCCGTACCTCCTTGAACGATTCCGAAAAGTTTTGCGCCAGGATTAAACGACGTGTCTCTCCTCTTTTCGAATTCCTTTTTGGATCGCTCCGCCCATCGCGTTGTTCGAGATACGGAGTCGCGAAGATATTCCGCGGTGGAATTCGCGGGGGTACATTCGTCCAAAACCATGATGACGTCGCTCCCGATTATCTGCTGGATTTGCATGGACAATTCCGGCGTAAGCAAGTGGCGTGAACCGTCGATATGTGAAGCGAACATCGCGCCTTCTTCCGTTATCTTCCGCATTTTCGCCAACGAAAAAACCTGATATCCGCCGGAGTCCGTCAAAAGCGGACCGTTCCACGACATAAAAGGATGAAGACCGCCTGCCGCTTGAAGCACATCCAAACCCGGACGAATATATAGATGATAGGTATTTGAAAGGATGATTGACGCTCCGAGACTTTTAAGATCTTCGGACGAAATCGTCTTCACCACGCCGCGCGTCGCAATAGGCATGAAGCATGGAGTCTCGACGGAACCGTGTGGAGTAACGAGCGTTCCGCGTCTTGCACGAGATTTGCTCGATGTTGCGTGGTGCGTGAACATGTCTTTAGAGCTCCTCTTTCTTTTCCTTCAAAAAAGCGAACCATTCTTCGAGCACGGTAAGAAAAATCTTAAATGGCGCTTCGAACAAAAAGTCGAAAATAAAAAGAAAAACGTTGATCCGATTTATGCTGCGCGAAAGCCATTTGCCGGCGCGAAGAATCGGTAGCGAATAAAAATCCACGAACATGGAAAATATACCCTGCTTCCCTTCCACCACAAATAACTCGCGAGCGGCAACGCGCAAACGGAATCCGAAAAAGCTGACTATGCACAAAAAGAACAAAAAGATGCTGATGGAAAGCCACGTGAAATGCAACGCCTGAAGCAGCGATATCGTAAGTCCGAATGATAACAAAAAGGTAGACGCATACGCGGCGGTGAACCAAAACTGACGCATCCCCTTTCTCGACCGTAAACGTATTTCGCGCAATGGCAATTGCTCGTCAGAAAGCAATTCCTGCACGCCCAGTTGTAGACGCTCGGTATTCTTCTGCCCGGGAATGCGGATCAAAAGACCCACAAAAAACATCAGAACGGGAGGAAAAACGAGATTTGTCCCGAGCGCCAAGCGGTCTACTCCGCCGTACCACAACCATTCAAGCGGCACTTCGAGCAATAACGCTACCAGCATCTTGGTCACAAAAAGATACAAAATCGCGCGGACTGTACCGCGTCTTACGCGACCGCGAGACGACGAGTAGCGAGATTCCGCTTTTCTAGCCACGCGAATGGAGAGTGCGTCCGGCTTTTCCAACAATATCGCAACGTCCTCCGGTTTTTCCTGCATCACGTCGCGAAGAACATTTAGCGAAACCGCCCACGGCTTGACCATGCGCGAAAAAGCCGGACCGAGCCGATGCTTTAGACATGCTTTTATTCTGCGTTCCTGCGCTACAAGACGCTCCGCTATCGGCCGCGGGTCTTCTGTCCACGTCTCCGGGTGAACCCACTCCGGAAGATGCGCGCGGAGCAGCTTGTAGCCCAACACTTCCTCGTCCGCTTTCTGAAAAGTTCGCAAACACGCTACGTAAATCTGAAGCCGTCGCTCCGTATCGTCTATCGTTCCGTCTTTGATGCGAATCCGCTCGGCAAGCCGTTCGTATAAAAAATTTGCGAGAGCTTTTTCTATTTTCGCGTCGACTAACCTTTCTTCTATTTCAACGGCTATCAGTCCCCTCAGCCATTCCAGATGCCGCTCCGATCCGGCTTTAATCTTCGCGACCGCTTGAAATTTTTTTATGCTTTCCGAAACTTCTCCGATCTTGGATTCGGGAAGCTTTGAGTTCGGAAGATATCTTGCGCCTATGAGTTCACGGATCAAACGATCCGCGATAACGCGCGGTTCGGATTCCAAAACCATTTGCCGCTTCATGATGCGCAAAATAGCCGCTTTCCGAATGAGATGATCGTCTTTATAGTCCACCGCGTTACGGATCCTTTCGTACAAAAACGCGAACCTGCCTATGGTTTCGTTAACTGTTATTGTGGCGTGTTCGGGCGTCTCTGTTTGCGTCGAGGGCGATAATGCCTCAATAAACCTTTGTTTTTGGACTTTTGACGATTCGACCATAAATCTATTGATTATTGCCTCGCTACCCTGTACCATAAAGTATCAAAAAAAGGAACCGTATGACCTTCTGGCCCGTTGTTATAGCGATATTATTTCTGATCATGGCGTCGGTTGTTTTTTATTTTATTCCGGACCTTACGGAACACGGAAACACTTTCGTTTACGTGATCGGCGCCTTATTGGTTCTCTATGTTGGAGCGTCGCTGTATTTGAGCGAGACTATTCCCAGCGTCAGTCAGTTCCAATCATTAAGCACAAAACTGACTCGTTTTGAGACGGTTATCAACGAACTTATACCGGCTCACTCGCGCTAACCGATCCTACGCCTTACGCTGATCAACCCTCTGCTTTACAGGAGCGCAATCTTTCATTTCAACCTCTCTTACGTATTTTTCAAAATTTTTCGAAAGCGCATTATCAATTCTACGGTCCATTTCATCTTGACTTATTTTTGAAGCGCCGGATCCCAATTCTTTTTTCACTTCCTGACTCGCCCTGAACCACGCCCATTCTTCGGTAAATGCGAACCAGGAATATTCCCAAAGCTCATCTTCAAGATTCTCCGAGAGCCGGTCAAGGTCGCGGTCGGACAATCGTAGCAAGTCGTCAACGCGACAAAGGAGCTTGTGCTCCGCTACCGGCTCCAGACCTTTTTCGCGACGTAAATCGTCTTCAAGAATATACCGTTGAATAAGCGCGGTCTGAAGCTCCAATAACTCGCTGCGCGATAGAGACAGTCCGAAAAATTCCGTTTCCATATAAAAAGATTATCGCA
The DNA here is from genome assembly GCA_964595075.1 of uncultured Gammaproteobacteria bacterium. GTDB lineage: Bacteria > Patescibacteriota > Patescibacteriia > 2-12-FULL-60-25 > 2-12-FULL-60-25 > JAHJFW01. The sequence continues at coordinate 51,787 of CAZQNT010000003.1, read as the reverse complement.
AAACCACTCAACCGTCAATAAATGCGTTTTACTTTCCGCGATATGTTTCGAGGTACCATGTACGTACCTGGTACCTTATCCACATTAGTGATGATATAAGGCACAAATATATGGGACTTGACCCCATTTTCCGACTTGCACTGTATGAATCTGTATCGTAATGATAAGATTGCAAACATGAAAGAAAATCCCTTTACTCCACAGGAAACCGAAGAGGGAAGAATACGGTCGGAGCGACTGACTTTGGAAGCGCAAATCCTGACCGAGGTAGCTCGTGATCACACGGACGAATTGCTATCCGCCGAAGATTGGAAAAAATTCGGACTGGACAAAGTAAATCCTATCGATCTGACTGATTTCGAGTGGTCCGTATATGTTGGTGGAAAACAAAACGAAAAAACAGTGGGTGTAGTAATTCTTGACGAAAACGGCATATACGATGCCCGTGAGTTCGACGTCTTAGATACGACGTTGCCACTCTCGACGAAACGACAAGAAATAGATGAAATAATACGAAAACGCGTCGAAAAAAGCCGTGTTGCTCATGATAAGACAAGAGCTGAACACGTGGCGCACATGGATCAAGAACGTGGGTTCCCGGAAGGTCGATACGTTCTGCAAGTTACTTATCCGCACCGCAGCGGCACCATGAAAACAGTTACAATCCACAATCTTGATGTTGAAACTAAAACAACGAAAGACGAGGCCCTACAGAATGCCAGAAGCTGGATCCAGATGCACGGACTTCATAACTTCGGTCTTGATTTTTCTAAAGACACGGGACGTTCAGCCAGAATACGCATTCATGCTCGTCTTAAAAAAGACGATATGGAAGTTCCTTTTGAGTGCTCTGTTGATGCATCGGGCTTTGTTTCGCCATCATAAATTTCAGAGGTAATGACGGCCACGATATAATTACAAAACTTCGACGTTTCCGTAAACCACGATCTGATCGTCATTCACTTCAATCGCTGCGCCGTTAGGAATTGCATAAATTGGGAGCTGTTGTTTTTTCGAGAGAAGTATATCCCTGTGCGTCGATGGATCGTAATGAACCTGTGTAAGAATATTAACAAAATCGAATCCCGTAAAATCCTTTATACCGACATCGTTCGGATCTGTATCGTGTCCCCAACTCGCAATCTCGATTGACGGTGTAGCAAGTATTGTACCGGCGCTAGTTCCGCCATACATCACGCCTTTGTTACACACGAGTTCATTGACGGTTTCCATAAAACCGGTACGACGGGCGACTTCAAGAAGATAGAAGGTGTTACCGCCATTCACCCATATCATATCCGCATCTGCGAGTTCGTGGGCAACCTGTCCCGGCGTTTTAAACTTCAGTGAATACCAAATTGGATCCACGCCAATTGCAGCAAAATCATCCATTGATTTCACAGTGTAGAATTTTTCATCTTCGACATCACTCGCCGTGGGAATGAAATAAAGCTTCACACCGCCAGGCGGTTTCCCTAGAAATGCGAGAAATGCCTCGCGAAGGTTTGACGAGATGCACGTGGAAGTAAGGAAGAGTTTCATACAAAATAAATAGTTTTCCAGTACCAGGTACGTACCTGGTACCTTACCCACAGGGCTCTTGTTATTCCTCTCCGAGCGGTGCCCACGAAACTCTTGCGTGAAGGCGGGAACCGGAGCGGAAAGTACGATTTCAAGTTTTTCTTTGGTGGTAATTTATAATTTTCTCCATTCGGGGACAATATGCTGTTCTGATTTAATTGGAATTGTTTCAACCTCAAAACTTTTCGTGTCAAATATAGTAACCCCGTTGGCAAAACTTCCATTGACAACGCTCGGAACATGAAACCAGGTCGGCGTATTTTTATCAATTTTTACTTTTCCAAAAATAAAGTTTTCAACTTTTTTTGGCGTAAATCTCATAATTCCTTCTTTGTGATCGTGTCCGGAAATAGCAAGATTACAACCAAGCTTTTTCATAAATTCAAAATGCTTTTTTACATCTTTTGCGGTTTTTGGTTCAAATTTGGTATTTCCCACCAAGTCAGGGAAGGCATAGTGGGATAAAAGAATTTTTACGCCAGCAAAATTTCCCACGACGAACTCTGGTAATTCTGAAATAAATTTTTCGTCGTTCTTTGTTAGCAATGCTGGCAATTCGTTGTATTCGTAAAGCCAAACTTTATCTTTAGCTAATGCCTTTCGTTTCCAATAATCCAAAGCATACCAATTTTTTGGATACTTAAATCCAGCTTTATATTTTGGCAATTTTTTTACCGCAAACAAATCATGATTGCCAGCGAGCACAATATCACTTTTCTTTTTAACAAGTTTCATTACCTCTGGAGCATTTCTTGACCACAAAAAACCGTAATAAGGAACGCTATATCCCACAATATCGCCCAAACAAATTATTTTATCGCATTTATGCGACTCCAAAATGCTCACCGCTTGTTCAAGCCGCGTTATATCTTCGTGTATATCTGATATAAAACCTAATTTCATATTTTTATTTCATTAAATCATCAATTGAAACACCGAGACCTTTGGAATTTTTTGTCATAGTTTCCATTTATGTTTCTAGGTACCAGGTACGCTCACGGTACCCTATCCACGGCTGTATGACCGATCCTCTCCGAGCGACGCCCACGATATGAGCTGCACTCGGAGAGGGCGAGATTCGAACTCGCGGTACCTTGCGGTACGCTTGCTTTCCAAGCAAGTGCACTAGACCACTATGCGACCTCTCCGTGGTTCTGATATTCAACCGAAGCCACCAAAGAATAGCGGACTCTGCCTCTTTGTTCAAGTCTGGTGGCGTTTGTGGAAAAATATAAACACCCGTCTATCGTCACGAATAGACGGGTGTTGTTTTTACTTATATTGGATCCCTACTTTTTTAGCGGATCTTTCCCCGCCTTCACCTCTACCCCATCGCTGTATCCATCTCCATCAGTATCCTTTTTTAGGGGATTCGTGCCGTACTTATTGACCTCTTCCCCATCTTTCAATCCATCTCCGTCAGTATCCGCAACTGATACTTTCGTTCCGTTCACCGCCTCGTCAGCGTCTGATAAACCGTCATTATCGGTATCTTTTACGGAACAAACAGGCGCTGAAGAAGAAACCTCGCTTTCAGTATAACCGGTTATGGACATCGAGTCGCTAGGATGGGATACCGAGACAATAGCCGTGCTTGCGCTGAAATCTGTTGTTGCGCTTATATCCGTTCCGAATACGTAGTTCGTATAGAACGTGTCCTCCACGTCGTCTATCATCTTGTTCCACGTATTTCCGTACAAGGCGATCGCCAATGCCTCTGTCTTTACCCAGCGCAGAACTCCGCCTTTCGTGACCGCGTAAACCTTGTTATCGGTTCGGAACTTAACCATGTTGTGACCCGCTCGATAAGTTACGTTCTTTCCAAGCGGGATACTTGCAAGGTCAGCTGCGCTTACAATCTTCACTCCGGAAAAATCGCAGTACCAGCTAAAGAATGACTTCGAGTTCGGGAATGCGTGGCGTCGTCCGTCTCCGCCGAGGTAATACACTGCGCTGTCTTCCTGTGTCGTCGAGTTACCGTCGTCCTTCAATTTGACAAGGTTGTGTACCGCCTGTCCGATCGTAGCAATCTTCGCCAGTGAAACCGTATCAATACTCACCTTTACAGTTGCCGCAGGAGTAGTCACGGCGACTACCACGGGGGTCGTATACGTATATCCTCCGCCGCCGCCTCCGCCAGTGCTTCCGGTCGTTGCCGCACTCGCCGCTGCAGCGCTATAGGTAAGCGTTACTGTATCCGAAGCCGTGTCGGTCGCATAACCGGGATCCACATACGTCGTCGTTCCGATACCGCTCGCCAATAGTTCAAAAGCACTGTTTCCGGGGTATGCAACAGTATTTGCCGTCATCGCTATTCCTGAAGATCTAAATATTCCAGTGGAAGCGCCTGTCTCTGTCAATGTTAGCGAATCGAAATCGCTTCCGGCGGCTGCGTTAAAGTTCACAGGAATAGTGAACGTTTCCGCTGTATTTCCATCCATATTCTGATCAGTATCCTGCACGGTTACATATACTGTCGCCGAATTAGTGTATGAAGCCGACTCATTTCCGCTTGAATCCGTGAAAAGGACTGATTCCGCGGTGTGGATAAAATTACCCGTGGTGACGGTGATCAATCCTGTATTTCTGATATTTCCAAGCACCGTCAAGTCGTTGGCTCCCATTGCAAGAGTTCCATTGGAATTTATATGAACGTTCCCGATAACAGTAGTGCTGGCATTTAATGACGCTGTCTTTGCCGCACCCGGATCGACATTCAAATTGTAGAATGTCGTGCTCGCCACCGTCTGAGTTTCTCGGAAAGAAACAGTACCATTGGCTGGATTGAATGTTCCCCCAGGGAGCTGCAGCGGAGTGCCCGCTCCAGTAAACGTCGTTGTTCCATTGCCAAGATTTAGCGTACCGCTTCTTAAGAGCATTATGTTTTCTATCGTACTACTAACGTGCGACAACGTAGCCGTTCCTGCGGATTTACTGACGACTACGTCATAGAATCCTGTGGAACTCACACTTTGCGCTCCCGCGCCGTTCAGTGTGGTTGTCGCTGTACCTGGCGTAAACACGCCGCCGTTGACTATAAAGTCTCCGCCTACTGCGAACGCCTTCGTTCCAAGAGATAGGGTTCCTCCTGTGAGTTTGAATCCTCCTGTTGACGTTGTGTTTCCTGCGAACGTTACGGTTCCTGCGGATTTATCGATTGCCAGGGGACCGAAACTTGTTGAACTGACGCTTTGCGCACCTGAACCGTTGAGCGTCGTTGTCGCGTTGCTTGGCGTGAATACTCCGCCGTTTACCGTGAAATCTCCTCCGATATCCAATGCTTTTGTTCCAAGCGCGAGCGTGCCGCCCAATAACACCAGGTTGCCTGTTGACGTTGTATTAACAGCCGGCGTCACGGTTCCTCCCGACTTATCGATCGTCAGATCTTCAAAGCTCGTCGAGCTAACGCTTTGAGCGGCTGCGCCGTTGAGTACCAAGAGACCTGTTCCGGGAGTAAACGTTCCGCCGTTGACTACGAAGTCTCCGCCTATGTTGAATCGGTTGCTTCCAAGCGAAAACGTTCCGGAAGTCACTTTTACCCCTGCCGTCGAAGTAGTATTGCCGGTAAACGTCACGGTGCCTCCATCAATCACCAGACCTGTAAAAGCCGTCGAGCTGACGCTCTGCGCGCCGGATCCGTTTAGAGTTGTAGTTGCAGTTCCGGGTGTAAACACGCCACCGTTTACCGTGAAATCTCCTCCGATATCCAATGCTTTTGTTCCAAGTGCGAGCGTGCCGCCCAATAACACCAGGTTGCCTGTTGACGTTGTATTAACAGCCGGCGTCACGGTTCCTCCCGACTTATCGATCGTCAGATCTTCAAAGCTCGTCGAGCTAACGCTTTGAGCGGCTGCGCCGTTGAGTACCAAGAGACCTGTTCCGGGAGTAAACGTTCCGCCGTTTACCTCGAAGTCTCCACCAACGTTGAGCCGGTTCGTTCCAAGCGAAAGCGTTCCGCCCGTGATCCTGAATCCTGCGGTTGATGTCGTATTACCGGTAAACGTGACCGTGCCGGCTGATTTGTCGATGACCAAACCCATGAAACTTGTCGAGCTAACGCTTTGAGCGGATGCGCCGTTCAAAGTGGTAGTTGCAGTTCCAGGTGTAAACACGCCTCCGTTTACCGTGAAATCTCCTCCGATATCCAATGCTTTTGTTCCAAGCGCGAGCGTGCCGCCCAATAACACCAGGTTGCCTGTTGACGTTGTATTAACAGCCGGCGTCACGGTTCCTCCCGACTTATCGATCGTCAGATCTTCAAAGCTCGTCGAGCTAACGCTTTGAGCGGATGCGCCGTTGAGTACCAAGAGACCGGTCCCCGGAGTAAACGTTCCGCCGTTTACCTCGAAGTCTCCACCAACGTTGAGCCTGTTCGTTCCGAGCGAAAGCGTTCCGCCCGTGATCCTTAATCCTGCGGTTGATGTCGTATTGCCGGTAAACGTGACTGTGCCTGCTGATTTGTCGATTACCAAACCCATGAAACTTGTTGAGCTAACGCTTTGAGCAGATGCGCCGTTCAAAGTGGTAGTTGCAGTTCCAGGTGTAAACACGCCTCCGTTGACAACGAAGTCTCCACCAACGTCGAATGCTTTGGTTTCGAGAGAAAGCGTACCTCCGGTGATCTTAAACCCTCCGGTTGATGTCGTGTTGCCCGAAAACGTTACTGCAATACCAGCCGGCTTGTCGATCGTAAGCGCAGCAAAACTCGTAGAACTTACGCTTTGCGGCGCGGCGCCGTTCAAGGTCGTGGTAGCCGTACCCGGTGTAAACACGCCGCCGTTTACTGTAAATCCTCCACCAACGTCAAATGCTTTTGTTCCTAGAGAAAGGGTCCCTGACAATAACGCGAAGTTGCCGGTTGTCGTGGCGTTCGTTGACAGCGTGGCAGTACCTCCTGACTTATCAATAACCAAGTCATAAAAGCTTGTAGAACTTACGCTTTGCCCAGACGCGCCGTTTAACGTTGTTGTTGCGGTCCCTGGTGTAAACACGCCGCCTTTTACCGCGAAGTCTCCGCCAACGTTGAACCTGTTCGTTCCAAGAGAAAGCGTTCCGCCCGTCAGATTGAACCCTCCGGTTGATGTCGTATTGCCTGTAAACGTAACTGTTCCTGCTGACTTGTCGATCGTAAGTGCAGCAAAACTCGTAGAACTTACGCTTTGCGGCGCGGCGCCGTTCAAGGTCGTAGTAGCCGTACCCGGTGTAAACACGCCGCCGTTTACTGTAAATCCTCCACCAACGTCAAATGCTTTTGTTCCTAGAGAAAGGGTCCCTGACAATAACGCGAAGTTGCCGGTTGTCGTGGCGTTCGTTGACAGCGTGGCAGTACCTCCTGACTTATCAATAACCAAGTCATAAAAGCTTGTAGAACTTACGCTTTGCCCAGACGCGCCGTTTAACGTTGTTGTTGCGGTCCCTGGTGTAAACACGCCGCCTTTTACCGCGAAGTCTCCGCCAACGTTGAACCTGTTCGTTCCAAGAGAAAGCGTTCCGCCCGTCAGATTGAACCCTCCGGTTGATGTCGTATTGCCTGTAAACGTAACTGTTCCTGCTGACTTGTCGATCGTAAGTGCAGCAAAACTCGTAGAACTTACGCTTTGCGAATTCGCTCCATGCAATGTTGTAGTTGCAGTCCCCGGTGTAAACACGCCGCCGTTTACAACGAAGTCTCCCCCTACGTCGAAAGCGACGGTTCCAAGATCAAGCGTGCCACCTGTGATGGTGAAATTATTTGTTGAAGTAACGTTAGTTAAGAACGTTACAGAGTTGCCTGATTTGGCTATAGACAAATTATAAAGCGCTGTCGAACTAACCGTCTGCGCTCCGGAACCGTTAAGATTCAGCGTTCCTGTTCCGGCAGTTAATACGCCTCCGTTCACATTGAAGTTTACACCGACGTTTAGAGTATTTGTTCCAAGTGACAAGGTACCGCGTTCAATCGTGAACGTACCCGTGGAAGTCCCGTTGCCTGAGAGGGTCAATGTTGTGGCTGGTGTTTTATTAACTTTTACATTCCCAAATCCTGTGTTATTTACTTCCGCATACAGCAACGTCTGCGCTTCGCCGCCTGTGAAATAAACAGTTGCACTCCCCATATTCCAAGTAGCGGCACTAATTGAAGGATTGCCTATGAATTCCAATTTTCCTGTATTCCCATTTACAGTCGCGCTCTGGCCTATGGTGAATCCGCTATAAAAAGTACTCGTGCTCGATCCGAGTTCAAACTTTGTTGAAGCTCCAAGAAATTGCGCGGAAGAAGAAACGTTTATCGTTCCTGAAATTGTTCCCAGTGCGCTCGTCCCAGCATTCCCAACATTGAGCGATCCTCCGAATCCCAAATTTCCGCTCGTGGAAGTTACGACGCCGCCGTTGTTAACGGTGACAGTAGACGATGCCATCAAGTCAAACGTCAACGCATCAACAGTTCCACTTGTATTCAACGCGGCAAACTTCGCGTTCGCGCTTAACTGCGTAGATGTTCCGGAAACTATAACCACATCGTCACCGGGCTGAGGAGCCGCTGAATTACAGCCGGTCCAGTTAGCCGCGTTATTAAAATCCCCGATTGCCCCTCCTACAGTTTGCTGATATATGCACACGTACGCATCAGCATGCTTGGTCGTTGAAGCGATCCCAATGATGCTCAATGCGGCTATCGCGGCTGCAAAAAACAGTGTGCGCATATCAAAACAAAAACGTCTTTCGTTTGTCATAGTGTTCATATCAAAATAAAATGTTTCATGAATTGAAACGAGTATACCACCATATCAAAAACATTCCCTGTGGATAACAAAAAACCCCGTGAGGGGTTTTTGTTCGTTCGCGTGATTACCAGCGTCCGCCACCTTGGCCGCCGTATCCGCCGTGGCTGCGGCTGCTGCAGGGGCGGGAGACTGCCGCCGCTGCCGCCGAAACCGCCGGAGCGTGGAGGACGAGCTTCCATGGGGCGAGCTTCGTTCACTACGAGCGAGCGTCCTTCGAAGTCTTTCCCATTGAACATTTCGATCGCCTTTTGAGCTTCGTCGTCCGTTGACATTTCAACGAAACCGAAACCCTTTGAGCGACCGGTCATCTTATCGGAGATAATCATCGCCGATTCGACGTTGCCCGCTTGGGAAAAGTACTCACGAAGAGCGTTCTCGGTGGTTGCGTAAGGCAGACCACCTACGTATAGCTTTTTCGCCATAGTCCTTTCACAAATAATCTTATATGCAAGCCGACCTAAGATCTTTTCACTGCTCACTTATTTGTTTAAGGAGGGAAAAAGATTTACTTGCTGCAAACAATATAGCACAAATCGGGTAGGTTGTAAAGCCGACCCGATTCGAACCGATACAAAACGCATCATAACCCCTCTTAATCTCCCCTTATCTTAAGGGGAGAGGTTTGATTTTTGACTTATCCTAGCCCTTTAAGGCTGCGTCAATCGCTTGTTTTATGGTGGCGTAAGGAACCGCTCCTTCGATCAATTGTCCGTTTACGAACGTTCCTGGCGTGCCCGCAACTCCGGCGATCGTCCCCTCTTGAAGATCTTGGGATACACGAGCGGCCGTTTCGCCCGAATCAAGACACTTATCAAACTTATCTCCATTCAAACCCATCTTGCGCGCTTCTTCTTTCCATTTTGCAACTGACATGGCGCTGGCAGAATTGGCTTCGAAAATCTTGTCGTGCATTTCCCAAAACTTACCCTGCTTCGCGGCGCACTCCGATGCCTCTGCCGCCTTTTGCGCTTCAGGATGGAATGATAGCGGGAAGTGACGATAAATTATACGGACGTCGTTCGGATAATCCTTCATGACCTGCTTGATCGTCGCATCGTGTCGAAGACAAAAAGGACATTCAAAGTCCGAATATTCGATGAGAGTCACTTTCGCGCTCTTGTTTCCGCGAATATGATCCACTGCTTCATCGACATTCTTTACCGGACCCGCAGGCGGAGCATCCGGTTGCTCCGATGGCGACGGCGCGACGGCAACGGGCGCGGTTCCTTGCGCGGCGATTGCTCCCGTAACAGGCAGTCCTTTGCCTGAAACCAGAAGCCCGACTAAAACCGCCAGAGCCAAAGTGGTAACCGATGAAATTCCAATAAACAATCCAAGAAAAAACATGGTCTTCGGCGTACCTGTGAAATTTGCCACAGGAGATTCATCTTGAAGCATGGACATATATGTGAGAGTTAGTAGTGAGTAGTTTGTAGTGAGTAGCGTAGGGGCGAGACCGATGTGTTCGCCCGAATTGGTAGGGGCGGGCTTGTCCCGCCCCCCCCCATTTGTCCCACCCTGATCGCCCCGGTGACGGGTAAGATACTTTGCGGTTATTTCTCGGTCAAGCGGCTTTGGATCTCTTTATCCCATTGCGATTGATCCATGACTCCGGCGATCTTCGTATTTCCTATAAAGAACGTCGGGGTCGCGTTTACTCCTATTCGATTTCCTTCGGCAACGTCGTCCATTATCTTGTTGTTGTTTTTTTTCTCAGCCAAGCATGATTCGAATAAACCCTTGTCCAAGCCGAGTGCCGAGGCATACTCAACAAAAGACTGTTGCGGCGATATAAGATCCGACCACGAGGATTGGTCGTCGTATAACCTGTCGTGATATTCCCAAAACTTCCCCTGATCTTCAGCGCATCTTGCGGCGTTAGAGGCGGTCAAAGCATTCTTATGCAAGCTCTGTAGCGGAAAATCGTTCCATACGAAACGCACCTTATCCCCGTAGGTTTTTAACGCATAACGAAACCCGGGTTCGGCGGCCTTGCAAGCCGGGCACTGAAAATCGCCGTATGTTCGCACAACGACTTTAGCTTCACCCGGTCCGTACGACGGATCGTTGTCATCGGAGAATGCGGGGGCGCCACCGCCTGAATCCACTCCTATTCCTGTTCCGGTCGATGTAACCGCCCAAATCAAACCGCCGACGATGAGAACTCCGAGAACGATAGATCCTAGGAGAAAAACTTTTTGCGCTTGTTCAGTAGAAGACATAAAGAAAAAATTAATATTACAGTCCATTGAGTCGGTGTGAGCGGACCGTATCTTGTATCCGCAACGCGCAGAAAATCGAGAAAAAATCTCGACAAACTTTCCGCCACTAGAAAGGCGACGACCCAAAATCCTTTTCTTCGCGGTTTTCGATCGAGTAGTAGAAAAACGAGACCCAGAACAAAACCGAAAACGGAAAGGTACAATCCAAGATCATGCCGCGAGCCGCCGGGATATTTAACGGCGCCGACAAACGAGGTCAAAGTGCCGGGATGATCGTGAATGAGAAAGCATCCGATCCTTCCTATCCCGCAACCCCACGGCAAACCCCAAGCCATGATATCCGCATATGCGAGAAAATCCAAGCCCTTCCTTTTCGCAAAGAACCATACGGCCGACGCTGCGCCGGCAAATCCTCCGAATATGGCATAACCGGGAGCGAGAGGATTGATTATTTCCAATGGATGAGCGAGATAATAAACGGGTTCGTAAAAAATTACGTGAAACAAACGCGATCCGACCATGGCTGAAAGAAAAGCCCAAAATGCCAAATCCCATACGACCGCCGGATCCAATCCTTTCTTGCTCGCGCGACGCGACGCGATGAACGTTCCGGCTAAAAATCCTATTGCAACAAACGTCCCCCACGTTTGCAAACGCAGAGGTCCAAGAAAATACTGATGGGACTCGAAGAATGGGATCACAGCAAATTCATCGTCTTAAACGCCCTCTCGTATTCGTCGAGCGCCTGTTTCGCCTGACCGGATCCCAGTTGAAAAGACGATTCATGCACAAGTTGGTTCCGCAATTTATGCGCCCACCAGACTTTATTCAACTTTGGATATTTATACCGCGCCACGCGTAACCGATCCGCCATGGACGATCCGGGCATGGACATGGACTTGAGCGCGGAATCGAGAAGCGCGTCGGCTTCCATGATCGCGATTTTCGCTCCCATCATCCCCTGTCCCGAAGTTTTCTTTATATTCTCCCAACTTGTTTTGATTTCCTGTCTTGATACGCCATACATTTCCGGACGCAACAAGGCGCCGCTAAGTTTCCTAATAAGCTGAACCAGAAAAACCGCAAAAACCAGCCCGATTGCGACGTACAAGATTGGAAGATAATTGAAACCGGCGGTTGTTGTTTCGTAATCCATAAGCGTCAACCGCGTCGTTCCTCATAAATGCGAGCAGTAGACAATAACTCCGCCTCCTTGAACCATTTGCCGACCAGATGCATTCCAACAGGCAGTCCCTCGAAGTCTCCGCATGGGACGGAAACCGCCGGGACTCCGGCGACGTTTACTCCGACCGTAAAAATATCTTCGAGATACATCGTAAGCGGGTCGGAAATTTTTTCTCCGATCTTAAATGCAGTTGTGGGTGCCGTTGGGGTTAAGAGAATATCCACTTGCTCGAAAGCGTCATGGTACGCGCGACGGATCAACGTCTGAACTTTTTTCGCCTGAAGATAGTACGCGTCGTAGTATCCGCGTGAAAGCGCGTACGTCCCAAGTAGGATGCGTCGTCGGACTTCGGAACCTAATCCACTCGCTCGAGCATGAGCGTAAGTTTCAAAAAGCGGGAGCCCTCCAGTACGAATCCCGTAGCGAATTCCGTCGAATCTAGCCATATTCGCCGAAACTTCGCACGGCATTATGAGATAATAAGCCGCCAACGCCGCGTCCGCATAAGGCAAATCCACTTCTTGAACTTCCGCACCAGCTTCCTTCAAAACGCTAATCGCCTGTTCAACGCGCTCGCGAACTCCACTATCCATCCCCTCTCCCCACGCCTGTTTCGGCAAACCGATACGTACTCCGGACAGACTCTCGCGCTTCACACGAGAAAAATTCTCAACGTCCGCCGTTGTCTCGTCAGCCGGATCATATCCCTGGATTGTCTCAAGCAAAATCTCCGCGTCTTCAACTGTCCTTGTGATGGGTCCGATCTGATCGAGCGACGATGCCATTGCCATGAGACCAGATCGTGAAACTCTTCCGTATGTCGGCTTTAGTCCGACTACACCGCAAAAAGACGCGGGTTGTCGAATGGATCCTCCCGTGTCCGATCCTAAAGCGGCGGAACACATCCGAGCCGCGACAGCCGCAGCGCTTCCTCCAGACGAACCGCCGGGAACTCGTTCAATGTCTCGCGGATTTCGCGTCGGGCCGAACGCGGAATGTTCGGTGGACGATCCCATGGCAAACTCGTCCATGTTTGTTTTGCCGAGTATCACCGCGCCAGCTTCAAGCAACTTCTTGGTTACGGTAGCGTGAGTTGTAGCCGTATAGTTCGCGAGCATCTTCGATCCGGCAGTGCAACGTTTTTCCTGAAATAAAATGTTATCTTTCAACGCGATAGGAACGCCGTCGAGCGGACCGAACGAATTTCTTTCCGCTCTGCGTTCATCCGAACGATCCGCCGCAGAGCGCGCTTCTTCCTCGTACACGTCTAAAAATGCGTTTAACGTGACGTTCTGCGAACGGACCTCCTTCAAACAAGCGTCAGTTATCTCGCGCGACGAAACATCGCCGGCACGCAGCATTTGTTCAGATTCTGAAATCGTAAGTTCGTTGAGTGGCTTTGGCATGTTGATTATTTTTTCGGTTCCTCGAAAACCGCCGGAGTTTCAAGAAGATCTCCACGGCGCGCCGGGAAATTCGCCAATATCAATTCTCGCGTTGCATCGTCGCACTCGAAAACCGTATCCGAACGCCACCCGATTTCAGTCGAAGAAATTCCGTGCGGCAAAACTCCGGACGTATCAATTTTCTGCAATCGATCGACATATCCAAGTATGGAATCCAAATCTTTTTCAGCGCTAGTCAATTCCTCTTCCGACAACTTCAAACGCGCGAGCTCTGCAAGCGTTTCTACCTCTTTCCGCGTCAGTGGCATAATGGAAAAATTGTATCTGAAAACCTGATTTTAGAATAGAGGCCTATGTCATTGCGAGGAGCCAGCAGGCGACGTGGCAATCTAATACCCCTGTCGTTGCGAGGAGTAGCAACGACGCGGCAATCTTTCAAAGTAAATCTCTTATAAAGATTGCCACGTCGCACGAGCCTCCTCGCAATGACACATTACTTAGATGGAGAATGGGTGACTTATTTCAACATCCCGAGCATTTCCTTTTCATCTAACACTCTCACTCCCAGCTTCTTCGCCTTATCGTATTTCGAACCCGGACTCGCGCCAGCTACTAGATATGTGGTCTTCTCGGATACCGACTCGGACGTTTCGCCGCCGCGTTCCCTGATCGCCGCCTTCGCTTCTTCGCGCGACATGGATTCCAAAGTTCCGGTCAAAACCCAACTCGTGCCGGTTAATTTTCCTGCGGCTTTTTTCGGAGCGCTCGAAATCGTGACTACTTCAAGCAAATTATCGAGACGATGCGCTTCATGCGAATCCGCAAAAAATTCCTTGACGGAATCCGCCGCGACTTCACCGACTCCATTGATCGCGGTCAACTCATCTTTTGAGGCGTGACGAAATTTCACAAACGTCCCGAATGCAGACGCCAAATCGCGCGCCGTCTCTTCGCCTATATGTCGGATCCCGAGCGCGTTAATGAAACGCTCGAGCGGGATGCTTCGTCGCGATTGGACTTCTTCTACCAACTTGGACGATGCCTGCTGTGCGAAACCGGGCAATCCTAACAAATCCTCTTTTTTAAGTTTAAACAAATCCGCCGCCTCTCTAACCAAGCCCTGACTTAGAAGCATTTCCATTATCTTATCGCCAAGACCGCGAATATCCACCGCGTTCTTGCTGACGAAGTGCAATAACCTCTGCAATTCCTGCGCAAAACATCTCTTATTAGTACAAACTGTCGCAACTTCACCTTCTCTGCGTTCAACCGGCGAACTGCAAATCGGACAATGTTTCGGCATATGAAACGATTTTTCTTTTCCGGTCCTAAGTTTGGTCAAAACTTTGATTACTTTCGGTATGACGTCTCCCGCTTTTTCAACGATAACCGTATCGCCGATTTTCAAACCGAGTCGTTCAATTTCATCCTGATTATGCAAAGTCGCGTGAGTCACGGTCGTACCGACGAGTCGGACGGGATCTAAAATCGCGACCGGCGTGAGCGCTCCCGTGCGTCCGACTGAAACTACAATATCCCGCACGATAGACGTCCCCTGCTCCGCCGGAAATTTCCAGGCGACAACGGCGCGCGGTGTTTTTCCGACAACGCCAAGCGACGAAAAAAGCGCGTCGTCGTTCACGTTCACCACAAGACCGTCGATCCAATAATCAAGAGAGTCGCGCTTTTTTTGAAGCGAATCAAAAACCTTCTCAACTTCATCAAGCGTCCGGCAATATTTCGCGTTCGCATTTATCGGAAATCCGAATTGCCGCAAAGCCGCGTGCCTCTCTTCGCAAGTCTTTAGCGTCTCATCGCCGAGCAAGCCGTATCCCATGAAAGACAAACCGCGCTCTGCCGCGATCTTCGGATCGAGCTGGCGAATGGAACCCGCTGCCGCGTTTCGTGGATTCGCGAGCGCCGACTCGCCGCGCTTCTTCAATTTCTTATTCAACGCTTCAAGCTGCGTCTTCGTCATGTAAACCTCGCCGCGAACTTCGAGACGGCCCTTAAACGTTTTTCGGAGCGTAAGAGGAATCGCTTCGATGGTTCTCAAATTATGCGTGACATCCTCCCCCACTTTCCCGTCACCTCGCGTGGCGCCGCGGACAAAAATCCCATCTTTGTAGATCAAAGATACGGCGAGACCGTCCATCTTCGGATCCGCAAAAAAATCAAACGCCGCGTGCGGACGTAACCTTTTCATTCGCGCCAGCCACTCGTCCACTTCTTCGCGCGAAAAAGCGTCCTCGATCGAAAGCATCGGGACTTCATGCCTGACCTTCTTAAACCCCTCCATCGCCTTTCCGGCAACGCGCTGCGTCGGAGAGTCGGAGGTGACGAGATCCGGATATTCCTGCTCCAACTTATACAGATCATGCTTCAATGCATCCAAAGCCGCCTCGGATATCTCTAGGGCGTTCAAAACGTGATATTGGTAACGATACCGGTCAATTTCCGCCCGAAGTTTATCAACACGCTTGGCGGCGTCGGATTTGGTCATAATGAAAGTTTACAGGAAAAATAGAGGAAAAGCGAAGTACGTGGAAGACCAACCGCTCTTGACAATAACTAAAAAAAATGCTAATAAAGCACCGTTGGTAACAGTTCCAGACAAACCGCGCGACAGCGCAGAAAAGAGGATACAGTGGGAAAACATTCGAGCAAGTCCAGCAAGGCGAGCAAGAGCGACAAGGGCAAGCACACCGAGGGTTCCCGCGATCGGGACAAGTCGCTGACGTCTCGTGAGAGCGAGAAGGAGACGTACGACCGAATGCTCGGCTTCGGGCCTGGAACCAGCACCGTCGTGATCAACTCCTCCGGACCGCAGAAGTAGCCTCGCGCACCGCGTGAGACAAAGAGACGCGCCGTCGCAAGACGGAACTCCGCGCTCATGTCTCCCGACGGTGCGCTCTTTGTTTATACACACGTACCAGGTACGTACCTGGTACCTTATCCACACACTCTACTTAAAATACTCAAAAACATTGAGGATTGTTAATCTTGGCCAGAATACGTACCAGGTACGTACCTGGTACTTCACGGACAAATCGGGACTCCTCCGACCCCCTTCAATATCTGGCATTCCGAAAAAATCACGAAACCGTAAATTTCGGAAAGAACGTCGAGCTTCGGTAAAGTAACGGCGGTTTTTTGAGTCGCTTTTCCGTACGTTCCCTCGGCGGACAACGTGATGTCGCCAGGAAACGGAACCGGCGATCCGCCGTTAAACGCGGTCACGACGACGTTTGCGGCATCTCCGTTCATCGCTTTGATCCGAAATCTATACGCCTTTGTCGCGTCTAGCCCTGCGATTGTGTATGACGGACCTGCTCCTGTTTCAAAAACATACGAATCCTCGCTCGGCCATGTCACTATCGCTCCTGACGTCCATTGCGCGTAACCAATCTCAAGCTGCGCAGCTCCGGACCAATCAATCTGCAATTGATCGACGCCGCCAGCCGAGCCGAGATTGTTCGGATCAAATAAATCCACGACGTGAAAATCACCCTGCGATATTGTCTCAAACGTCTTTTGATCCGCCGTCTCTATCGCAGCAGTTGATTTCCAAGTTCCGGCGTTTGGATATTGGCTGGAGAGCGCGGCAACATCTTGAAGCGTCGCTTCACGCTTTCGCAACTCAAACAACTCGCGCTCTATTCCTGAATCCGCCATATAATATGCGGCAACGCTATCGTCGATTTCACGCGCTCGACTCGACCCCTCCAAAACCACCGTCCCGATTCCGACGCCCGCGAGTACGATTGTAAACGTCACGATCAAAGCCAACGGCAGGATGTTTCCAGCCAAGTTCCTCTCGTTGCGTGTCGCGTGTCGCGTGTTACGTGATAATTTCATATCAGCGTTGATACGTGCGTGACGATACGGTTGACTGCGTCTCTAGCGTCGTATCGTCTTTCGAGTTAGAGGCGACGTATCTTAATTTTATCGAAAAAGTAACGAACGGCTGTACGTCGTTCGGATAAATTCCGCCGACGGATTCAAACGGCGATACGGGAGGCCGCGCGTACACGTCGAAACGTTCCACGTTGACACGCTTGCCTGTAATCGGCGTCCACGTGGCTCCGCCGTCTTTCGATAACAAGAGACACGAGATGGACGGCAGATCGTCGCAAGCCGGATCCCCTTCAGCAGAAAGCTTTACTCTGTATAGCGTGCCGTCCGGCTGATTCAATTGAATCTCATTTTGCTTGGATGGTATTCCCCCTCCTACGAATGTAAGCGGATATTGTCGAACAGCTCTCGTGAGCGACTCGGTAACAAACCGCATGTCCTGATTCAAAACTGTCGAGTTTGAAATCCTGCGATGAAGTTGATTGAACGAAGCGAACGTCTGCGCCAACACCAAAACCGTAACCGAAAAAATCGCGACGACTACCAACATCTCTATTAAGGAAAATCCGGGTTTTTTCGTAGCAAACGTAGAGGCGGGGTTCTCCCGCCCTGGCGCGGTAATCGCGCCCCTACCGCCAATCGAAAAGATCTTCATAAAGTACTCGTTCAAATGACTTACCTTTACGCATCCAACGCACGCGCGATTCGACTCTCACGCCAACGGTCGAATCTCCTCCGCAAGTTTCCCCATCGTTTTTATATGTAAATCCTCCGGGCGCATCGCAAACGGGATGGAACGTGATGAGACGCCTCCATAAAGTCGGATCAGCCGCGACTCCTGAATTTTGCGTTAAAAATCCTTGATTTTCGGGCTCTGTGGACGATCTAACTATCGCGGCAGGATCGGAAAAATCATCCGCTGTAAAGTCAAAAGATATTTGATCCGAAACGGCTTTGCCATCCCAAGAGGGGGTCGCTGAATAGTCTCCGCCGGCGACGAACATTCCGCTATCAAACGGATTTCCCGCGAGCCAATTGGAATCGCGAAGCTCCCTCGCTTGCTCTATTCCCTCCCGCGCAAGATTTATCGCGACAACGGAATCCGAATCGCGGTCGGAAAGCCGTAGGTTTGAAAAAATCAAAGTAACAGAGGCAAACAATCCGCCTGCGATTACACCGCTTGCGATCAACAGTTCGATCAGAGTTTGTCCGTTCAGCAACTTTTTCATATATCATCGATCTATTCTATTGTAACGCGTCCGCTAACGGCGTTCACCTTAATCGTTACGGTTTGATCCGTACCGAGGTGACGCAAAAGTATTGAGGCCGTTCGCGGTTCAGTCGGCGCGCAATCCGGAAGTCCAACTTCACCGCAGGCGTTGATTCGAACGCGACCGTTCTGACGCTCAATTCCTATATCTACCGCGGCTATCTGTCCCGATTCCGTCGTAATATCATCAATTACCACTCGATTGCTACCGAGCGTATTCAAGGTTCGCGGCGCGATAGATTCCCGCGCTGAAGTCAAACGCCAATCCTCGGATTCCGTATCTGCAAACAGCGTATATCTGCTATCCTGCGCTGAAAAACGCACTCCGAATATAGGAGGCGATGTTGGCGCGCAATCCGAAACGCATGCTTCAAGCGATGGATTTTCAGCTTCACAAACTTTTACAGTGGCTGCCGAGACCGCGCAAACTTTTACGTTCGATCCGGCGAGAGCCCTTGTTTCCACTGAACGAATGTCACCGGCCAATAAACGCGCGGCGGTCTGCAATTCCTCTCTCTCCCTCGCTCCCCTTAATCCGAATACTGTTGCCGCTGAAATCAACATCAAGATCGTTATGCTAACCATGAGCTCCATGATGGTGAATCCTTTCTTTGTCATCCATCCCCGTGTCATCCCCACGAAAGCTTTCGGGTGGATCCAGACCGTGAAAATCCTATTCCTGATATTTCGAGGAAATGGATTCCCGTCTGCACGGGAATGACACAATTTGCAAGATCTCATATTCCGAAAAGAAACTTTAGTCGTTCGTCAAAATACGGCTGAAACCAAAGCGCGGCCATGAGTCCAAGAGATAATGCCGGCGCGAAAGGGACACGCATTCCCTTTTTAACCTTACGCAAAACATAAAGCATCCCCACTCCGAATCCTCCAAAAATATATGAGAGATATATTGCATAAGCCGTAGTTGGCCACGCGAGAACGAGTCCCATCATGGCGCCGAACCAAACGTCGCCGCTCCCTAGCCACTTTCCTTTTGAGAGCGCCCATTGCGCGCCGAAAAATACCGTCCCAACCGCAGTTCCGGTAGCGATCGAGATAGCGGAAGTAATGATTTCGCCGTTTAACCAACCAAAAAATAAATTCCAAATCGCACCGACTATTCCGACTAAAACAAGAACCTCAACCGGAAGCTCACTCCACCTAAGATCCATAACTGAAACTATCACGAGTGAGATGGAAATAATCGTCTCAAATGCGAAAGGCGCGGCATAACCAAGAAACGGATCGTGTCTTATAGCCGCCAAAACCACTAACGCGGCGCAGAGTAATTCTACTAGCGGATATTGAATATGAATTTTTGCTCCGCAATCCGCGCAACGACCTCGAAGCGCCAGCCAGGAAAAAATCGGGACAAGGTGGCGCGGACGGATCGGCGCGTCGCATTCCGGACAACGTGATCTGCCGCCGAGAGACGTCATCGCGTGAAGACGGATGGCTGCCACATTCGCGAACGAACCTAAGCAAGCGCCGAGCACGGCGGCGAACGGAATAGTTAGATACTGGCTCATTTTTCCGTATCCTCCTGATCAACGCCGCCCGAATGAGCGAAATACGTTCCGGCTTTTCCATATGCCGTATCTCGCTCTGTTTTGAATTGAAGCGAATATCCTCCAGTTGCGCCTTTATAACGGTAGAACTCTCCTGACTTCGGACCAACCGGAACCATTGGAAGAATAACTGCACCTCCTCCGCTCTTGCCTATGAATCCTTCTGACGTAAGTCCGTCCGCATTAGCGCCCTGACTGCCTAGCAATACCCCTTCTCCTTGCGTTACCGGATAGCTCGCTTTTTGCAGCCAGTACTGGCTTAAAGAACTTCTAATCACGCTAACATCGGATACGCGTTTTGCATCGCGGGTTTTTGCGCGGGAGACGCCGAGAGAGTAAACTGCAACGCCAACAAGCGTTCCGACGATCGCCAAAACAATGAGCAACTCAAGAATGGTGAAACCTCCCTTTGTTTTCATACTCTATTATTTTGACGAACAACCCGCTTTTTAATTCAGCAACCCGTTTTGGTTGGCTTCATGCGACGTTCCTGCGGACAACCCCTGCAAATCACTCTGCTGCGTGACGAAACCGATTGTGAAATCCGAGATACTTCCTGCTACTACAAGCGTATAGTCGCAAGCCGCGTAAGGAGCGCCGCCACAGGCAGCCGTATACTGAGGATCCTTGATATTTGACAGGTTTATGTAATTTTTAGTGACGTCGGAATTTCCTGCCACGCATGCGGGCGTAAAAAGTCCGCACTGGCTGACCGTAGTACCTGCCGCACATGGAGCTGCTCCTGTCGCATCGCACAAAGCAGCGCCGTCCTGTGATGCGGATGCGAATGCCGCGACTATACCTCGAATGTCCGCTACACGCTTTGCGTCGTTAGCTTTCTGCCGCGCGTTGCCGAACGCGACAACGGCAAGCGTAGCGAGCAATCCGATGATAGCGATAACGACCAGCAACTCAATTAGTGTAAAACCTTTGCGTTTCATAAACGTCTTTGTTAAAAGATGAATTATTAATATGTGGATAGTTTATCACATGCAGACAATGAGTGAAACAGGATATTAGACAGCCGACGATAGACTGTACAAAGGCAATAATATCGCGGAAACCATCACTCCTACGCCAACGCCTAGTAAAATCATGACTGCCGGCTCTATGAGAGACACGAGGTTCGCAACGGTATTGTCGATTTCTCTTGTGAAAAACGAGCTTAACCTCTCTAATACCTCTTGAATACGTCCGGTATCCTCCCCAACTCCTAACATTTGAATCATCATGGACGGAACATACTTCTCCCTCATCATGGCAGTGACAATGGAATTTCCTTCGTTCAGCTCTTGTATGGTCAGGAACACGAGATGTTTCCATGCGGCGTTTCCCATGACACCCGCTACTATTTCAAGAGAAGAAACCATGTCCACACCGCCTTTGTTTAGAGTTGAAAGCGAACGCGCGAACCGAACCACATAAATTCGTTGCAACAACCCTCCGAAAATCGGGATTCGCATTTTCATTAAATCCCAAAGATACCTCCCACCAGGAGTCGAAAGCCACGAGCGGATAACTCCGGCAATGACTGCCATAAAAATAAGAATAAGCCACCAATAATTTTCAAAAGCACCGGATACTGTTATCAAAATTCGCGTACTTAACGGTAGAGCGACGTCCGCCTCCTCCAGAATCGCGGTCAACTTTGGAATCACGAAAGACATCATTATAAACGCGACCACGAAAAGCCCTGACATGATGAACGCCGGATAAATCATTGCGCCTTTAACTTTGGCGTTCAGGTCGTAATCTTTTTCCATTTGATCCGCAAGATATTCCAACACGCCGGCGAGCTGTCCGGACGTTTCACCGGATCGGATCATGTTAATAAAAAAATCGCCGAACACCTTGCCGTAAATATCCAAAGCGTCGGAAAGTTTTCCTCCGCTTTCAACGTCTGACGCTACTTGCGCCAACAACCCCCTAAGTCTTGGATTTTCAGTCTGCCTTGCGATGTTTCGTACAGCGTCAACGAGAGGAACGGAAGCGGAAACCATTACGGACAGCGTCCTGGCCACTATCACAAGCTCCTTTTTGTTTATACGATTCAAAAAACCCATGCCGCCGCCTTGCCCGGCTGAAAAGGCGGACGCGGTTTCCAAAAGCATGACGTCATACCCGCGTTCCTGCAAAGCTAATGAGGCGGCGTCTCTATTCTCCGCCTCAACTAATCCGGACTGCACGGACCCGTCCGCCAACCGAACTCTATACTTAAATGAAGGCATGCGATGTATGCGTCATCCCAGCGTAGGCGTGGATCCAGATAGTGAAAAATAATCCTTTTGATCTGGATTCCCGTCTTCACGGGAATGACACGGATATAATATTGCAATGTTTAGCTTTTGGATAATATTTGTTTTATCTTACTGACCGTTTCATGCGGCAAGGCGTGGGCTTTGATGACGTATCCTGCCGCGCCAAGCGCCATGCATCGCTCGACGTCTTTTCGCTCCGCGAGATTCGTCATCACGAGAACGGGTACGGATGCCGTTCCCGTATCGCGCTTCAACGCCTCCAACACCTCGAATCCGTTCATCTTCGGCAACATAAGATCCAACAAAATCAACGTTGGCTTCTCTTTTTGAACCTGCCTCAACCCGTCTTCGCCGTTCGTCGCAAGAACGCACTGAAAACCCTCCTCTTCCATTTTTTTCGCATATATCCCCGCAAGAAACGCATCGTCCTCAATAATCAGAATAGTGGATTTCATATACATTTAAATTATTTCAGAGATCATATTATGAAATTTTACTTATCGCAGCGAGGACTGCCCGAGCGCAGCGAGTTCCGCAGCGAGATAAGTAAAATTTCATAATATGATCTTATTCCCCTTCGCTCGTCTCCTGACTAACCCGCAAAACCTCTTCCAACGTCGTAATCCCCTCGATCGCCTTTAGAATAATATCTTGGCGAAGCGTGAGCATCCCCTGCCTCGCCGCCTCTTTTCTGCCTTCATCGGCGGTAAATCCCCTTTCTATCAAACGTTTCGCTTGTGGCGTAAATTGAAAAAGTTCCGCGACCGACGTACGACCGGAGTATCCCGAATTCCCGCAACGCGCGCAACCTTTGCCGTGATAAAAAATCAAAGTACCGGAGATGTCGAGTGACGCAGGGAGGTATGCCTTTGGAATCCCCGCGAGCTGCTTTCTAATTTTTTCAATAGTTTCAACCGAAACTTCCTGCGGCTCTTTGCAATGCGAGCAAATCTTTCTCGCCAAACGTTGCGCAATCCCGAGGTTCATAGTCGCTGCGAGCAAAAACGGCTCGACTCCCATATCCACAAGCCGCGGCACGATACTGAAAACATCGTTCGTGTGGAGCGTGGAAAAGATGAGGTGCCCTGTGAGCGACGCGTGGATAACGAGCTCCGCGGTTTCGCGGTCACGAATTTCTCCAACCATTATCACGTTAGGATCCTGCCGCAAAAGCGAACGCAGCCCGGTCGCGAACGTATAACCGATCTCCGGACGAATCTGCGATTGATTCACTCCTGCAATGTAGTATTCCACGGGATCTTCAAGAGTGGAGATGTTTTCGCCCTCGGCATTAAGAAGATTGAGCCCTGAAAACAACGTTGTTGATTTTCCGGAACCTGTCGGACCGGTGATCAAAAACAGTCCGAAAGGTTTCTTGATCTCTTGCTTGATTATGTCGATATACTCTTTTCTATAGCCGAGGGTCTCAAAAGTCGGAGCGCCGACCGAAGTGTCGAGAATACGCATCACTACCTTCTCATTGTCGACGACCGGAAGCGTGGAAACGCGAAAGTCGATTTTCTTTCCGTTTAGCGACTCGGTGATACGGCCGTCTTGGGGAATCCGCGTCTCATCGAGTTTCAAATTAGCCAAAACCTTTATGCGAGACACGAGAGCCGGATGAATATACAGCGGAAGCGCGAGAGACGTGCGCAAAACTCCGTCAATACGGTAGCGAACGCGAGACTCGTCGCCCATGGGCTCGATATGAATATCGGAAGCGCCGCCGTCCACGGCCTGCCGCATTATCACAGAAATCATACGAGACACGGGCGCACCTTTGATTACTTCTTCGAGGGCGCTCGCCTCGTCTCTTATCTCCTTTGGTTGAGAAAACTTTCCCTTGGCTTCGGCGAGAGCGGACTCTACCTCTCCCGAGGATGTTCCGGCCTGCCTGAGCAGACGAGTCATCTGACTTGCCGGAACTACAACCGTCTGCACTCTCCACTTTCGCTCATTCGCTAAAAACTGTAGCGCTTCCATGGCGTGAACATCCTGCGGATTCTGCATGGCGACCTGTATGGTCGTTCCATCAAACCCGATAGGAACCATTTTATAACTCTGTACTGTAGCGGCAGGGATCAACTCGATGACTTCCTGCGTCACCTGCACATTCGCAATATCGACGAAAGGCAGTGCAAAGATTTCTGCCTTCGCCTTTGCGAGATCGGTCTCCGGAACATATTTTCCGCCCACGAGAACCTGTTCCGCAGTTTTACCGCGCAAAATAAGTTCGCGAACGATCGAAAGAGTCTTCTCGTCCAGAAGGCCTTTTTTTACAAGAAATTCAAGTAATTTTTCGTCCATACTTAATTTGCCGCTTCCATTGTAGTACCTGTTGCTTGCTTCGTAAGATTCAGCATTGATTTTGTCGAAGTCACGGTACCCGTAACATTGACCGGAGAAGGCAATGGCACGAACGGATTTACCCTCCCCGTCTCCCCAACTTCTACCATAGCGGTGCCGTATTGCTGCAATCCGCTAAAAACCGAATTCTTGCTGACGTCGGACGATGCGTCGAATTTCACGGCTCGTTGAATCTTTGCGTTTGGCGGCACAGGAACAGGTTCAAAAAATCTCATGCCGACCCATAACAAGCCACCGATACAACCCAATATTACCGTTATTTGTACGATTCGCGCGATTAGCGGTATTTTTCGATTCGTCATAGCTTCTTATTCTCTGTAGTCGCCCTCGGAACAACCGCCGGTCTATAAGCGTAGGTGGCGAGCTGTATCGCGTACGTCGCCCTTTCTCCGTCTAGCGACACGTTTATTCCAACCACATCCAAAAGACGAAGACTCGATTCAAGATGACTAAGGAATCGTTTTATTTGCGGATAATTTGCCGCGCTAACGGAGATATTGATTTGCGTTTGCATTATGCTGGATGTCGCGCTCGCAGCTCCGCGGGCTTGCGCTGACTTAACTTCTGAAAAATTTACGGAATTCAATTTCACGCCGTCCATTTCAGAGACGCTTCCGAGCAAAGTCAATAATTCCGGAACATTCGACTCTCTCGGCAACGCCTGATCTACACGGCTTAATACCGTAGGCGAAATGTTTTCCGCGGATACGATCGATTGATCCAAACTCTGCAAATACGCCCGCTCTTGCGTGAGGCGTTCAATATCAGCGCCAAGTTCGGAATTCTTCGTCTTCAATTGATTCATGAGCGGCAATAGCGCGAACGCCGAGGCGACCAAAAAAAGCAAAATGAGCAAGAAAAAAGATGTCGAGTAATAATCGGTGAGAAGCGGAGATGCCTTTTTTTCGTTCGTGATTTTTACCATGTTCGCGTTACTTTTTAACTTGCGCCAAACGAAGAACCTCGGGATTCAAAACCAGATTGATTTGAAACGTAACCTTGATGATTGCCCCCGTTGCATCGTCAAAACTCGCCTGGTATCCGAACGCTTCTACCGAGCTGGCGATGCCTGATTTACGAAACGATACGATTTGCCGAGCCGCAGATTCGTACGATTTCGTACTGGCCGACAACAGCAAGTGGCCGTCCGGCGACAGGGTGAACGAACTGTAAGAAGCATCCTTCACGGTATAACGTTCCAATTGGTCGAAAAGCCGTGTTGGCGCAACGTGACGATCAAGAAGCGCTCCCAATGCTTTAAGGCGCGGTTCAAGGTCTTGATAGGAAATCCACGCGCTTTGTTTCTCGCTGATCTTCTTTTCGATTTCAGTCAAATCCATGCGCACGCTCTCCGCGTTCGCGCCGACTCGTTCGCCCTGCCAAATCAAAATCAAATATGATCCGGTGAACAACAACGCAAACGCTACGACATAAATCGCCAACGTGAATCTCCGGCGCGGTATGTCTATTCGCAACTGCAATTCTTGTTCGTCCAAAAAACTGACGCGTACCGGTTTTCTGACACGCTTGATAATGCGTACGCGCTTCGGAGTCTTCGCCGCCGGCATCACTCGCGGCTTTTGTTGCGCAACAACCGCCTCTTTGATTTGAATTATTGGAGGAGGCGTGACTCCGGGAATAGGAACGAGTCCAGGCGGCGGTTTTTTTTCTTTGGGTTTTGGAGGAGTAAAAAATTGCGGTGGCAGCTTTGGCGGCGGTTCAGCCGCGTAAGGATGAAGCAGCTTCGCCTTCATGTCCTGAAAAAAACTTTGAATTCCGAAAATAGCTCGCGTAAAAGACGGCTCGCCAGCCAAAACTTCTCCCACCTCTCCCTCGTCGATTTCAATGATCTCAATGTCTTCCTCTTCAGCGGAAGGCAAATGCATCTTAACTTCCTCCTCCCGTTCCGGAGTAGGCGCCTCTTTCTTAATTTGCTCCTCCCTTTTTCGTAGGTTTTCCGGAAGTAGCGAGATATTATCCGTCATTTGTCATTCGGATTTCGTCATTCGATATCCCTCATCGCGCATCCTATTGATACGGTGAATCGCGCGCCAATATCGTCAAGAACCGGACGCAAGTCTTGCGGATAAACTACTCGCGCCCATGGATCGCCCAGATACGCGTTGACGTTAAGAAGTTGCGTTAAAAATTCCGGCAAGCGAGGCAAAAGCGATGATCCTCCGGTTAATATGATTTTGTCGATCCGTTTCGCCTGTCCTCCTTCGCTTTGACCCTGATACAAATTGAACGAGTAACGTATCTCATCCAAGATCGGCTTCAAAAGCGTTTGCAAAATAGATGAAAGGTCCCCCGTCGGCGTAAACCCCTGCATGGAACGAATATCGCGCTTCATTGTATTCGCCTGTTCGAATGTTATGCCGAGAGTTTTTGCTATGGTTTGCGAGATCGCGATTCCGCCGGTTGCGATGGAGCGGTTCAAAAACGGCACGCCTTTTTCAACGACGGATATATTGGTGCGCTGCGAGCCGATATCGATCACCATTATGCTGGATCGATCTTTCCCTACCAGAGACCTGATTTGCGCAAACGCTTCGGTTTCGAGAGATATTAGATCCAGCCCCGCTTTCTTGAAAATCTCGATGTACTTGTTCACGAGCGGTTTCGGCGCGCCGGTAATCAAAACGCGCGTAATCTTTTTTCCGCCTGGCGCATCAGTAGTATCGATAGTCTTTGAATCAAGCGTGATGTCTTCAAGAGGAACGGGGATTAGTTTTTTCGCCTGCCATTGAATCGCTTCTTTTAATTCTTTCTCGTTTGCCGCAGGGACGCTGATAATCGATGAGAATACGGAGGATACCGGAAGCGCGGCGACCGTTCGTTTTGTAGTGCATCTCGCTTTCGCGACCATTTTCTTCAATAGCGCCGCCGTCCTATCAGTATCTTCTATGAGCGGTCTATCGTTCGACTGCATATTGCCGTCGACAAACGCGTAAGTCACAAGACGCGCACGGCCTTTTTCATTTAAGAGCTCGACGAGTTTGATCCCGGAATATCCGAGATCAATCCCGAGGTAACTCTGCTTGGATGCGGCTTTTGAAAACAGTCCCATATTTTTTGATGGTCTTAATCTGTATAGTAAATCAAAAACCGGTTTTTGCCGATGGTAACGATTTGCCAACGTTTTGCATGCCCGGAGGAGGATTGGCGATAGCCCGACCGTCAAAACTTATTGTTTCCGCCGCAGTCGAGCTGGTGCCTCCGGTTCGCTCGAACAAAAACTGACGAGAAGCGAACATCCCATAAGCGTCGAGCGGTACGGCCGAGGATCCGGTGTTGAATGACTTTTCCGCAAAAAAAGTACCTACGACTTTTTGAACCGTCGGGGCGATCGCGATGTTTCCCCCACTTCCGTTCTCGCTTGTTACTATCACGCCGAAAGACGCGATATTTTTCAAATACATCTCGACGGACGGAGAGGCGTATGAAAGATCGCCGGTAATTTCCAAATCCGCGCCTTTTACGAACAGCAAGCCGTTTCCACGACCGTTGGCTCCATTTCCATTTTGGAAAGATTTCGCGGGAAGTTGCAAAGTACCGCCTCCGGTATACAAATAAATCTTTCCGTCGAGCTGCTGCGGAATAGCCGAGCCATCCGCGATTTGCACAACGGCTCCATAACGGCCGTTGGCTATACCTTGTACGTCGATCGAGCCGAACGTTCCTACGTATCCGTTGCTCTCGTTCGGAAGAGCGAGCTGCTGTCCGGCTTCAACGCAACCGACCTTGCTTGCAAAACCTGATATCGTTCCTTCGGAATACGAGAGGCAATATGATGCGTTAAATTGAGTACCGGGCGGAGCGATCGATTCGATCCCCTTTTGCGCGTAAACGTTCCCGAATTTCGTTTTTAGCCACGAGACGGTGCACATGCTTGCGGTTCCCTGACAATCCGAATCGTCGCAATCAATTTTTCCATCGCCTTCGTTGTCTTCATTATCGCTGCAACATAAATCGGCAGTGCCAAGCGGACACTGATCTTCAGTCAAGTCCGGAGGCGGCGGAGGAAAACAAACGGGATCGCACTGAGTGTCTTCGCAATCTTCCAATCCATTAAAGTCGTCATCGAATCCGTTCGCGCATAATTCAGGCGTCGTCTCTTCCGAAGTTTGTACGTAGGCGAGATGAAAATCAACGAAACCTATACCTGATCCGTCGCCGTTTCCGTTCCACGCAAACGACGTTCCGTTGTCCGGTGAACCCGGCGCCGTGGGATCCGTAAATTGTTGCGTGGACATATTGAACGGGACTCGATAAGGATATGAGCCGCATGCGGACGGAAGCGGGTCGCTGCAGTTCAACGAAATCCAACCCGAATCACCCTGACCGCAAACCTTCGCCCATCCATGCGCGTTACGAATAACCGGGCCGGCCGAAAATGGAGCCGGAACAACGGCGGCGTACGGAATGTCGTAAGGCGGGTTTGATGCCGGAACGGATCCGTTGCACTCCGGCGCGCCGCACGAACTGCCAAAGCAAATCCATCCGGCGTTTTCCGACCAACCGAATCCGGTCAATTCGCCCGTGGAAAGATCGAGATTGACTCCATAAGTCCCGCCGCCGGAACCTTGATTTTGATCGTTAAGAGAAATCCAACCGACGGGATCAGCCCAAGCCCATCCGCGAACATTGTCGTTCGTGGTTGCGGAAACCGGCGTTGGACGAAATATTGGAGATAACAAAACGCCTATCGCCAGACCTCCGATCGCGCAAAATAAAAAAACGATCGCAAGGTGATGCCAAGCCAAATAAAAACAATAATGCGGCGTGATTTTTTCACGCCTGGGCACGCCATACCTAGGGGGACGCTTCCTCCTTGTCATTAGAGAAAAGTATACCACGTAATCGCGTAAAACGAATCATGGACAACTCCTGAATTATCCGCTACCAAACGAGGAGGGCGGGACAAGCCCGCCCCTACAAATTACCCTTCCCATCCATCGCCACGTTCGACAAAAAATCTGCGCGCTTATTCATCTCACGACGAACGTGGCGAAAGCGAACGCGATCGAAATGCGTGCAAAGATTTTTCATTTCCAAATATCTGACGGCGAGATCCGGATTTTTCACGCGATACTCACCATTCGCCTGTTTCACTAGCAATTCGCTGTCCGTCACGATCTCGACCTCCGACGCGCCAAGTTTCTTCGCTTGTTGCAGCCCCAAAATAAC
This sequence comes from uncultured Gammaproteobacteria bacterium, assembly GCA_964595075.1. GTDB lineage: Bacteria > Patescibacteriota > Patescibacteriia > 2-12-FULL-60-25 > 2-12-FULL-60-25 > JAHJFW01. The sequence continues at coordinate 22,120 of CAZQNT010000003.1, read as the reverse complement.
AGCTTGATACTCCGCCTGATTATTCGTGGTCTTGCCCAAAAACTTCGCGTGTTCTTCGAGGACTTCTTTCGTTTCCGTGTCTTGAATAACGACTCCGATTCCAGCGGGTCCAGGATTTCCGCGAGCGCCTCCGTCTGTGTGAATGATAAGTTTCAGCATAAACATTTGTAATTGAATACTCCCACTTTGACGCATTAAATTGCTCGTGCTAGATATCTCCTTGAAGGAGGTGACCGGTGAAAATTCTCGTCACTGGGCCGCCAATCAGCGGGAAAAGCGGCCTCCGCCGTTCCATCATCGAAAATCTACGCGCATCCGGCTTCCAAGCCGACCACTACGATGCGGACCGTGTCGATCGTCTGCGTGATCGACGCGACACCGATTGTATCGACACACCGGATTGTAAACAAGATAACGTGATCGTGGAAGACGTGCACGCGCTCTGCGCAAATGCAATTTCACCGATCGATTCGTACGACGTCGTACTATACACGATGCCGGACACGATCACGGGTCTTCGCTGCCTCCTCACGAGAGCCGTCGCATGGTTCAACAAAGGACTATTCGACTTCGATCGCGACCGTGGAGGTTGGCGAGGCAGCGGAACTCCACGCGATTGGCGAAACCTTCTTCCGATCGCGACAACTGTGGCCAAAGTGCTCGTCAAGCGGCATAGCCACTTCAGCGAGGATAAACTCGCGCTTCAACAATATCGCGGTCGTCTAATCATAGTGCGTCCGCGTTTCAAACGAGGGGAGCTTACGTTCCCCGACGCGACCGATCTCTTCGCCGTTCAGTCCAACAATGATTGAACGGTTTTTCTATTTTTCTCTACCAATGGCACCTGTCTAAATACGCAATCCATAGCGAATCTTATATCTCCCTCTTCCGCATCCCCAAATACCGCGCGAAGAAAAAAAGATTGTGCCCGTTCCAAAATAGCAAATTTTATCGAATCAATCAGACAGTCTTTTTCTGCACTAACCAAGCTCCGTTGCGAACAATAACCGGAGAGAAGCGTTTTCACATTCTTAATACTGAATCTACGCCAATCATCCACGAAGCACCACCCACGGATCGCTTGTCCGAGATCCAAAATGAGCGGACCGAAATACGCGCGATCAAAATCAATTATTGCTATAATTTCACTTCCGTTCCATAAAACATGCCTCTTGCCCAAATCTTCATGAATAAATCCCCGTGGTAAACCGTTAGGAAAACGGAGTCGACTCATCTCTTTTTCAAAACCTTCTACGAATTTTGCGGCCGAAAAAATCTCGCTCTCCAAAACTTCATTCTTAACGTCATGCCAATGTCGCAATGTGGTGTGGTAATCAAATCTATGTTTTCGAGGTCGGGACGGCCGATATGACTCAATCAGTCGATGATACCTGCCAAGCGTACGTCCTAACTCATGAATATCAGAAAGAGACGGATTATTCCTATACTTGGCTTCAATGAATTGCCGTAAATACCCGTGATGTTCGCCTATTGAAACCACCTCGCTTCCGTCATCAGCACGCAAAGGGAGAACGATTGGAAAATTATTACGCGCTAAACGTTTAAGCAGACTTATCTCGGAATAAATCTCATCCGCGCTGCGTTCTCTTCTACCGGTCGGGCAAAGTCTCAAAAAAAATTTCTTTTTCTCGGCTGTGATAATGAAACCGATGTTTCCGGTAGTGCTGGCCTGAACAATCTTTACCCCTGTTCCTAGTCCATATCGACGTAGAACGTCTCGCACACTCGCAACAGATATTGAACTTTCGCGCTTCATAAAATAACCATGTCAACGATAAATATAAAGTTTCAACATATAGTTTTAAATCCGCCCGCCTGGATATTCCAAAGCTTTTGGTATATTCCGACCTTCTTCAAGAGCTCCTCGTGCGTCCCCATATCAACAACCCTCCCTTTCTCCATCACGATAATTCGATCCATCTGGATAATAGTGGAGAGCCGGTGCGCAATTACGATTACGGTTTTATTTTTCATGAGATCGCGCAGAGCGTCCTGTATCAACGACTCGGATTCGGAGTCGAGAGACGAAGTCGCCTCGTCAAGCACGAGTATCGGTGCGTTTTTCAAAATCGCGCGCGCTATTGCCACGCGTTGGCGTTCTCCGCCTGAAAGTTTTACTCCTCGCTCCCCGACGAAAGTATCGTATCCGTTCGGAAGGCCGCAAATAAATTCATGGCATCGCGCTTTTTTAGCGGCAGAAAAAATTTCCTCCTCTGTTGCGTCCTGGCAGCCGTACATGATGTTATCCTTAAGCGACCGGTGAAACAACAATGGTTCTTGCGGTACAAGAGAGACTGCACGGTGGAGACTGTCCTGCGTCACTTCACTAACGCGCTGGCCATCGATACTGATAATTCCGGAAGTCACGTCGTAAAACCTCAAAAGAAGTTTCGTGACCGTTGACTTCCCAGCGCCTGAAGGACCGACGAGAGCCACTTTCTCCTTCGGGTTTACGACGAGACGGAATGAATCCAACACCTCTCGACCATCGCTGTAAATAAATGAAACGTTTTGAAACTCGACCTTGGCTTTGGGTGTCCGAAGATCTTTTGCTCCGCGCTTGTTCTGCACCTCCGGACGTTGGAGAATAATCTCCGTCATTTCCGCAGCCTCGGCAAGCGCCTCGTAAATACGTCTCATGGCATTCCCCACGTCATCCATGCTGCGATTCAAACGGTTAAAATATAAAACCGCTGCCGCAAAAATCCCTAGCCCAACGACATTCCGCGACCAAAGCCACGCCAGAATCCCAAGCATGGTCAACATGAAAGCTGCGGAAATAATATTCTGAAGAACGAGCACGCGTTCACCGAAACGCCACGTCTGTAACGCGACCGCTTGCCGTTCTTCAGTAACTTTAATAAAATTCTCTCTTTCGTGCTGTGCCGCAGTAAAAAGCCTTACGTTCAAGTTATTCGTAATTACATCAGACAGAACTCCTGTAACTTTGGAATCTTTAGCGGCGCGCTCTAAATCCAAAACGGATCTCCGATATGCAAAAAAGATACTTTTTGCAACCATGAGCGCAAACCAAACAATCAGCACCGGCAAAAACAAAATATGCAACCTGATAAAAACAACAAAAATGAACAACAATTCAACTGTAAGAGGCGCAAACCTCCACAAGATACTTTCTGCAATATCTATGTATGCTGTTGCGAAACCGCGAACCCGTCGCACCAGGGCGCCGGTGAACTCGTCCGTAAAAAATCTATGCGACTGCCGTTGCAGCGCGTCTAATGCCGTACGTTCCAAATCCGTTCTGATGCGCGGCTGTATCCCTGTCGCCAAAAATCCTGAAACGCGCCACAAAGTCCACGCGATTACCCAAAAACCAAGTAACTCCAAGATGCGCTTAAATGCAAACCAAAAACCGGGATTAACGCCGTCTATTTTCGAAAACTCGTCTATCATGCGCTGCACCACGAGCGGAGGAATCATGCTGGCACCGGCCGCACCCAAAATCACCAAGATGAGCGCGACCGCGGACTTACGATATTTCAAAATATGGCGACCGTAGATCGCCAAGGTCTCACGCACGTATAGTTTTTGATTTTTCTTCATTGAAAATCAACCAGCTTGCACTGGATTTCTTTGCGTCCGTTCCATTCGTTCGCACCGATATTATACACCACATCGAGCAAAACTCCTTTCTCAATCTCTGCGCGACGATCGCCGAGACCGAAACCGATAAATTTCTGAAAAAATCCTTCCGGACTTTTTAGAGTCAGACGGAGATGCTTCCCGCAGTTGCCGACAGTCGATACGTCAAAAACGTAAAGACCTCGCGTTAAAAACATTGGCTCCGCGTTTCCTATTCCGAACGGTTGAAAACTATTCACCATATCTACCAATTGAAAAGATATTTCGGATAAAGAAAGCTCCGCATCTATCAAAAGTTCCGGCATAAGATTTTCGGATGACAGCCGCTCGTCCGCATCCGTTTGGAGTCTTTCTGCCAAAAGAGACGCGAATGAATCGTCAGCGAAAGAAAACCCGCAAGCTTGAACATGTCCTCCGACTCGCGTAAGCAATCCTTCTCCTGCGCGACGGAGCGCCTCCGTAATATCATAAGACGCGATCGAACGCCCGGAGCCGATCCACGCGTCGCCGTATTTCCCGATGGCGACGCACGGCTTACCGGTGCGCTCGAGAAATCTTCCGGCCACAAGTCCGACAAGCGACGGCGACCACGACGAATCCCACAACACGGAGATCGCGCCGCCCGTCTGACGCGATTCTGCGACCATGAACATATCTTCGACTACGCGTTGCCTTTCGCGATTATGTTCTTCCAGCTTTTCAGACAATTCCGCTGTTTCTTCTTCCGATTCCGACAACATAAGACGAAGTGCGAGCTCAGCGTGGTCCATTCGTCCTGCGGCGTTGATCCTGGGACCTAGAGAGAATCCTATGTCGCGCGCGTTAATTTCTCCGAGCTTACGTCCTGATATTTCAATAAGCTTCCGCAATCCAGTACGCCGCGTCTTGTTCAAAACTTTGAGACCGTATGTCAGCAGTACGCGGTTCTCTCCTACGAGCGGAACCATGTCCGTTACCGTGGCGATGGATACGAGATCGAGCAGCCACTTCTCCCACCCGTCTGGAATTGCTAGGCCGCGCGACCGCGCCTCGGTCAACAACGCCGAACAAAACTTCCACGCCACTCCGACGGCAGCGAGGTGTTTAAAAGGATAAGTTTCGCCCGGAAGTCCGGGGTGGATATTTATCGCGTTCGGCAATTCGTCGCCGAACCGATGGTGGTCAAGCACAATCACATCCATACCAGCCGCGCGCGCAGCTGCGATCTCTGCGACATTCGCGATGCCACAATCCACGGTGATGATAAGAGACGTTCCGCGATCTTTAAGAAGCTGAACCGTTTCGAGACTTAAACCATATCCCTCTTTGTCGCGATGTGGGATGTAGTAGTCAATCTGTGTAGGGGCGGGGTTCTCCCGCCCTGGGCGCGGCAACCGCGTCCCTACAAGCTTCTCTATCTCCCTCAACGTCGTGATTACGACCGTGGAGCCGGTGACGCCGTCGGCATCGTAGTCGCCGTGGACGGTGATGCGTTCGCCGGATTCGAGAGCGGTGAGAGTCCGTGCGACGGCATCACGCATTCCGGAAAACAAAAAAGGATCGTGTATCCACTTATCCCAATCCGGTCTCAAAAACGCCCTCGCCTCCTCCACCCCCGTTATCCCACGATTAGCAAAAAGCACCCCAGCCACCCCATGCAACGCCAGAAACTCAGACGTATCAAGTTTCGTCTCAGGCAATAAAACCCTCCACCTCTTTTTCATGCCCTCAATCCTACCACGGTACCAGGTACGTACCTGGTACGTTATCCACATCCACTCCTTGACAACCCCTCAAAATAATGGGAGCCCTATATATGTACCCTTACAGGTACCAGGTACGTACCTGGTACCGAAGTACCAGGTACGTACCTGGTACCGAAGGGAAAAATTATGCCACGACCTCCTCGATTGATAGACCCGGAAGGGACATATCACGTTATTAGCAGAGGGAATAACAAATCTTTAATTTTTCATGGCGAGAATGACTACAAAACGTATCTCGATATTTTATTGCAAGCAAAGCGTTTGTTTGGATTTTGCCTTTACCATTATGCTTTAATGCCTAATCACGTTCACCTATTGCTTAACCCAACCGGAGACAAACTTTCCAAAATAATGCATGCAATACAGATGAATTACGCCAGATATTATTGCAAAAAATACAATTTCGTCGGCCACGTATGGCAAGGACGCTTCAAGAGCATCGTAATCGAAAACGACGCGCAACTCCTATCGTGTGGAAATTATATAGAAATGAACCCTGTTCGCGCCGGACTGGTTAATCGTCCGGAAGATTGGGAGTGGTCAAGTAATAGATACTACGCGCAAGGAGCGATCAATTCGTTGATCGACCCCGATCCACTCTTTATATCACCTGAAGCAATTACCGACATTATCAGACAAAAATACCAACAAACTCTCGATAAAACGCGAGCATTCTAGGTACCAGGTACGTACCTGGTACGTTATCCACAATCATGTATAGAATTTATGGCCAAATAATTGGTGGGGTTCTGGCGGTGGATTTGGTTCTTTTAATCCAATTGATGAGAGTGGCTTGATTCGAACGCACGCGCCTACTTTTTCCATCCAGATTACCTCTCCTCCTCGCGAGTTAATTCGCGACTTACAAATAAATCCTCCGGATTCAGGATCCATTTTCCCTAAACCTAGACTTACATATGATACTTCAGTTGCATCGCTTAAGTGAAATTGCGTCTTTAATAACGCGCGTTCGTGGCCAGGGTTGAGTCTATGCGACGCGATACGATCAATACCTACACCGTAAAGCATATCCGTAAACGATGCTCGTGCAATCCCCCCCATATATCTGGGTGCGCCCCTAGAGCGACCTGCGAAGGCATAGTAGCCACTTTTAAATGCCACGCCCTCGATAGCCTTTTTTTGAAAAGCATGGGGTTGAAAATATGATCCGGGTTTGTCGGGAGTCATTGTTTCAGGAAGACAGGAGGTAGTTATCGCACTCCATCCATATGTCAGCTCGGGAACATCGCGTGATGGGGTATCAGAGAGCAACGTAGCGCTTTCATCTTTCAACAACTTACCTAAACCCAGTTCCTGGTATCGAGACGAAATCAAATCGTAAACACGTGTAGCTTTTAACGGTGTTCCATCCTTCTCAGCGACAGTTAACATAACCATTACGTTAACTCCTTGTTCCTTTAATTCTTTAAGAAACTGCATGTCTTTTTCTGTATATGGAAAAGGAGGTGCCTTCTTTTTATCAACGAAGTCTTTACCTAGGGCATACTGAATATCATCTATGCCATGGACGTTCTCACGTCCCAATATTTCAATAGCACGCTCTATCGTTATCAGCTCAGTCATCTTTTCGATCATCAACCCTGGCTTCTTTTTGTCTGAAGTAGCTACAGTTGCTTTTGGTATTTCAAGAAAAGGATTCATAATTTATGAAATATCATAATTAACTTTGTGCTACACAGATTATACGAAAGCGCATGATTTATGTAAATGCCAAATACCGAGCATTCTAGGTACCAGGTACGTACCTGGTACGTTATCCACACACTAGTAAGATATAAACGGCAAGAACAGCGACAATATCATCGCCACAGCAACAAATCCTACGAGCCATTTCCAAATTTTTTGTGTAACTTTTTGCTTCATATCATTTTTCAAGATTATACTATTCTTCGCGGCCGCGAAGAATAGTATAATCTTAGTTGTTCCTCTTTAAGACTTTTATAAACGCTTCCGGCGGGATTTCCACGGATCCCTTGCCGTGCGCGAGCATTCTCTTTTTTCCTTTCTTCTGTTTCTCCAGCAATTTCATCTTGCGCGTAACGTCGCCTCCGTATAGATATCCCGTCACGTCTTTGCGGAACGCGGAGATACGCTCGGACGCTATAATCTTCGCGCCGATCGACGCCTGCAACTTTACCACGAATTGCTGCCGCGGCAGAGCGTCTTTCAGCGTCTCGACGATTTCTTTTCCGCGGCGATATGCTTCGTCCGTATGGATAAGAGTCGCGAACGCCGGAACCGCCTCATCTGCAACCATGATATCCATAAGCACGATCGGCGCCGGACGATATCCGATCAATTCATAATTCAACGACGCGTATCCGGCCGTGACACTTTTAAGTTTATCGTGAAAATCCACGATAACGGAGGAGAGAGGCATATCGTAATGCAATACCGCGCGCGTCGGATCGTAATAATCCGTGGTCTTAAATTCTCCGCGCCTGTCTTGAACGAGCTGCATAACGTTTCCCATGTAGTCCGAAGGACAAACGATGTCAACCGCGACCCACGGTTCTCGCGCCTCTTTAAGATGCGACGGTTCAGGAAATGCGAGCGGCGACTTTATGACTTCATCTTCCCCGTTCGTCCGCGTCACCTCATACGCGACGGATGGCGTTGTAACCACGACCTCCATGTTGTGTTCGCGGCGCAATCTCTCTTGCACGATTTCAAGGTGAAGCATCCCAAGCAAACCGCAACGAAAACCAAAACCGAGCGCCACCGAATGTTCCGGCTCCGCAGTTAGCGCCGCGTCAGATAGACGAAGTTTCATAACCGCGTCGCGCAATCTCTCATACTCATTACCTTCGCGAGGAAAAATTCCAGCGTAAACCATTGGTTTCACTTCTTTGTAACCTGGAAGTGAAACGGTTTCCGGCGCGCGCTCTCGATTCGCTACGGTATCTCCTACCCTAACGGTGGAAATGTCTTTCAATCCAGTAACGATGTATCCAATTTCACCGGCACTTAAACGATCGGCGGCCACATATCCGGGATTGAGATATCCCGTATCCAAAACGTCGCCGTCCGCCGCGGTTGCCAAAAATTTTATTTTTTCATTTTTCAATACCGTTCCGTCAACTACCCGAACGTATGCCACAACGCCTTTATATCCGTCGTATTTGGAATCAAAAATCAATGCGCGAAACGGCTTATCAAATTCCCCTCGCGGAGCCGGAACATCCGTCACGATACGCCGTAAAATCTCATCGACGCCTTCACCTGTTTTTCCTGACGCCAAAATAATTTCTTCGCGCTTGCATCCGATAAGCCGCATCAACTCTTCCGCGCGCCGTTCGACTTCCGCGTTCGGCAAATCGATTTTGTTCAACACCGGAATTATGGAGAGATTTTGCTCGATTGCGAGATAAAGATTCGCTATGGTTTGCGCCTGCACTCCCTGCGTCGCGTCAACGAGAAGGAGCGCGCCCTCGACAGCCGCGAGAGATCGCGACACTTCGTATCCAAAATCAACGTGGCCAGGAGTATCAATGAGATTCAACTGATACTCCGTTCCATCGCAAACATACTTCATTCTCGCCGGCTGCAACTTGATAGTAATCCCCCGCTCGCGTTCAAGATCCATGGTATCGAGCAGCTGCTCTTTCATTTTTCTTTTCTCGACAGTACCGGTAATTTCCAAAAGTCGATCCGCTAAAGTGGACTTGCCATGATCGATGTGCGCGATTATGCAGAAATTCCGGATGTGATGCTGGTCCATGTGATGAACATGCTGCCTGAAAAAATCGGTTCTTGCAATGGACCGTGCAGACATCGCATTATGAAATATGACTTATCGCAGCGAGGACTGTTTGAGCGAAGCGAGTTCCGCAGCGAGATAAGTCATATTTCATAATGCGACGGCCGACGATGTCGACTCACACGCCCTGCGCTTCATCCGCTCCCTCGATCTTGCGTACGTTCTTAAACAACCTCTTTCGAATCGATTCCGTCAAATCTCGCAGCTCTTCGGACCTTATGAGATATGCGATCGTGAAAAATGCCAAAAAGCCCACGATGATCGTCCCTGTCATCTGCAACGCAACCTGCCAAAAGGTTCTAAGTTGAAAAATCGTACCGAGCGCCTGGCGAACCGGCCATCCGAATCCGAACAAAGCGACGCTCGCTGCCGCAGTCTTCATAAAAGAAGACAAAACTTTTCCATCGGAAACCGGACCTTTTTTGTAATATAGAAACCACCAAAGAAGAAGTAAATTCAGTAACGATGCCGCGCTGAATGCCATTGCCAAACCGAGAATTCCAAATGGCCCGCGTAACGTGAGAGCAAGAATCAAGTTGAAAGCTTCTGTTAATACTCCGATGACTAGCGGAGTCCACGTATCCTGCAAAGCATAAAAAGCGCGAGCGAATAACGGAGTCAGCGCTTGAAACGCCAAAGAAAAAGTAAAAATGCCGAGTACGTCCGCCGTTCGAATCGTGTCGTTCCATGAAAAAACTCCTGCTCCAAGGACGAGACGGACGATCTGCGCGCGCAAAAGAAAAAATATAGCGATCGACGGGAGGATGAGGAAAGCGATTTTTCTTGAGGCGGATGAAATGATACTCATAAACCCTCCGTCATCCTTCGAACCTGCGGCTATCGCAAGACTCGGAAAAGCGGCGACCGCGAAGGCGATTCCGAAAATCCCAACCGGAAACGATTGTAGGTTGTTCGCGAGATTGAAAACCGCGATTGAGCCCTGCGGCAAAGTCGATGCCAAGCCGAGAAGTACGACCGTATTAACCTGCGAAACGGCTAGTCCTGCAGTCCGCGGCGCCATTAGCCACAAAATACGTTTCACTCCTTCCGTCTTGAATGAAGGCGCCGGGATTCGACGCAGACCGAGCCTTAGCGCCACGGTCGCTTGCGTAACAAGATGCAAAAACGATCCGAGCACGACTCCCCACGCCAGACCCTGCACGCCCATTACCGGCGACAGTACGAGAGCTCCGAAAATAATTCCGACATTGTAAAAAACAGGCGCCATGGCAAACGCAAAAAAGTGTCTCGTCGCCTGAAGAACTCCTCCCATTACGGCAGAAAGTCCAAGAAAAAACGGAGATAGCGCCATTATCCGAGTGAGCTGAATCGTCGCCTCAAGTTTATCTCCTGAAAAACCGGGAACTGCGAACGGTACCAATACTCGCGATAATAAAACGAGCGCCGCGCACACAACCATCATCGTTGCGCCGACAACGGACAACACCCGTTCCGCAAGACGCCACGCCTCATCTTTACTCCTCTTTTCCATGTATTCCGCAAAAACCGGAATGAATCCCGCTGACAAAGCGCCGAGAATTATCAAAGTGTAAAGCAAATCCGGAAGACGAAACGCTGCGTAATACACGTCCAGAACATCCCCTGCGCCAAATTGCGAAGCAAAAATACGGTCGCGCAAAACGCCGATTACGCGCGAAGCAAGCGAAGCCATCCCAACAATCAAAGCAGCGGCCGTCAGTCCGCTAGTCTCGCTATGCCACAACCTAGAAAAAAATAACTTCATACCGCTAGTTTAGCTCAAGAAGATGATAAGTAATTTATTTTTTTAGCGCGAATTGTCCGACCCCGATAGCAATCGGGGGAGTTATTCGCTCTATAAAAAATAAATTACTTATCATCTTCTCCTCCCATTTCATAATCAAACGGCAAATCCTTAAACGACCCCTTCGTCAACATTCTCAATTCTCCGAACATGTATTTCAACGCCGTTCCGAGACGACCGTCCTTTTCCAATCTTCGCACGGAAACCCGAATAGGATGCGAACGCAGTATTCCGAAACTACTGCCCTCTTTCGCCGCGCGTTGAACGTAATCGTGATCCTCACCGAATACCACGTCCTCGTCAAAACCCTTTATACTTTCGTGCGCATGTCTACGTACCAGAATACAAAATCCCGGCGCGTGCGGACGAATTTTTTCCGTTGCAAGCGCGAACGCATTATACGCCTCGTGCAACGCGCGATCTATCGGTTTTCGGCTTAGCGGCTTTACGTTACACGTCGCGACGTCAAATCCTTTACGATCCATTTCGCTCAAACATTCCTGAAGATATCTCGTCGACGGCAAAAGAACGTCCGCATCCAAAAAAACAAGAACGTCTCCGGTCGCTGTGACAGCTCCAGCATTTCTACCCGGACCCGGAAGTCCTCCTTCGACAACTTTTGCCCCGTGTGCCAAAGCGACTTCTCGCGTTTTGTCCGTGGACTTTGCGTCCGCTACGATGATTTCAAAATCACTCAAAGTCTGCGCCTTGATGGTTTCAAGAAGTTTCGGGAGATGCTGTTCCTCGTTTTTCGTCGGAATGATTATCGAGACTTTTGGCATAACATCCAATGTATGGCTATTCCCGCAGCGATCGAGACGTTCAACGATTCTTTTTTCCCACGCCGCGCTATCTCGATCCGATCATCACATCGCGCAAGAAGCGTCGATGTAATTCCTGTCACCTCGTTTCCCAAAAGTAACGCTATGCGATCAGGCGGTTGATATGATGCCAACTCCGCCGCGTCATCCGCAAGCTCCAATCCCACCAGACGAAAACGCTTTTTCTTGAGAGACGTTAGTACGTGCATAACGTCAGGTTGTTTTTCCCACAAAACATCACGCTCCGCGCCAAGCGAAACCTTCTCGATTCGCGAATCGGGCGGCGACGGCGTATACCCCGTAAACCACACTTTGTGCGCGCCTAAAAATTCGCATGTACGAAGAAGCGCCCCGACATTTTCGCGCGAACGAATATCGTGGGCGATTACATCCAATATAGGAAGCCGTTTTGCGGACATCGTGTGTAAGCATAGCAAAATATGCGGTTTTTTGCTAACCTCGATGAATCGCCTGCCAACAACCATTTTCGTCATCCCAGCGGAGGCTGGGATCCAGGATACAAAGTGAATATTTCCTTTATTCCTGGATTCCTGTTTTCACAGGAATGACACGGATGAATTATTACAACTGGCTCGAGTAATGAAATACGGAAATAAAACAAACGGGACTATAGAGCACTTCGACGAAAAGGGACGCGGCGCCTGGAACGGGTTTGTCGTACCGTTTACCACGATCGGTGACGAAGTCTCCGCGACCTTCGTAAAACGCGACAAAGGAAAGAAAGTTTTGCGACTCGAAGAAGTTTTGCAGCCGGGACCGGATCGCGTTTCCACTCCTTGCCCTCATGCCGGCGTTTGCGGAGGTTGCCTTTGGCAACACATCTCCTATAAGGCGCAACTTCGTCTGAAATTGGAAATGATAAATCAAGCATTCGAACAGGCCGGACATTTTGAAAACATCCCCCTTAGAGTAAGTGGGACCGAGGGGGTTACTCCCCTGCATTATAGAAACCGCATGGACTACTGCGTTAGTTGGGATGGAAAAATCGGCTTGAAAGAATACGGATCATGGAACCGTTATCTAGATCTTTCAACCTGTCTTTTGCTTGATGAAGAAACTCCGAAGATATTGGAGCGCGTTAGAGATCTAATGCTGCAATTAAAACTCGAACCATGGGACGCGCGTTCGCAAAACGGATTACTTCGCTACGTCGTTATAAGACTCGGTAAAAATACGTCGGAGAGACTTGTTATGCTCGTGGTGTCGGATCTGAAAAAAATCGACGACGCTTGCCGCGAAAAAATCCGCGAAGTGCTTTCGCCGCATTGCACCTCGCTTTTGCTCGGCGAACAACCGCTTGTAACGGACATCTCGTTTGTAAATACCGTTCTGCCTCTTCACGGCAATCCATGGCTTGAAGAAGAAGTGAACGGAATCAGATATCGAATCGCGCCAAATTCCTTCTTCCAAACCAACACCGGCATGGCCGCCAAATTGCAAGACGTGGTTTTGTCGCTACTCACTACCAACTACTCACTACAAACTATTCTAGATCTCTATTGCGGCCTCGGTTTCTTCGGCATCGCGCTCGCCAAACAAAATCCAAATATTCGCGTAATGGGATATGAACTCGACGCCGAAGCTATCGATCTCGCAAAACACAACGCGACCGTAAACGGCGTAGCGGATCGTTGCAATTTCGTATCCGGACCCGCGGAAGACTTGTCGTGGAAAAATGAAAAAGCGGATGCTGTGATAATAGACCCGCCTCGTTCCGGCCTTCATCCGCGCGTAATAAAAACCCTCTTGGAGATGAAACCGAAACGCATAGTCTACGTCTCATGCAACTTTCGCAGATTCGTCCAAGAACTTCGCGACTTCCTCCCCTACTACGACCTCGAGTCAACTCAAGCGCTCGACCTATTTCCGCAAACGCCGCACGTTGAAGTCGTATCTATGCTTAAGTTGAAGGACTGATATACTAAGTTTATGAAATCCGCTTTCGTAATGCTTGCAGGCCGATCAAACGTGGGGAAATCCACGCTCTTAAACGCGCTCGTTGGATCAAAAGTCGCAATCGTTACTCCAAAGCCACAGACAACGCGGCATCCTGTCCGCGGAATTTTACATGATCCTCGCGGACAAATTGTGTTCGTGGATACTCCGGGAGTTTTTCTCGGTAGAAAAGATTTCATTTCAAAACGCCTAAATCAATTCGTAAAAGAAACTCTCGAAGGAGTTGACGCGATCGTTTATGTTATGGATCCGTCGCGCGAGCCTGGATTGGAAGAAGAAATGATTCAGACTTTGCTACGCGCCACACGAGTTCCGATAATTGCCGTTATAAATAAAAGCGACCTTCATCCAAAAGATCGGCAGTTTTCCAAAACTTTTTCGGATGTTGATGTGGGACAAGTCGCGACATTGGAAATTTCCGCTCTGAAATCCAAAGATCTCAACCGGCTCGTGGATATTATTTTCGGAATAATCCCGGAAGGCGTCGCGCATTACCCTGAAATGCAAATAACGGACGTTCCGCACAAAGAATGGATCGAGGAAATTATTCGTGAAAAAGTTTTTATCGCGCTTGAACAAGAATTGCCTTACTCCACGAAGGTCGTTGTTGAAGAAATCGAAGAACGCGAAGGAGGTGCAAGATTCATTCAGGCGAAAATCGTAACGACCGACGAACGCTACAAACGAATAATCGTGGGCGCGAACGGTTAAAAAATCAAAGAAA
>CAZQNT010000003.1:0-7578 GCA_964595075.1 uncultured Gammaproteobacteria bacterium | reverse complement strand
TTCAAAAATCAAAGAAATCGGAATAAAAGCGCGCAAAGAACTAGAAACCGCGCTTCAAGCCAACGTATTCCTGGAGCTCACGGTCAAGGTCGATCCAAAGTGGCAGGAAAGATTCCATTGACATGTTCGAATCTTCCGCGTATATTCTTCACGCCTTTCTTTCGCTTGCCGTAAAAAACCGCATTTGTGGGGATCCAAAGAATGAACGTGCAGCAGAAAATCTTCGCGAACGTGGACAACGAGTATGGTCGCGCTTCGTCTCCTGGCGTGCTCGACCCGTTCGATCACAAGCACGAGTGGAACGACGATGACGACGTTCCGCCATGTTCCGAGCCGGCACCGCTCTCGGTCCCGCTCGGCGTGGTGATGAAGCAACAAGGCCTGCTCGACTGACCTCCGCGGACGAATGATCCGCAACACACTCCGCCTCGCGACACTCTCGCGAGGTTTTCATTATTCCAATTTTTATTTCTGAACGTCGATGAGTCCCGTAACTTCGTATCCCAACAAACCGGTCAACGTACCGGTTCCCTTGAGCGCATCCGTTACTCCGGCTGCCAGCGGATTCACGGTCAGCTTCAATACCAAAGGATTTTGCATATTGTTTAGAACTACTATTTCTCCAAACCAATTTCGCGCCTTAATGACCTGCACTTTGATATCTTCGCCGTTCACGCGAAGCGGCCAATCCACCAACTCCGTATCACCTTTTAATACGTTAACGTCAACGCGATTCTGAATAGTTTTCACGTACTTCTCAAGTTCCGAAAACATCCCTTTGAGCGCAGGATCGGATTGAAACGTCATTGGCAACGCTGGATCGAAAAGTCCGTAGTCGAGCGTTCCTACACGATTGCGCGAAAGACTGTCGAAAACATCCGCCGAAAGCCACAACCCGCTTGAGCCGAAAGTTCCTGCATTGTCTTTTTCCGGCCAAAAAGCCGGAAGATAAAGCGAGTGGGCGTCCTTCATATTGAATCCCACCAGCGTTCCCGCGTATGTCTTCTCATTGTAAACAACCTCAGGCGGAAGCTCTTTTTTAGCAATCGCATCTTTCCGAGACCTCGCGGATTCTTCGGTTTCCTCTTTTGTCTTAAGCTGCCAACTCACGTTTGCGATTTCACGCGGCGCAAACCTGTCGATCACGATGGTACGCACGCCCTCTTTCGAATCTCCCGCAAGGAAATCCGCCAACTTCGCGCCAAACCCGAACGCCGTCTGTCGGAGTTCGATTACGCTGCCCGGAACAAAATTAATTCGCGCCGTCGCCTGTTCCGGCGTCAAACCTTCAAACGTTGAAACGTTGGATGGAGGAGGAACAAGAGCGGCGGGTTGATCCGTTTTGGATTGTTTACAACCCGCGCCAGCCACTAGAATAGCGGCGAATAAAATAAACGTTTTTAAAATATAAAAGTGTTTATTCATATGTGGATAATAACAACCAATCAATTATTTTGATTTTGGCTTGCTGATGCCATTTCATTTATTTTTTCTTGAGCTGCTTGATAGCTTAATTTCCTACTTTCATCGCGGATTGTCTCGAAGATTTTCACGGCGTCTTCGCGGGACTTACCGAGCATCTTCCACATATTTGGTTCCTTATTACGCTTAGAAAATCCAATCATATATTCTCCTACAGGGGTAAGTAGCATAACCATGTCCAAAGCTACTAATTTGTCACCTTCTTCAGTGAAGACAACGCTCTCTATCATTTTTTGAGGGTTTTCGCCTGACCTTGGTTCCTTAAACATACTTGGTTCCTTAAACATATTATGAATATTCTATTAATAGTAGATCAAATATAGTTTAACTATATCGTCGGTGAGCCCGAAAAAATCCTTGCCAAACCCCATGCAAGCAGCGAACATACCAAAATTAACAGCAAACACGCGCTGCAGCAAGCCGCGCTCCAAGGCCGACCTTGCCGTATTTCCACGTCCACTTCCGGCGGTTCCGGGATTCCGTCTGACATAGGTTATAGGAAGGGTAGAACAAAAGAAGGGACGTGACAAACGCCAACTAATCCCGTATTGCCCTTATCCCGATTCACTCGTACACTTATACGATATGAAGGAAATAAAAGAACTTAAAATCGGCGATAGGGCTCCAATGTTTTCGCTCCGTGACCAAAAGGGCGGTCTCGTCAGTCTGGCTGATTTTAATGGTAAAAAGAACGTGGTGCTTTTTTTCTATCCGGGCGACATGACTCCAGGATGCACAATGCAACTCTGCGCGGTACGGGATGACGTTACGAAATTTTCGAAAAAGGATACGGTAGTATTCGGCATAAACCACGGCGATACTGAGAGCCACGCTCGTTTCATAAAAAAACACTCGTTTCCTTTTGCGCTTCTTATAGATACCGGAAAGAAGGTCAGTGAAAAATACGGTGCCGTTAAAAAATACTTTAACATCAAAATGATCCGCAGATGCGTCGTAGCGATAGACAAAGAAGGTATAATCGTTTTCTTAAAACGAGGAATGCCGAAAAACGCCGACATTTTGAAAGCGCTGACGTGAAAATATGCAACAAAAAATTGAAATAAATTATTCACGGTTCATAACCCCCTCTAACTCCCCCTTTCCGCCTGAGGCGGATCCGCCTCAGGCGGAAAGGGGGAGGATAATGCTATGAAATCAGAAATAAAACCGCTTTCGTTTTCCGAGGAACTCGACGGAATAAGCAAGAACACTACGGCGATTCACCACGACAAGCTATATGCGGGATATGTGGCGAAGAAAAATGAGATCGAGGAGAAACTTAAACCGCTCTCTAGCGGCGGAGACGTTTCGAGCGCAAACCAAACGTACTCCGAACTACGCGCGCTGAAAGATGGCGAGACTTTCGCCGCAAACGGAGTTTATCTTCACGAGTTGTATTTCTCGGTCCTCGGCGGGGACGGCGCGCCGACCGGATCGCTAACAGACGCGCTCGCAAAAGAATTCGGTTCGATCGAAAACTTCTTCGCATATTTCTCCGCCTGCGGAATGGCCGCGCGCGGCTGGGTTGTTCTTGCATGGGACACGCGCGATTCCGAACTTAAAATCTACACCGCCGACGCGCACAACCAAGGCGGCGTATGGGGGGGCATCCCGATCATTGTCCTTGACGTTTACGAACACGCCTACTTCATCGACCACGGCTCGGATCGAAAAACATATATCGAATATTTCTGGAAAAATCTTGACTGGAATAAAGCGAATGAGTTGTACGAAGCGATAAAAAAATAATCAGACTTTCGCCTTCTCCTTTTTCCCCAACGCTTCTTCAAGCGCCGCCTTGTTCCAACCTACGATAACTTTTCCATCGACGTCTATGACCGGAACTCCCATCTGGCCTGAAAGTTTTACCATTTCATTAGCCGCCGCCGGGTCTTCGGCAACGTCTATTTCCGTGAAGCTCACCTCCTTTTCCTTCAGAAAATCCTTGGCTAGCCTGCAATACGGACAAGTCTTTGTCGTATAAAGTTTTATCGTCATAAAAAAATATTTTTTGAATGTTGACTAGATTATACCACGACAAATAAAGAGTTATGCACAGTCATGAAAGACAACCTACTAAAATCCTTAACAAACATATTTGTCATCCCAGCGGAGGCTGGGATCCAGACAGTGACGAATACACACTTGGATCTGGATTCCCGTCTCCACGGGAATGACAACGGACTGAGTTGTCAGCGATTTCTTCTAAAACTCCTGCAAAAATCTAGCCATCATCCTTACTCCGTACCCGCTTCCTCCGTATGGTTGATCCGGACGCGTTTCGCGCTCGACGTACGACGGCCCGGCGATATCAAGATGCGCCCACGGCGTTTCATCCACAAAATGTTTCAAGAAAAGCGCTGCCGTGATCGTACCGGCGCTTCCCTCTCCCGTGTTCTTTATATCCGCGATTTTGGATTTAATCTGCTCTCCGTACTGCTCATACAACGGCAATTCCCACAGCGGCTCTCCGCTTTCTGTCGCCGCAGACATGAGACGCTTTGAAAGTTTCGCGTCGTTAGCCAGTAGCGCGGCGACATCATTTCCTAGAGCGACAACGCAAGCTCCCGTGAGCGTCGCGAGATCTACGATCATGTCCGGCTTTAGCGATTGCGCATAAGAAAGCGCGTCGGCGAGCGTCACGCGCCCCTCCGCGTCCGTATTCAAAACCTCGATCGTGGTTCCGTTCATGGCTCGCACAACGTCGCCAGGGCGATACGCCGAACCGCTGGGCATATTTTCAACTGCGAGAAATATCCCGTGAACCGCGACGGAAGGCCGCAATTCCGCGATCGCGCGAAACAATCCAAGAACGGACGCGGCGCCAGCCATGTCGATCTTCATGCTCTCCATGGCTTTAGCAGGTTTGAGCGATAACCCGCCCGAATCAAACGTAACGGCCTTTCCGACTATTGCCACAGTCTTTTTCGCGCCAATCGGACGATATGAAAGATGAACCCCTACTGGTGGATGAGACGCCCCTCGCGCAACGGCGAGCGCCGCATTCATTCCGCGGCGTTCCATTTCTTTAGCGTCCATAATCTTCACGCGAATTCCTTTTCCTGCGAGTGACTTTGCCTCATCCGCCATTCTGGCTGGAGTCATTTCCGAAGACGGCGTGTTTACGAGATCTCGAGCGTAGTTCGTGGCACGTGAGAGAATATCCGCCAGCTTGATCCCCTGCTCTGCGGCAGTAATCTGTCGCGCTCCGTTTTCACAAATCACAACGCTCTTTAGTTCTCGCGGAGGTTTTTCTTTTTTCTTCAGCGCGCCGTGATAAACGTGGAAACGATAAGCGGAAAGAAAAATCCCTTCGGCGAACGCTTGCGCGGTATTTCGAAAATCAATTCCTTTTTGGTCAAAACCCGGAATAGCAGTAGCGACAGTTGACGCACTATGCGTTTTTGCAATCTTCACGATGAGCGCGCCAACCTTTCGCGCACTGTCTGTAGTGAACGATTTACGTTCTCCCAAACCGACGATAGCGACGGCCTTAGCCGAAATCTTTCCGAAAGTAGGAAATGAAAAAGTCTGCCCGTGCTTCCCTTCAAATCCGCTTCGAGTCGCAATTTTCGAGACCTCCCCGTCGAACTTACTATCAATCTCGTCAAATAAATGCGCGGCTCCTTGATACGCGCCAAGAACAAGGATGTCCGCAGAAACCTCGAATAAATCGATACGCTGCACGCTTATTTCCATATAATAAGACATTACAGAATAGAGACTGAAATTTCAAGACAAATACGGGTGCATCATAACCCCTCCTAACCTCCCCTCATCTTAAGGGGAGGGATTTACGTATTATCTTCCACCTTAATTATAAGGGGGAGTTAGAGGGGGTTATTCCCCGCATTTCATCATAAGAAAAACGCCCTCGAGCGAGAGCGTGTCAGAATGCCTTTGCGGCAAGGAGCTTTTCGAGGCGTTTCGACCGTTTTCATCCGGCTTGAAGGCGGCGATGGCGTCTTTTTTCTCGAAAACCACCGGCCATATTCTCTTCTTGGCGGCTTCGATGAGCTTGCGCTCCGGATTGAAGCAGATCGGATAGCCGACTCGTTCGAACATGGCCGCGTCGGACATTGAATCGCCGATGGCGACCGATCGCCCTACGTCGATGTGATTTTCCAGCATCGACACCAGCACGGCTTCGTCTTTCCTGGTGTTCCAGGTGACCGGCTCTCCTCCGAGGTATCTCGTTCTGCCGCACGGGTGTTCGGTCGCGAAGATTTCGGTGATGGAGTGCCGGAACGCGAACTCCTCAACCACTTCTTTCGGAGATCCGGAGATGATGCAGCGCCACACGCCTAGCTCGTGCGCGGCTTGAGACAGTCGCTCGGTGAACACGTGCGTCTTCTTGCCGTCCCTATCGATCACCTTGTTGGCAGCGAACCTCGCATCGCTCAATCGAATGCCGCGAAGCCGACGTTCGCCCTGGTACGCCGAAACTGCGGCGTCGATGAAGTCGGAAAACTTTCCTCTCCGACGCTTGTACGCGCTGAGTCGCGGTTTCGAGAGCTCTATAACGATCCGCTTCATTACCCCGAGTTCCACGCACTTCGCGACCCACGCATCGAAGAGCTGCCACCTGAACCACGTTCCATCGAGGTCAAAGTAGACAGCGGGTTTTTTTCTCATCCTGCAAACTCCTTGTTAAAGGTGCGCATCGAGTCGCCAACCTATCAAATAACCGCCAATTACGTCAATGCATAAGTCCTCCCCCTTTCCGCCTGAGGCGGATCTGCCTCAGGCATGAAGAGCAAGGGGGAGTTAGAGGGGGTTACTCCCCGCATTTTATTCCCCACAATCCCCTACGCTCTTTTTTCGCCTCCGTCTCCAATTGTTTTAATTCTTTTTTCCTATCCGCGTTCAGAGGAAACGAGAGATACGCGTATGCGAATCCGTCACGAACCATGAGCGCGTTCACGTCAGTTCCGTCCGGCAGAAAAACATTTCGTAAAAGCCGATCGTACTTATCGCGTTCATCCGCTTTCGGATCGTCCGCAAGTTGTATCCACGACTCCGGCGATAAAAGCGCTTTTAACTTTTCCGATGCTTCCTTTCCGAAACACTCGACGGACTTTCGCGGATCTACCGTTTCCGGCGTGTTGATGCCGAGCATCCTGATCGTCCACTCCCCCGGCTCGTTATCGAGACGCGCAACAAAAGTATCCCCGTCAACCACGCGCAAAACCGTGGCGTTAGTATTTGAATCCGTTGACGTGCTCGTTTGCGCTTGAATCTCAAATTCTTCTATTTTATCAACAGCCGATTCCGTGCTAATCGGGACGTTACGTTCCTGAAAAATAAGAAAAACTCCTAATATCGCTATCGAGAAAAGCACTGCGATGAACGCGTAAAATCGTTTTTGCACAGCCATAACATCATGCTACCATGACTCTCGATATGGGTGAACGACACTTGAAAGAATCCACCGCGCCGAACGCCGATCACGAATCCGCGATTTTTGCGGCCGAATTAGGCGACGCGGTCAAAATCGACTTGCACGGTCTTTCCGTCGAAGATGCAACGCGCGAACTCGACTCTTTTTTGCATCACGAGTTCATGAATGGAACGGAGGTCGTAAAAATTATTCACGGTCGCGGAGAACAAAAACTCCAAAAAGCGGTCATGAAATCACTTCACGATAACAAGATCGTGGAATACTTTCGCGGATCAAATTCCCCAACGCAGATGAACGCCGTCACTTACGCGGTGCTTTCAAGAAAAAACTGAACGGTACGGACATCTTTCCTGTTCCATGATCGAACGTGGTTTCCAAAAAATCCAATCCTCCGCGCGACGACTTTTTACGTAATGGCGCAAGGTTGATCGCGTGCGATACGTATGCGCCGACAAGTGACGCGCCCGCCGATTTAAGCGCGGCAGCCGCGCTAAAAAGAGTCGCTCCGGAATCAGCCATGTCGTCGACGAGCAACACTCGCTTATTCGAAGGATCCCCGGAAATGATGCGCGAAACAACGCGACCCGGATCTAATCTTGTTTTACCGATCTCGATGAGCGGACGGCGAAGCTTGCGCGCGACCGCAAGCGCCCGCTGCGAAGCTCCGCGATCAGGAGACGCGATCGCGTCTATGC
>CAZQNT010000002.1:43775-87805 GCA_964595075.1 uncultured Gammaproteobacteria bacterium | reverse complement strand
TATGACTTATCTCACTGCGGAACTCGCTTCGCTCAAACAGTCCTCGTTTCGATAAATCATATTTCATAAATGTGAAGCCAATAGGTTAATTATGCCATCGTCTTCCAGACTTCTTAAGCGGCGAATACGCTCAATAACCAACACGCGAAAAATAACTCGCGCTATGGAGCTTGTTGCCGCGGCAAAAATGCGTAAAACAACTCAAGCTGCGATAGCGTCGCGCGCATATTCGAGTAACTTGAAAAAAGCATTGGAAGAAGTTTTGCCGCTCGTTGATCCGCGCGCCCATAGATTTCTCGCGGGACGAAAGAAATCGGAAAAACTACTAGTCATAATTGCCGCCTCAGATCGCGGACTTTGCGGAGGGTATAACTCACGCTTACTTCGAACGGCTACTCAGTTCATTCAATCGAGATCTGAAACGGATATCAAGATAGTGACAGTCGGAAAAAGAGCTGAGTCCACGGTTCGCCGCGCCGGATGGCAACATCTCGCAGCTCTCGAATCCGTTTCCAGCGCGCCGTCGTTTGAAAGATCGCGGCCTGTTGGAGAAATAGCTCATCAAGAATTCGATTCCGGCCGCGCTGATCGCGTCTTCGTAATTTATACGGAGTACGTCAGCGGACTTGTTCAGGAGCCGCGTATCGAGCAATTGCTTCCGTTGATACAAGAGACGGAATTGAAGGAGATAGGTTTCGTCGGCGATGATAATGTCGCGCTGGAAGAATCGGAAATTATATTCGAACCGAACCCGCGCGAAGTTTTGTCCGCAGTTGTACCTCGAGTTCTAAAAAGCAGAATGTACCAGGCGCTCCTCGAATCTTCCGCTTCCGAACACGCCGCAAGAATGGTCGCCATGCAGAGCGCGACTAAAAACGCGGGGGAGATACTGGACGACCTGGTATTCACTTACAACCAGAATAGACAGGCGACTATTACAAGAGAAATGCTGGAAATAACCGCAGGAAAAGCCGCGATAGAATAATATACAAATTACCAAATATGCAAAAAGGAACAATCACGCAAATCATCGGTCCTGTCGTGGACGTCTCGTTCACGGGGGAACCGCCGGCGCTGCAAAACGCGCTTGTTATTGAAAACGACGGTGTCAAAACCGTGCTCGAAGTTTCGCAGCACCTCGGCGGCGGAGACGTTCGCACGATCTCAATGTCATCCACGGATGGTCTGGCGCGCGGCGTAGAGGTAAAAGACACGGGAAAACCCATTTCAGTACCCGTTGGACGCGAAACTCTTGGGCGCATGTTCGACGTTATCGGCAATCCAATCGACAAGCTTGGCGATGTGAGCACAAAAGAACTCGCTCCGATTCATAGAGCTCCACCGGCGTTTACGGACCAGTCGACGAAGATAGAGGTTCTTGAGACCGGAATCAAAGTCATTGACCTCATCTGTCCGTTCTTAAAAGGTGGAAAAGTGGGTTTATTCGGCGGCGCAGGCGTTGGAAAAACAGTGGTCATCATGGAGCTTATCCGCAACATCGCAACCGAGCATGGTGGATTTTCCGTATTCGCAGGAGTAGGGGAACGATCACGCGAAGGAAACGATCTTTACCGCGATATGAAAACGTCCGGAGTTCTGGCGAAGACTACTTTGGTTTTCGGGCAAATGAACGAACCGCCCGGAGCTCGCTCGCGTGTTGCGTTAACCGGACTTACGATGGCGGAATATTTCCGAGATACCGAACGTCAAGATGTGCTTTTATTCGTCGACAACATTTTCAGATTCACACAAGCCGGATCCGAAGTATCCGCACTGCTCGGACGCATCCCGTCTGCCGTGGGATATCAACCGACTTTGGCGACTGAAATGGGAGCTCTACAGGAAAGAATTACTTCGACCAACACAGGATCCATCACATCCGTTCAAGCGGTATACGTTCCAGCCGACGACCTTACGGATCCTGCACCGGCTACGACATTCTCTCACTTGGACTCCACGGTCGTGCTGTCTCGCGCGCTCGCAGAACTCGGGATTTACCCTGCAGTTGACCCTCTGGATTCTTCCTCAACGATCCTTGATCCAAATATCGTAGGAGAACGCCATTACACGGTTGCTCGCGGCGTACAGCGCGTTTTGCAGCGATATAAGGACTTGCAAGACATCATCGCGATTCTCGGTATGGACGAATTGAGCGAAGAAGACAAACTCACTGTTTCACGCGCTAGAAAAATCCAAAAATTTCTCTCGCAACCGTTCCACGTCGCCGAAGTGTTTACCGGAAACGCGGGAAAGTATGTGCCGCTTGAAGAGACGATTCGAGGATTCGAAGAAATCATAAATGGAGATCACGACAGCATCCCAGAGCAGGCTTTCTACATGAAAGGCGGAATAGATGAGGTAAAAGCGGAAAAATAACCAAAAAGGGGAGGGCGGGACAAGCCCGCCCCTACATAATACTCGCTACCACATGCCCATCCATCTAGAACTCATTACTCCGGACAAGGTCCTGTATCGACAGGAGGTTTCGAGTATCACGGTGATGACGAAAAACGGTGAGATTACGGTACTTCCGAATCACGTGCCGCTTGTAACTGAGCTCGCGCCGGGTGTTGCGCGTATCGATCTTGGTTCGTCCTCGCAAGAGATCGCGATCTCCGGCGGATTCATGGCGATTGAAAAAGGCGATCGTGTTCGTATCTTGGCTGATTCGGCGGAACGCGGCGAGGATTTGGATATTTCCGTGATTGAGGAGGCGAAAGAACGTGCGCAAAAATTAATGACGTCAACAATACATCACGACGATGAACAGTTTGCGAGAGCCGCGGCGGAACTCGAACGGGAACTCGCGCGATATCGAGTCGCTCTCAAACATCGCAGGACGAAAACCGAACATCGTGTGGACTGAAATTGAGTTTGTGAAAAACTGATTTTGCGTGCATAATTAATTATGCGTCTTTTTATCGGAATCCTCCTCGAGGAGGATGTACGAAATAAAATTCAAGAGGCAATGTCGTTAGTGCCTGATTTTCCGATCGGTTGTCGTACGATTGACCCAAAAAACTGGCACTTCACGCTCGCTTTCCTTGACCAAGTGGACGACAAAAACAGTGAAACGCTCATACATCTTATAGAACAGGCGATCGAGAATCCTCCAAAGGGATCTTTTTCGTTTAACGCTTTTGAGACGTTTCCGGTTAAACATCCTTCGTATCTCATAGCAAGAGCGTTTGCGGCGGAACGCGAATCCTGGCATTCTTTCATTCACCGTTTGCGAGATCTTATTTCCGTGGCAGCTCCGAACATAGACAGGAAACCTTGGGTTCCTCACGTTACTCTTGCGAGAGCCAAAAGAGGAAAATTGCTTCCAAAATGGAGCGAGCCATTGCCCAAGGATATCATTTTCACTCCGCAAGAGTTAACCTTGATCAAGAGCGCCCCAACGCAACACGGCTCAGTTTATACCGATCTTCATGTTTTCAAACTCAACCGTTAATGTTTTCGGACTTGTCATTCACGGCCTCGACTCGAAAGAGGTCGTTTCTCGTATTGAGACGCAAACGGAAAGCGGAAAATTTTGCCGAATAGTTACCGCCAACCCGGAAATTCTTCTTGAAGCAAAACGCAATCCCGCATATTGGGAGACGCTTCGAGGCGCTGATCTTCGTCTGGTTGACGGATTCGGGTTGCAACTGGTCGGTTGGCTTTTCGGATCTTCGTTAAAACGAGTGACCGGCGTAGATCTCTCCGAGTATATTCTCGCTCACGCAGAACGCAGAAACTGGAGCGTCGCGCTTTTAGGTGGCAAAAACGGTGTAGCGGATCGCGCGGCGTGGCAAATGCGGCAACGTCACCCAAGATTGCGCATAACGTCATATGAGGCCGGTATCGTAACAAACGAAGGAATGGGGGATGAACAAACGAACGCGGCTCTCTCTCGACTAATTCGCATTCCGCCTGATATCCTTTTAGTCGGGTTCGGACACCCGAAACAGGAAGAGTGGATTGCTAAAAACGCCGGCAACATCCACGGTTTGAAAGCCGCGATAGGAGTAGGCGGCACTTTAGATTATTGGGCGGGGTCAGCCGATCGCGCTCCTAAAATCTTGAGATCGGTCGGCTTTGAGTGGCTTTGGAGACTCGTTCAAGAACCTACTAGAATCAAAAGAATTTTCCGCGCTGTAATCATTTTTCCTCTGTTGGCGATTCGAGATAGGATTCGATCATAATCAAACGAATATGAACACTAAAATCGTAGACGGACGAAAAATCAGAAACACGATCGACACGGATTTCAGCGGAGTCGGAACGCATTCTGATTATCCGTATATACCTCTTGGCGAGATGTGGCTGGATAAATATTTGAAATCCGAAAAAACGCTTTTCATCGGTTTAACGAACTTGGAACGTTCCATGCGCGGAAAACCGTTTCGTCTGATTCGAGAACGCGCGAAGAAGACGTTCGCGAAGCCGGAAAAATCATCCGTGGCAATAAAAAAAACTGTAAAAAAAGACGGTTATACGATTCGCTACGTAGACGGCGCAACAGTCAGAAAAGCGCTTGATCCATACTTTTTGCTTGGCGGACATGATCTTGTCTATTCGTACGTCCCGAAAAATGAGATATGGATCGATACCTGCTCTCATGAAACCGAAATGAAGTATTCCCTGATACACGAAATTGCGGAACGAGAACGAATGACAAAAGGAATGTCTTACGCAAACGCGCATGATTTCGCTCTAGCGGTAGAAAGAATGGCGCGACGAAAAGACGGAGTAGCGGATTTTATTCGAGGATAAACAAGGACTATGATTAACATCCCGCATTTTCGACAAACTCCCGCATTGTGCGGTCCGGCAAGCTTAAAAATGCTGTTTGAGTATTACGGCAAAGTCTTTTCTGAATCCGAGCTAACGGATCTTTGCGGCGCCACTTTGGAAAAAGGAACGGATCATGAAGGGATGCTATCCGCCGTGCGCCGCATAGGCGAGGAACCGATAGACAAGGAGGACGCGACTTTCGACGATGTGCGTAATTACATAGATAAAGGAATTCCGGTAATCGTTGGTTGGTGGTCGGAAGACGACGATCATTACTCAGTAGTTTGCGACATCGACGATGAAACGATAACGTTGATGGATCCGGAGCTGGATGACGGACTTCGCGCGATGCCGATCGCGGAATTCGATAAAATTTGGTACGACTTCGACGGTGACGATCGTCGAAGGGTTAATCACTGGATGCTGGTTATTCCATCAATAGGAACATGAAAATCAAAAGTAACAACACAAGTAACTCCGAAATAGACGCAACGCGAGTCCGCGTGCGTTTTGCGCCAAGTCCTACGGGTTTTTTACACATAGGAGGGCTTAGAACCGCGCTTTATAACGAACTTCTGGCGAAAAATCTCGGTGGCGATTTTATTCTTCGAATCGAAGATACGGACCGCGCCCGCGCCGTCGAAGGGGGGATTGAGAATATCTGCCGTACGCTGGAAGAATGCGGGATTGTTCCTAATGAAGGCGTGTGGATCGATAATAAAAATCGCGTAATTCAGCGCGGTGATTTCGGACCGTACATACAATCCGAAAGACAGCAAAAACATTTGGCATACGCAAAAGATCTCATCCGGCTGAACAAAGCATATTATTGTTTTTGTTCCGCCGAGCGTTTGGAGAAACTTCGCCAAGATCAACAGATTGCAAAACAACCGACCATGTACGACGGACTTTGCCGCGCCATCACGAACGACGAAGCGGAAAAGCGGATTGAGAAAGGCGAGAAGTACGTCGTACGTCTCAAGCTTCCAAAAACCGGAAGCGTAACGGTTTTAGACGAGATCCATGGAGAGATTAGGTTCGATTGGTCCGGAATAGACGATCAGGTTCTGATTAAATCCGACGGAATGCCCACGTATCATCTGGCTGCCACTTGCGACGACCACGACATGGAAATTTCACATGTTTTACGCGGCGACGAATGGCTTCCGTCAACGCCGAAACATGTTTTTATTTACGAAGCTTTCGGCTGGACGATCCCGAAATTCGCGCATCTTCCGTTGCTTCTTAACAGCGATCACTCGAAACTTTCTAAACGACAAGGCGACGTTTCGGTTACGGACTATCTTACAAAAGGATATCTTCCGGAAGCCATCGTAAACTTCGTCGCGTTGCTCGGTTGGAATCCCGGAACAGATCGCGAAGTATTTTCTCATGACGAGTTGGTCGAACATTTCAATCTCGCTAAAGTAAATAAAAGCGGCGCCGTGTTTAACGTCGAAAAACTGGATTGGCTGAACGCGCAGTATCTTCGGACGATTCCGCAAGAACAGTACTTGTCGCTCACGCATCCTTTTGTTCAAGAGCTCACGGACGACGCCGCGTTTATTGATCGCGCCCTTCTTCTCGTACGCGATCGCGTCGTGAAAATACCTGACGTCGTCCAACTTACCGATTATCTTTTTAGATCGGCATTTGATTTTTCAACCGTATCACTGACATGGAAAACGCAAAAGCCGGAGGAAGCTTCGGAACGGCTAGTGGCTGTTAGCGACGTTTTGGAAACGATGAAAGACGATGAAATCGAAAATATCGAAACGGTTGAATTGCGCGTAAAATCTCTAATTGCAGACAAAGGATGGGGGAATGGAGATACGCTCTGGCCTGTTCGTGTGGCTTTAAGCGGGCAAGACAAGTCGCCGGGGCCTTTTGAATTGATATCCACATACGGCAAAGAACGTGCAATAAAGCGCTTAAAATCGGCAATTCAACATCTTGCTAATCTGGTATAATTAAAAATGTATCATTCGATTACGTCATTGCGAGGAGCGAGCACGCGACGTGGCAATCTTTCAAAGTAAATTTACTTCTAGAGATTGCCACGTCGCACAAGCCTCCTAGCAATGACAGAAGGAAAGATTGCCACGTCGCACAAGCCTCCTCGCAATGACAGAAGGAAAGATTGCCACGTCGCACAAGCCTCCTCGCAATGACAGGAAAAAAAAGTTAAAAAATGAACAGTAGGATCGCGAACGTATTTATAGTAATCGCGCTTTTGACAAGCAGCGTGGGTTTTAATGCTCCGACAGTTACAGCATCAACAACGGTTAAGAAAGATGTTGATGAGTTAAATTCCGCGGTCACGGATAAACGAAAGCGCGTAAAACAAATTGACGACCTGATTGCGAGTTACAGAAAAAGAATCAACGAACAGGTTTCAAAACAAGCCAGTCTGGCAAACGAAGTCCTGCTTTTGGATAACAAAATCAAAGAAAAAGAATTGATGATAGTAAGGTCGCAAACCGAAGCGGAGGCGATTCAGCTGGAAATAGAATCGCTTAATCAGATAATAAAAGAACAAGGAGTTAGAATCAACAAACAAAAGGATTTGATCGCGGAATTTATCCGAAGACTTCGCCAATCGGATGAAGTCAGCACGGTCGACGTGATGTTGACTCGAGCGTCCTTATCATCCTTTTTTGACAGATTGGAAGAATTAAAACGTCTGGAAAGAAGTTTGGGGGAAACGATCGTTAACGTAAAAGAAGAGAAAAAGACGCTGTTGGAAACAAAAAAGTCACGCGATGACCGCAAGGTCGCGCTTGAAGAGGAAGAGAAATCCATGAAGGAGCAACAAGGTCAGCTCGAAGGTGAGAAAAACTTTAAATTCTCGCTCATCGCGCAAACCGAGCAGAGCCAAGAAGAATTCGAGAAAATAATGTATGAATTGCGTCAACAGCAACAATCCACAACGGATGACATAAGCCGTCTGGAACAGGAACTGAAAAATAAATTAAACGCGGTGGACGAAGCTTTGGCTCGAGGCGACATACTTTTGAACTGGCCGCTGCCTCCGAATAAGGGGATTTCAGCCACGTTTCACGATAAAACCTATCCGTTTAGAAATCTTTTTGAACACCCTGGTACGGATATTCCGACACCCGTCGGAACTGCGGTTCACGCAGCAGCCGGAGGTTACGTCGCGTGGAATAAAACCGGTCGCATGTACGGGAACTACACGATGATCGTTCACCCGGGAGGCATCGCGACCGTTTACGCTCATCTATCAAAATTTATCGCGAAACCGGACACGTACGTCGACAGAGGCGACGTCATCGCGCTTTCCGGAGGAAGACCCGGAGATCAAGGCGCGGGTCTTTCCACCGGACCGCATCTGCACTTCGAAGTAAGACAAGGAGGAATTCCGGTTAACGCGGAAAATTTTCTACCGAGTTTGAAGTAAAAAACCTGAATACTAATAAATTGCCACAAAACAAAACAAAGTCGGCGTAATAATTTTTAGATTATACTATTTTTCGCGGCCGCGAAAAATAGTATAATCAGGTTTTCAAGTGCGGATAAGATTTTTCAAATCATAAACCGTCGATACTCGAACAAGTTTGGATTTCAATTCGCGCAGTAGCGGAAATCCTTTCACATACCACGGCAAATGTTTGCGTAATTTTACCAAACTCCCGTTATATCTTGCCGCGTGGTTTTCCGCATGAGCGATCATTGTCTCGAATCTTTCTTCAATAGTCGGTTCAGGAAGCAGCACACCGCCGGCAAGATACGTTTCGATGCGTCGAAATATCCACGGATTTCCAAGCGCGCCGCGTCCGATCAAAACGCCGTCGGCGGCGGATTGCTCCATGGCTTGTTTCGCTGTTTCAGGTGACACGATATCTCCATTGACAAGAAGCGGCAGCGAAGTATTTTTTCGCGCTTCTCCAATCCGCTCCCAATTCGCTTTGCCGGAATATCCTTGCGTTTTAGTCCGTCCATGGATGGAGACGAGGTCCGCTCCAGCGTACTCAATAACTTTTACAAACTCCAATATCTCGCGATCATCATCCCATCCAAGTCGCGTTTTAACGCTAACCGGCGCTTTAACAGCAGCTTTTATGGCTTTGATGATTGCGGCGGCGCGTTCCGGTTCCTTGATCAAAAAAGCGCCGTTGAAATTTGAAACGATATTATAAACCGGACATCCCATGTTGATATCAAAGCCGTCCGGCTGAAACTTTTCTTCGATGATCCTCGCGGCTTCCGCCATTGCGGCAGGATCAGATCCGAACAGTTGTTGGACGAGCGGTCGTTCGCGCTTATCAATCCTAGCCATCTCCAAAGTTTTGGGATTTTTTCTTACCACGGCTTCGGACGAAACCATCTCGCGAAACATGAGAGACGCTCCGTGTTCTTTGCAAATCAAACAAAACGGCAGATCCGTCAGATCCGCCATTGGCGCAAGCGCAACAATCGGCTTTGGAAAAGTTTTCCAATCAATCATAAGTGATTGTCATCCTGAGGAACGAAGGATCTTCAACTTTCGTATTGCTCTCAACGGCGGTTCCAAGTTGAAGATTCCTCGTCGCTCCGACTTCCCTCGGAATGACAAGCGGTATTATTAATCAACACTTACAGGAACTGGCGGGGCGAACTTGTCTTTTTGAATATCCAAGTGAAAGCAATGGCGCCCTACGGGATGGAACCAGAATGTTTCCGTGGGCATGCGCTGCGCGCCTTTGTTGTTCGAATCCTTTTCGCTGTTTGTGTCGAATGTCGCGCACAAATCATAAGTGGATGACGATGTCTTTACAAACTCATAAGGAACGCCGCTGACAGGGTCGTTCAGAGATGAGATGTAAACGTTGCGTTGTTTGGAAAGCGTTTGAAGATCAGTGGGAATTTGTCTGTTGAGATACCAATATTGATCGACGGACGATGAAATGTTCTGCAAATCCATTATCCGCTGTTCGTCGGTTCGTTTCAAACGCTGCTCTTGCGGAGTTCCTGAAAGAACAAAACCGATTACAGCGACAACGATAACCGCGAGAGATGCGATGCAGGCAAAAACCGTTCTGATGTTTAAGTTTTTCATACTTCTTTTTCTTCGGTTTGAAGATCCCAAAGGTAATAAGCAAAAACTGAACCGGCGATAGCCGCCACTACTATCACTTTAAGAATGAATCTCGTGGTGAGATCTCCGCCCAGAAAGTTGTATACAAGCGTTATCAAGTCGCCTATCAATATTCCGGCGGTGACAAAAAGCGTGATATATGTAAGCCACTTACGAACCTTGGAACTGCGCTTGTCCGGATCTTTCTTTATCGCTTTCGTCAAAAGCCACGACACGAACAGGTAGACGGGGAAGGCGATTACCATTGCAGACGTGCTCCAACGAATCGCCTGGGACGTTTCTTCGATGATATAGGCGGCTTGAAGCGGATCGGGGAAGCCTCGATTTATAAATTGAAAAAGCGACGTTCCGAAACTGAAAGAGCTGATGTAGAGCGTGAAAAACAGAACCAGATACATAAACGCTTCGCGCGCGTTCAGATAAGGTTTGCGTCGAGGGACAGGAACCGGAAAATCAACGTCAGCAAAAAATTCGAGTGAAGTCTTTACTTCATCCTCGCGCCAACCCGCTTTAAGCAACGCTTCTTTTATCTTTGCGCGAGCAACGCCCTTTGATAACGCCTCACGAATACATGCTTGTAATTCGATATTCATATTATGCTAATTTATAGCATTTTTCCCCAAAATATGCCAGACTTTGTCTTGTTATAGAAAGCATTCCTCCATGTCATCCCCGCGGAGGCGGGGATCCAGACCGTAAAGATACGTTTCCTATATTTCGAGGAAATGGATTCCCGTCTGCACGGGAATAACAGTGATCGTCGGATGTCGAACATCCGAAATATGCAATTCAACCTCAAAAGCACTTACAAACCATCCGGAGACCAGCCAGAAGCAATCGAGGCGTTGGTTAATTATGTCAAAAAAGGAGAAAAATTCCTCACTCTGCTCGGCGCGACCGGTACCGGAAAAACTTTTACCATCGCGAACGTAATAGGCCAAATTCAAAAACCAACGCTCATTCTCGCTCCGAACAAAACTCTTGCGGCGCAACTTTGCAACGAGTTCCGCGAGTTCTTTCCAGAAAACGCGGTCGAGTATTTCGTTTCATATTACGACTACTATCAGCCGGAAGCGTACATCGCGAAAAGCGATACTTACATCGAAAAAGAGGCGATGATAAACGAGGAGATAGATCGTTTGCGGCACAGCGCCACGCAAGCGCTTTTGACGAGAAAAGATGTGATCATTTGCGCTTCAGTATCGTGCATCTACGGACTCGGCGCTCCGGAAGCGTACGAAAAAACCGTATTGCATGTAAACGTCGGGGACTATCTCAAACGCGAAGAGTTCCTGCGAAGACTCGTCGAAATGCAGTTCACGCGGACGAACAGCGATTTGACGCGCGGTTCTTTTAGAGTTCTTGGCGGCGTTTTGGAGGTAATGCCTGCTAACGAAGAGATGCTTTATCGCATCGAGATACCGCGCGGTGAGATCGAACGTATCCTCTCTGTAAATCCCGTTACCAGAAAGACGATCCGCGAACAAAAAGATCTTTGGGTTTTTCCTGCAAAACATTTCATCACTCTTGGACCGGAACGCGAACGAGCTATTAAAAATATCCGAACCGAATTAGCAAAACGTCTCAAGTGGTTTGAAAAACAAGGAAAACTTCTCGAGGCGGAACGACTGGAACGACGTACGCATTTCGATCTCGAAATGATCGAGAACGTAGGATATTGCAACGGCATCGAAAATTACTCGCGACATTTATCAGGACGCAAAGAAGGGGACTCGCCTGACACTCTGTTTTCGTATTTTCCGTCTGACTATCTTCTCGTTATCGACGAATCGCACGTCACGGTACCCCAAGTACGCGGTATGTCCGAAGGAGACAGGGTGCGCAAAGATACGCTCGTTGAGTACGGATTCCGTCTCCCAAGCGCGCGCGATAACAGGCCGCTAACCTTTATCGAGTTTGAAAAGGGGATTAAACAAGCAATCTTCGTCTCCGCCACACCGGGCATTTACGAACACGAACATTCCACTGCCGTAATCGAACAAATCATCCGCCCGACCGGCTTGGTGGATCCCGAAGTCATCGTCCGGCCGATCACGCCGAAGACCTCCCCTAACCCCTCCTTCGCAAGGAGGGGGACAAGAGTAAATCCTCCCCCTTACGAAGGGGGAGTTAGAGGGGGTCTGAGCCAAATCGACGACGTGATCCAACGCATCAAACAAACAGTCAAAAACGGAGATCGCGCGCTGGTTACGACGCTGACCAAAAAGATGGCCGAAGATCTAAACGAATATCTAACCGAACAAAAAATAAAATCTCGTTATCTACACAGCGACATCAAAACAATCGAACGTCTTGAGATTTTGAGCGAGTTTAGAAAAGGAACATACGACGTTGTCGTCGGAGTCAACCTCCTTCGAGAAGGATTGGATCTTCCCGAAGTAGCGCTCGTCGCGATTTTGGATGCGGACAAGGAAGGATTCTTGCGATCCGATGTATCTCTCATTCAGACCATAGGACGCGCCGCGCGAAACATCCGCGGGCAAGTCATCCTCTACGCAGACCGCATCACCGGCTCAATGAAACGCGCCATCAACGAAACCAATCGCCGCCGCGCAAAACAACTGAAATACAACGATGAACACGGGATTACACCGAAGACCATCATCAAAGCCATTAGAGACACGCGCGAAGTTTTAGGATTGTCTGTCGGAGAAAAAGACGTCAAAGAAATCTTGAAACTCGAATTAAGCGCAGAGACCCGGGATTTGCAAGCGGTTTTGAAAACCAAGGAAGAGGAGATGAAAAAAGCCGCACGCGACCTTGAATTCGAACTCGCAGCTATTTTACGAGATGAGATAAACGAGATTTTGAAAGAGATAAAAAAGAGGGAGAAGACGGCGCCGAAAAAGGAGAAGCGGTTGAGGCATGGAAGGACTCGGTAAAATTAGTTACTATAGAAGTCATGCCATTCAAACTCTCCGCTCCAAAACTCATCGTCGCCGGATTCATCATAATCATCGCGTCGATGTCGTTGTATATTTTTTCGATATACCAAAAAACTTCCGCTCCGGCTGAAAATATTACTATTCAAAAGGAACAGAAGCCGCAGACTCAAGAATCTGCGCGTGCGTTCGTGACAATCGGAAAGTACGCAACATCTACTCATCGCGGAGATTCGTGGAGCATCGATATGAAAGGTCCGGTTTGGGCGAAGTGCATGGCGGATGTATACGGACCTGATTCTATAGTTCGACAATTCAGCGATCCTCAAGAAGCGGAAGCGACGATAACATCCCCGGGCTCGTTCAACTGGAATTGGAAAGTTCCTCGCGATGCCGTATCCGGCGACTGGACGATCCGCCTCCTATGCGGAACCTTCGACAACCTCGCAACGGCGGATGTGGCGGTGAGGGTGGAGTAGGTCACGCATCACGTAGCACGCAACACACATCACGTATCCTCTTAACGTGCTACGTGCTACGTGTTGCGTGCTGCGTGCTGCGTGTTGTAAGTTACCTAAATGGACGCGGTAGAAGACATTAAATCTCGGCTTGATATCGCGGACGCGATTCAGGAGTATCTCCCTCTAAAACCGGCTGGAACCGGCAGTTTTAAGGGGCTTTGCCCGTTTCATCAGGAAAAGTCCCCAAGTTTTTTTGCTAATCGTCCGCGTCAGTCGTGGCATTGCTTCGGATGTAACGAAGGCGGCGACGTCATCTCGTTCGTTATGCGAATGGAGGGAATGGATTTTCGCGAAGCGTTGGAATTTCTAGCGCAAAAAACCGGAGTTACGCTTCCTTCATACAATCCCGAACAGCAGACGCTGAAGCGACGTCTTATAGAACTAAACGATCTTGCGGCGCGATGGTTTCAGGCCACGCTTCGAAACGATCAACGCGCCGAAGTCGCTAGAAAATATCTGGCATCTCGCGGCGTGGACGATCTCACTGCCGATCTTTGGAGACTCGGGTTCGCACCTGATTCGTGGGACGAACTTACGAACGCTCTAAAATCAAAAGGCGCGACTGAAGAAGAGCTGGTACAAGCCGGACTTGCAGCGAAGAGCGACAGGGGAGGGGGCGTGTACGATCGTTTTCGAGGACGCGTTATGTTTCCGATCGCGGATCTTCATGGACGTATCGTAGGATTTACCGGAAGGATTTTGGCGGACGTCAAAGAGGCGAAGTACGTCAACACGCCGGAAACACACGTTTACAAAAAATCCGGAGTTCTTTACGGATTAGATAAAGCGAAAGGAGAGATCAAGCGCCAAAGCATTGCCGTAATCGTTGAAGGAAACATGGACGCGCTTTCTTCCCATCAGTTCGGGGTGACGAACGTGATCGCATCCTCCGGAACCGCGCTGACAGAGGATCAGCTTTTGCTGCTAAAACGATACACGAATAATCTCGCTATCGCCTTCGACGGAGATAAGGCGGGAGACGCCGCCACCCTTCGCGGCTTGGATTTGGCAAGAAATCTTGATTTCAATTTACGAGTTATAACAATCCCGACAGCGGTCGGGAAAGATCCGGACGATGTTGTGCGCAAAGACGTTTCCATCTGGAAACAAATCATCGCCGAAGCGCGACCGATTGTAGACTGGTTGTACGCGCGAGCTTTTGCGGCGAACGATGCCACGCGACCGGAGGGGAAAAAGGAGATAGCTCGCGCGCTTTTGACGGAATTTCGCAGAATTAACGACCCTGTGGAACGCGACGCGTGGATTACCAAACTTGGCAATGATCTTGATGTTTCAACCGACGCCCTTCGCGACGTGATGCGCCGTTCAAGTATTGACACTTCGACACGTTCGGGGCACTCTTCCAATCGAACGCAACCACAGCCCTCCGAAGAGAGGGATTTCCAAAAGGAAAAAACGCGGTTCGAGCATCTCGAGGATCGCCTCGAAGCAATTCTATACGTCAAGCCACAATTGAAGAGCTGCGCCGAAGGGATTCTCGGCCGGCACACTTTCAAAACAGAACAGTCCCCGGAAAAGCTAAACCTACTCGCGGTACTAGCCGACCGGGAATTTGAAGATCAGTCGGACGTAACGCTTGAACGCGAACTTCGTGAGACTGCCGCCGAAATTCTACGCTTAAAACGCGCGGAAGAAGGATTGCAGATCGAACGTGAAATGCGTGAAGCCGAACGTCAAAAAGACGATGCGAAAATCGCGGCGCTGATTAAGCGGCTTCGCGAACTCTAAATCATGAGAGCTGACGCAGTGCGATAAAATACAAACCTTCTATTATTTGAAGGTAAATTTTGCATATTTCATCATAGTTGGAAAATATGAAGAAACCCGCTCAACAACAGAAAAAGAAAAAGCGACCAAGCAGACCACCGCGCCATATTCGAAAACAGGTCGCGAAAAAGCACGCGCAACACAAAAAACAACAAAAACAGCAACACGGTTCAAAACCTCGCGCGGCTTACGTTAGAGCGCAGCCGCCATCGAACGAGGTTTTGGACAGGTTGTTCGACAAGGCGCGAACGCGGTGCTTTATTACTGAACAAGAGATTCTATACAGTTTTCCGGACATTGAGGACTACATCCCTTCTTACGAAGCGTTTATCGACAGATTGGACGGCGCCGGAATTAATGTACTAGAAATGAAGGAGGGTATTCTCGGGCGCGGAAAAGAGAGAAACGAGATGATGCAGCAGCTTCATAGTACGGACGATAAACGTGGAAAAATCGACCCGTTCGACATGACGGCGGATTCGATCCAGATGTATCTTCGCGAAATCGGAAAAATACCGCTGCTCACGGCTGAAGAAGAAGTTGCGCTAGCCAAACGAAAAGAAAAAGGAGAGAAGGAAGCGGAAAAAAGATTGATTGAAGCGAACTTGCGCCTCGTCGTTTCGATTGCGAAAAAATTCATCGGCAAATCACTATCCCTCCTCGATCTTATACAAGAAGGAAACATCGGACTATTCCGAGCCGTAAAAAAGTTTGAGTACAGAAAAGGATACAAGTTTTCCACGTACGCGACTTGGTGGATTCGGCAGGCGATTACGCGCGCTTTAGCGGATCAAAGCCGCACTATCCGTATCCCTGTTCACATGGTTGAAACAATCAACAAGTTCCAGCAGATCGAACGTCAGCTCATACAAGACCTGGGGCGAGAACCGTTGCCGGAAGAAATCGCGGCTGAAATGGGAGAGGATGTTGATAAGGTTCGTCACATTATAAAAATATCGCAAGACACCGTGTCGCTTGAAACTTCGGTCGGAGAAGACGATGAAGATTCGACGCTGGAAGATTTCATCGAGGACGTAAAAAACGTTTCGCCTGATCGTTCGGCGGGTCTGCAGCTTCTCAAGGATTATGTCTTTGACATCATTAAAGACCTGTCTCCACGCGAACAGAAAATTCTCGAAATGCGTTTCGGTTTGACAGACGGCGTATCTCACACCCTCGAAGAAGTCGGAAAAGAATTCGACGTCACTCGCGAGCGCATCAGACAAATTGAAGCCAAGGCGATGGAAAAAATCCAGCAACACCCGCTGGTCAGGAAGCTTATCGATTACTAAGAAAAATTACGCTTCTTTTGGCAAAAACGACGTGTCAACGTAATGGGTTTTTGGTTTTGTCGGATCTATCATAACCGTCTGGAAATAGGTAATCTTGCCAGCAAACGCTTAATAAAGTAATATATCGATACTCGAATTTTCGAGAATCGTTCATTCCGAGGTAGCTCAGTGGTAGAGCAGGGGACTGTGAAAATCGTTGCTGGTATACTCAAATCGTATGCCAGAAAAACGAACCTATGCCGAACGTGCCGATTACCTCAAAAAGGCAGTAACAAAAAGAAGAAAAAAGGTGCGTGATCATGCGATAAACTACAAAGGAGGCAAATGCCAAATCTGTGGATATCATGCTTGTAACGCAGCGCTTGAATTTCACCATCCAGATCCGAAGAAGAAAGGCTTTTTGATCTCCGCTGATGGTATGACCCGTTCATGGAAACGGGTTGTAAAAGAAATAAAAAAGTGCTTTCTTATTTGCGCAAACTGTCATCGAGAGGTCCACGCAGGTATAACGCAGCTTCCAATGGAAACATTGGAATGAAAATGAGGTGAATTGCTGGAAGTCTACTGATGCCAATCGGGGCGTCTATGATGATCAGCAGCCAAGTCTCGCATACCGCGAGAAAGGTTCAGAGACTATCCTTTATGGAGTACTCCATCTATGGGTTGGGGGAAGCGCCTCACGCCTAACCATGGCGATGATATAGTCCATCCCTCACGGAAACGCGAGGACAAATGTAATCCCTTGGTCGTGGGTTCGAGCCCCACCCTCGGAGCCAAGCAAAAGTCGTCTTGAAAGAAGGCGATTTTTGATATAACATTAATCTAGTTAATGTTGACATGATCATCTCAATCAGCGGTATCGATGGTAGTGGCAAAACCTCACTTATTAAAGCGCTTGCAAAGGAGGTTGATTTTTTTATTCCAAATCACGTTTCCACTTATACAGAATTTCCAAAAAACTTGGTTCAATGGTATACGCAAGCAGATATTGATGAAGTGGTTGCGTTAGATCTGAAAGCATTTACCATCAGAAATGCCGCCATTGAAGGAACAAACGTTCTCCTAGACCGAGGATATCAGAATATTATTGATTCAGCGTGCGCCCGTTATCAGAATAGACTATGTATTTCGTATTCAGATGCTCTAGAACGAGTTACAAAACTCATCAAGAAAATTGGTTTTAATAAAATTGAGGACAAGGCAATCCTTCTAGATTTTCCTTTTGATGACTGGTATAAAATATATGAGATACTGAATGAAAGAGAAGGTCGCCTTTCTGTTGAGTATATTGGCTATTTAAAAATTCTCAATCAAAATATGAGAGATCATTTTGCTTGTTACGACAACGTGCTTGATGCAACAAAAACAATAAAAGAAAACCTTGAGTTGGTTTTGGTTATATATAAAAAATGGATAAGTGGTGCATGACCCTTTTTCACGTGCCGATGCGACTATCTGGAATATCACGAAGATAAAAAATGTATTCCCTTGGTCGTGGGTTCGAGCCCCACCCTCGGAGCCAAAACAAACATCCGCCACACGGCGGTTGTTTGTTTTGGCTACGACTCAAGTTAGACTGAACAAGAACGAGAATATAGAATGTTAATCTATATGACGTCAGTCAATAAAACCGCCGTACTTGCGGGAGGGTGCTTCTGGGGAATGGAAGAGCTTTTTCGCAAACTTCCGGGCGTTGTTGATACGGAAACTGGTTACGCCGGGGGAGAAAACGAGAATCCGACTTATAAGAATCATCCAGGGCACGCGGAGGCGCTAAGAATCGTATATGACCCGTCTATCACATCCTTTCAGAATCTGCTTGATTTCTTTTTTCGCATTCATGATCCCACGACATTGAACAGACAGGGAAACGACGTAGGCGAGTCCTATCGCTCAGCTATTTTTTATTCCACCGATGAGGAGAAAAAAGAGGCAGAGGCGTTCATCGCCAAGGTGAACAAATCCGGCCGTTGGAAAAATCCAGTGGTTACGACACTTGAACCGCTTTCGGGTTTTGCTCCGGCTGAGGAAGAACATCAGGATTATCTACAAAAAAATCAGGACGGTTACACCTGCCATTACGTTCGTCTGCCGAGCTATCTTTCATAAAAAAATATGATTACTAAAACCGACCAACAATGGAAAAAAGATCTTACGGATGAACAATACCGAGTTTTGCGCGAGAAAGGAACGGAACTGCCTTTTTCAGGCGAATACGTAGATAAGAATGACGAAGGCAAGTATGTATGCGCCGCCTGCGGAGCCGAACTTTTCGATTCGAACAATAAATTCGACGCGCATTGCGGATGGCCGAGTTTCGACCGGCCGCACAGGGAAGGAAACGTTGTTTACACGCACGACACCTCTAATGGCATGGATCGAATCGAAGTCACATGCGCGAATTGCGGCAGTCATTTAGGCCATGTGTTTGATGATGGCCCGGCGGAAACGACCGGAAAACGCTTTTGCATCAATTCCGTCTCTCTCAAATTCAAAAAAGACTGAGAAAGAACTTTTTATATTTTAGCAAACTATCGATTCTTGCCAACAAATATAAAACCGCATAAAGTCGTTCTCGCACATTGACTAAATCAACCTGAAAGCGAGGCTGGATGAAAAGACCTCCGGAACATCTCAAACACTTCGAGGAACGGATGGCGAGGAAGTTCCCAGGGCTATTGTACGGATCCTACTTACGGCTTGCCCATATCGGCCGTATGAGCGCTCACTCAACAACCAGTGGCGAACTTATTCGCTGGCAGATAATGCAGAGGTACCTCGACGCACAAGCGGAGGAGCTTGCGCATCTCAAGCTTAAAGCGAAAATGCGACGACGTCTCATGCAGCGCGCGCTGCACGATTTCTACCTCGACATGTACGGTGGGGATGAGGGCGACTTCAATCGCAACTATCTCACGTGGCGCGACGCTGTGCGTGACGTGGAAGAGATGTACGCGATGCTCCTCGGGTATCTGCCTCACACGCTCGTGGTTGAAGGAACAACCGTAGACCTCCGCGATCGATTGCGCCGCCCTGATGAGGTGCGTACCGAGTACGACCCGATCTGCCTCATCACGTTGGCTCGCACAGGCGAATGGTGGAAAAGCACTTGGGTCAGCCACTGCGCACGGATCAAGCTCTATCTGGCGCAACTCTTCTACGAGTACCGCAAGAAAGGATTCGCTCCGGAAGAAATCGCGAAAAAAACAGCACAAGTACGCAGGAAGATCATCGATCGCCTGTTCACGCGCGGTTCGTACAGGAGAGTTCGTGTCATAGCCAACCTCGATCCCACGCACGCTTTCGAATGCGTCGACTATCTCATCACGAACGACCTGAATCAAGGAACCGAAGGACGCAATGATCGCTACGTGATGGAGGCCGACTGCTTCGAAATACGTGGTGGCGTGCGAAAAATCGACGTCCTTTTCTCGATCAGACCAAAAGAAAACGTGGCACTGAAGGGGGTAATGAAAGGCAAACGTTTTCCGGAGCTCGCGAACATCGGCGATACGGTCGCCATGAGATTCGTACTCGACAACAAACAGGACCTGCAAGACGCTATAGATCGCATTCGCGACGTAATGGCTTCTCGTCCGGGGTGCGTTAGCGACCAGGATTCCACCCTTGAATTCCATAGCAACACTCTGGACCCGGATAATCCTAGCTCGAGTCCAAATTTCAAGGCCATGAAGTATAACCTACGGTACGCCGGCGAGGTTACGGAGCTTCAGGTCATGTCCGTACTTGATCAGTTGAACGCACGGTGTCGCCACGACGACGCTCATGACGCTTGCTACAAGCTCCGTCAGTACTGCCAGAGCATCCTTCCGATCTCTTTCCCATCGCAGCTCACGGGCATTCCATGGCCCACTCAATTCCGCAAGGACTCTGATCGCACGATTCCGACGGAGCATGCCGACATCTACGAACAGCTCATTCGGCACAAGCTACGCAACGGAAAAACGACCTAAAACACCCCCGAACTCTTGGGGGTTTTTCATATCTTTAATGAACCATTACTTGGTCGCACTTTCTCCCGCCAAACTCCCCGTAGCCCACGACGCCTGCAGATTGAATCCTCCTGTAAAGCCGTCGATATCCAGGATTTCTCCGGCAAAAAATAGTCCGTGGCAAAGTTTTGATTCCATGGTCGTTGGATTTACTTCTTTGAGATTCACGCCGCCGGCTGTCACGAATTCGTCGCCGGCGCCTATCGAAATCGCGTGCAGTGGAATTCCCTTTAACCAATCGACGCAACGCGCAATATCTCGCTTTGAAATTTCAACGGATTTTTTATCTTGCGGAATACGCAATTTATCGCAAAGAATCTCGCTAAGAGATTTGGAGATAATACCGAAGAAACTGTTCGTAACACTTTTCTTCGGACTGCCGGAGATATTTCCTTCGATCATCTTTTGCAGTTCTTCTCTGGATTTGTCAGGAAAAAGATCAATCGCGATTTCCAGAGGATGTTCGCGATCGAATTTCTCGAAAGCTACGAGAGAGGAAACGGCGAAAACGGCCGGTCCTGTAATCCCTTTGTGCGTAAAAAGAAAAGGTCCGGTTCGCGTAAACTTTTTATCGCGATTCGCCCTGATTGTAGCTTTTTCAAATGAAAGACCTGAGACGTGCGCGGGCCACTTCTCTTTTGTAGACAATGAACTCAAACTCGGCGCGAGCTGCGTGATCGAATGTCCAAGCGACTGCGCAAAAGCGTATCCGTCTCCTTTTGAACCAGTGTGGCGATATGCCTGCCCGCCTGTCGTAAGAATAACGCGATCTACTATAAGAGGTTCCGATCGTTCTTTCAAAAACAAATGAAAAAAATTTCCACGCTTTTCAACTCGCAACACTGACGTGTTCAAAAGCAAACGAATCCTTTTATTGCTGAACATCCTCTCAAAAACACCAACGATATCTTTTCCGTCGTTAGAAACAGGAAACGCTCGGAGATCCTCTTCCACTTTCAATGGGACTCCATGAGCTTCAAACCACGCGCGAACTTGATCGGGTGGAAATTGATGAATTGCGGATGAAAGAAACTTTCCGCCACGAGGATAATTTGTCAAAACCGAAGAGACGTCAGTAATTCCGGTAGTGACATTGCAACGTCCGCCGCCGGAGATGATAACTTTGTTGCCGATGCTGTCGTTTCGTTCAATCAAATATATCTCGGCACCACGGTTTGTTTTAAGAGCCGTAGCCGCCGCCATTAACCCAGCGGCGCCTCCGCCGACAATTGCGATTTTCATGGTTCGAGTTTTAGCGATCCCAAATCCAACTCATCATCGAACCGAATCTGACTGACGAAATCCGGAACGTGACTGACTAGTATCAATCCGCCTTCATATGCTTCCAGCGCTTTTGCTATGACGGGGATGTGACGAAAATTTATGTGGTTCGTGGGCTCGTCCATTATCAACAGACCCGGTTTTTGCAAAACGAATCTCGCAAAGCAGAGCAGGCCTTTTTGCCCTTCGGAAAGCGACCCGACTTTGTTTTTAAGCAAGTCGGATGTTAGAAGGAATTGCGACGCGACCGAACGAAGCTTTTCATTTTCAGGAGATTCCATGGCATCCGCCAAAGTGTCGTAAGCTGTTTTATCAAAATCCAAACCGGAAAAATCCTGGCGATAATATCCGACGCGAACGCCTTCGTGGATCTTCGCTCCGTCATCGCGTCCTTCGGCCAACGCTCTAAGTAGAGTGCTCTTGCCGATCCCGTTCGGCCCGGTCACCAGCAGTCTCTGTTTTTTTCGAAGGCGAATATCGACCTTAGCGCGACGCGGTTCGTGATCCTTGATTACTTTTACGGTTGAAATCGTGACGTACGGTTCTGAAAAATCCTGCGCCGAAATCACGAAATCGTGAATCGTTTTGTCGTCCCGTCGCACGTCCACCATATCTTCTTCCGCTTCTTCGATTTGATCGCGCAACTTGCTCGCGAGTTTTCGCATCTTTCCGCCTTTGTTGGAAAAAAAGTTCACCTTGTCCTTTCTGTCTTGAATGTCTTTAAGCAGCCGCGCGTTCTTCATACGTTCGCGTTCTATGCGAGCGGCGATCTCCTCTACGACGTTGAAGTAGTTTCCAACGTACTGTTCCACCTTGTGCGTAAACACATCCAAGTGCAAAACGCCTTCGGTGAAGGCGTTTAAAAATTCCGCGTCGTGCGAGATAACGAGAACGGTTTTGGGATACATCATCAAAAACGCTGTGAGATGTTCGATTCCTGTCTTATCCAAATTATTCGTTGGCTCGTCTAGCAACAAAATATCAGGGTCCTGAATCAACGCATGTGCCAAAAGAAGCCGCGCCTGTTGTCCGCCGGATAATTCATTTATCTTTTTAGACAATGGCGCTTGCAGATTTACCGTTTCCAAAACGTCCTTGATTCGTTTCTCTATGTTGTATAGTTTTTCCGGAAACGCGCTCTCAAAAAATTCGAGAACCGTATCATTCATTTTTTCTCGCTGTACAACCTGTCGTCCGATGGCGATGCTTGCGCCATGTTGTACGTGAACTTCTCCTTCTTTCGGTTTGATCTCTCCGGTCAATAATTTCAA
The DNA here is from genome assembly GCA_964595075.1 of uncultured Gammaproteobacteria bacterium. Taxonomy (GTDB): domain Bacteria; phylum Patescibacteriota; class Patescibacteriia; order 2-12-FULL-60-25; family 2-12-FULL-60-25; genus JAHJFW01. Next base: position 64,859 of record CAZQNT010000002.1, on the reverse strand, counting down.
AATCGTACTTTTTCCGGCGCCATTTTGGCCCATGATCGTGATTTTTGCGTCTTGACGAACAGAAAAACAAACCTCATCCAAGAGAGGTTTTTCTTCATCATATCCGAAAGTCACATTACTAAAACGGATTATGACATTGCCGTGATCCATACCGAAGCCAAACTATACATCCAAAGCGCCCATGATGGCATCGAGTTTTGAATTGATCGTTTTGAGCTGATCGATCAGCTCGCTTGAACCATGACGAGATTCGCTCGAACCGCCGTCACGATAGGATGGTTTCGAGTCCGAATAATCGTTCTTGCGAAAACAAACCATGCAATAAACCGGCTTGCTGCCGTTCGGCCGAAACGGAACCTGGCATCTTTTATTGCAACCGGCGCAAGTAGCGTCAAACAATTCAGGCCGCCCCGAACTTTTCCCGTGAAAATCGCTTTTCTTGGAAAATCCGCCGCCGAATTTTTTTCCTCCTGTCTTGCTTCCACGATTGGATTTATACATAATCAGCCCACCCTACCCGAGTTTAAAGTTTATGTCAACTCACCTAACCTCCATTATGGTGTATTCCTGCACCTTTTCATTGGCTTTTATAGTCACGACATCTCCCTTTTTACGATTCAACATCGCGGCTCCGAGAGGGGAGAGGTAGGAAAGGCGGCCGCGAAGTATGTCGGCTTCGTGAGAGCTTACGATTTTGTAACGCTTTGTTTTGTTGCCGTGGCTCAAAACAACCGAAGAGCCGATTCCGATCCGACCTGCTGCGATTTTTTCTATCGGTACTACGCGTTTCAGTTTTTCACCGATATTGAATATCCTACTCTGCAAACGCGAAAGTCTCGCGCGCGCTTCCTGATATTCCGCATTTTCGGACAAGTCGCCTTTTTGTCTTGCCTCGTAAACATCCTGAACCGCCTGCGGCCTTTCGATCTTATCCAGCCGCTCTCTTTCGCTTATTAGTCGTTTCAAACCTTCCGGAGTTAAAAAAACCGGCTCCTCGTCATAGACAGTCTTCAAAATTTGCGACCGCCGTTTTGGAATACGCATGGGTAAAGATTGTAACACGTTCTTTGTTTTTCGCGCGCAATTCCTGTACGCTGAAGACAGTCATTACGTAGCCAATAAATATACTAACAAGTTGACTAAACGCCTGTGGAGCGGTAATCGAATAACCGTGTCATTGCGAGCCCCAGCAGGGGCGTGGCAATCTAATAATAGAAGAATATTATTACTCTTATTAGATTGCCACGTCGCACAAGCCTCCTCGCAATGACGTAATATACTTTAGCCATCAAACCATATGGACTACTCATCCGCATCAATGGAACTGCACAAAAAGCACCAAGGGAAGCTCGAAGTTGTTAGTAAATTTCCGATTCAGACGAAAGACGATCTCTCGACCGCATATACGCCGGGCGTTGCCGAACCATGCAGACAAATCGCGGCTAATTCTGAAGCCGCGTACGATCTGACGATAAAGGGGAGGATGGTCGCGGTTGTTACGGACGGTTCTGCGGTTCTAGGGCTCGGAAACATCGGACCTGAAGCTGCTTTGCCCGTGATGGAAGGAAAGGCGGTGCTATTTAAGGAGATGGCGGGAGTCGATGCGTTTCCGATTTGTTTGCGCACGCAGGATGTTGACGAGATAGTGGAAACCGTTGTGAGGATTGAACCGGTTTTCGGTGGGATCAATCTTGAAGATATTTCAGCGCCACGATGCTTCGAAGTTGAAGAGAAATTGAAAAAGCGTCTTTCCATTCCGGCTTTTCACGACGACCAACACGGAACGGCGATCGTTGTTCTCGCGGGGTTGATAAACGCTTTGAAGGTCGCCGGCAAAACAATGTCGGAAGTTCGCGTTGTCATTAACGGCGCCGGAGCCGCTGGGACGGCGGTATCTCATCTTCTGCTTAATACGGGCGTTAAAGATCTCGTCATTTTGGATTCAAAAGGGATAATCGAAAAAAATCGTGGCGATCTAACTCCGCCGAAGCAAGAACTCGCCGCCACGACGAATCCAAGAGGAATCACGGGTGATCTGCCTGTAGCTCTAAAAGACGCAAATGTATTTATCGGAGTTAGCAAACCGGATTTAGTTACGGCTGAAATGATAAAAACCATGGCAGAACATCCGATTATATTTTCTCTTGCCAATCCGATTCCGGAAGTCAGCCGAGAGGTCGCGACTTCCGCCGGCGCCATTGTTTACGCTTGCGGCCGTTCGGACGATCCTAACCAAATAAACAACGTCCTTGTATTCCCCGGTATTTTCAAAGGAGCCCTCGCTTCACGATGCGGAATCCTATCGCCGGAACTTCACATCAAAATCGCAAACGCGATAAGCGAGATGGTTCCGGAACCGACGGCTGAGCATCTGCTGCCATCGGCGCTAGACAGATCCGTGGCTGACGTCGTCGCGCAAACGGTCGTTTCATTCGCAAAAAAATGAAAATCGAGGTAACGGCTAAAACCAACTCCAAACATCCCGGCGTTGAAGAGGGAATTCTTGGACGTTACGTTGTAGCTGTAAAAGAGCCGCCGCACGAGGGAAAAGCAAACGAGGCGATCGCTCGAGCGCTCGCGGAACACCTCGATGTCGCGCCATCGAGAATTCGTCTGATAAAAGGCGCGACATCGACGAAAAAAATTTTTGAGCTGCTCACTTTCCTGATCGTTTTTTGTATCCCTCTAGCCGTGAGGGCGTCAACTTTATCGGACGTTTTTCCTACGTTACACGGATCATCCGTATGGCCTGTCGCTAACTCAACGCACGACGATATTGAGTCCACATTCGGCCCGCGTATCAAGCCGTCGACCGATGCGTACGACTGGCACCGCGGAATCGACATTGACGCGCAGCTTGGAACTCCGGTATTGGCGGCAACGAGCGGCACGCTTTGGAATGTGACTGAATACGATGACGGGGGAACGACGGTGGTCATCAAACACACGTTGCCGACACCGGTGGTTTTTCATGACAAAACCGTTTCATATTTTTACACGCTTTACATGCACCTTGATTCTGTCGAGCAGGAGCTGATTTCCGCAAATACAAAATCGGAACACCCATCCGTCGCGGCTGGAGCGAAAATTGGTACAGTCGGACATTCCGGCAAAGGCGCGATAGGGGATCATCTGCATTTCGAGATTCGCGTAGGCACGCAATGCTCTTTGGAATATCAACTGCAAAATCCAAACTCATCCTGCTCCAAGGGTTTCGGATTCGATCCGCATGTGCATCCAATGTTTCTATTTCCGAACGTTTCGCCGAATTATTCATTGCAAACAACGAAACTCCCTTCATGGCAAACTCAGGGCGAAATAAACGTCCTTTTTCCGGACGATGAGCCTATTTTGAATTCGATTAAATTAAAAATCTACAAATTACCGGAAGGCGTGGCTGTCTACGAAAAATCTCTTGATTTTAATTTACGCGACGGTTACGACCCGACGACTAATGCCGCGTTGGACAAGGCGGACAATTCTGTTCCATTTATCGCTCCTGACAAATTCAATATTTCATCCACTTCCTTTTCGACAAAATATGTAGTTCCGTCACTGATAGCGATCGCTTATCCGCTAATAAATCACACATACAAAATCTCAGCGCGGAATATTTGGAACGACGAACACATCCTTAACATTAACGGCGCGTCAGTTGCAGAGCAGTCGTCAACGAATCCGAATGCCTCGCCTACAAACCCATCGAACAACGGCACTTGGGTGCCGCCGACAACGGCTCAATACGAAACTTCGACGACGATAACCGATACTCCTACGCAAGCCGCGCCGCCAGTTTGCGCATTTACTACAGGAATTCTCGTGAAACTTCCTGATGACGGAAATCCTATGACTCAAGTTGATTCCGCCGTGTATTACTATGGAAAAGATTGCAAACGACGCGCATTCCCATCAAGCGGAGTATTTTTCTCATGGTATACGGATTTTTCAGCGGTACAGATCATTTCTACCGATACAATGGCGCAAATGCCACTAGGTAAAGAGGTTTCGTATAGACCCGGAACTACGCTCGTCAAATTCGAGACAGATCCTAAAGTATATGCAATCGACGCTGCCAACAAACTTAGGTGGATTCAGACTGAAACGGCGGCGCAAAATCTCTATGGCTCTTCATGGAACAAGAAAATAGTCGGGCTATCCGATGCGTCATACGGTTTGTATGAATTCGGTCAATCGATCAATACTCCGCAAGATTTCAACCCCAACTCGGTCACAGGCGACGTTTTGACTATAGATTAGAAATATTCCCGAATATGCTAACAGCGTTTAATGCAGTCATACTCGGAATCGTAGAAGGCGTGACTGAATTCCTTCCGATCTCGTCAACTGCGCACCTCACGCTCGCTGCCGGATTTCTAAAAATCGAACAGACGGAGTTCATGAAATCTTTCGAGATTATTATTCAGCTCGGAGCAATCCTTGCAGTTGTCACGCAATACTGGAAACGTTTATTGGATAAACATTTGCTCGCGCTGCTTGCGGTGGCATTCATCCCAACCGGCATTATAGGACTTACGCTTTATCCATTAGTGAAGGAGATCCTAATTGGAAATGCCGTCGTCGCTCTATGGGCGCTTGGGATTGGCGGCGCAATACTGATCATTTTGGAAAAATTCGTCTTTTCAAAACAGACCATAGCGCAACGGGATGTAAAAAATATCACGTATGGACAGTGTCTGCTCTTGGGATTTTTTCAAGCGATCGCGATCATCCCTGGAGTTTCAAGATCAGCGGCGACGATAGTCGGCGGTCTTCTTATGAGAATCCCTCGTCAAACAATAGTGGAATTTTCCTTCCTCCTCGCGGTTCCCACAATGGCTGCAGCCACGGGACTGGATTTGATTAGAAACGCTTCCGGTTTTGACGCGAGTCAGTTCGGAGCCCTCGCGGTCGGCTTCGTAGTCTCATTTGTCACGGCGCTTCTATCTATCCGATGGTTGCTCAGATACGTCGCTCGCCATGATTTCACGGCATTCGGAATATATCGTTTGGCTCTTGTTGCGGTTATACTATTACTATGAGCCGAATCTATCGAGCATCCTCGCTTTTAATAATTCTCGCCATTCTCCATCCGATGGCGGCATTGGCGGCTAAAACGCCGACACGTCCTGTCCCTACCAAAAAAGAACACGCCAGACCTCCGATCGTCCGCCTAATAAATGGCAACAACGCATTCAAGGAGTTCATCGCGTGGGAAAAATCCGCGGTTAACGGCGGCTTTCTGACGGCTGGAGATATTGATGGCGACGGCGCGGATGAATTCGTGGTTGGAAGCGGAATCGGCATGGTGCCTTTTGTGAATATTTTCGAAGCTGACGGAAAATTTATCCGCGAGATCCGACCGTACGCCGACTCGTTCAAGGGTGGAGTGCGTGTGGCAACGGGCGATGTCGACGGGGATGGAATCCACGAAATCTTCACTGCGCCCGGACCCGGGATTGCTTCTTTCGTCACGGTTTACTCCGGAAAAGGGGAGAAAAGATTCCAGACGACCGCGTATGATAAGTCTTTCATCGGCGGATCTCATATCGCGTCAACTGACCTGGATGCGGATGGAAAAGCGGAAATAGTGATATCGCCAGGACCCGGAGGCGGACCGCATGTTCGCGTTTTCGACGGAACGCTTTCAAACGTAAAGCATGACTTTTTCGCGTACGACGGTTCGATGACGGATGGCGTGAGTATCGCGACAATTCGGACGCCAAAAGGCCATGCGATCGTTACTGCTCCGGAAAGCTGGAGTATGCCGCTCGTGCGCACTTGGCAACCAACCAATGGGATAATGAGCGTCGCCACGGAATTTCTTGCTGCTGAATCTGAAAACAAATTCGGAGTCACGCTGGCGTCTTACGACCTTGACCACGACGGTTATGACGAAATAGCCGCGTCATCCAACGGAGGTAAAACTCCGGACGTGCAAACTTTCGATTGGTACGGAACGCCTTATCTTCGACTGCCGTATGCCGATACGGAATACCGCGGCGCGATCTCTCTGACTCAAGCAAAAATCAATTCAAGCTCCGTAAACTCGCTTTTTTCCATAACGACGCTTCCGACGATAACCGGTCCGGTGGAATCGGAAAAATCGATTATTGTTAATATTACCGAACAACGCCTTTACGCATACGAACATGGAAGAGTGGCTAGAACATTTCTAATTTCAAGCGGCACCCGCAGCCATCCTACGCCGATAGCAAAGACAACGGTAAAGAAAAAGGTTCCAAAGATGGACTACAGATGGAGTTACGGTCCGAATAATCCGAACAACTATTTCTTGCCTAACGTAAAATACAATCTAAACATCCTCCCTCACATCTACATCCACCACGCTTACTGGCACAACAACTTCGGAAATAGAATGAGCCACGGCTGCATCAACACGGGGCTCGACGACGCCGCCTGGATTTACAATTGGGCGGAGGTTGGAACGCCGGTGGAGACGCTGAACTAACATAAATCAATGCGGGGAATAACCCCCTCTAACTCCCCCTTATAATTAAGGGGGAGGATAATTCATAAATTCCTCCCCTTTCAGCCCAAGGCTGATCTGCCTTTGGCATGAAACTATACAGATGTAAGGGTAGGTTAGGTGGGGTTATTTCGTATTTGATGTATTTGTAGCAAATCAATCAACTTGATATACTATCCTCATGCAAGGAGGAAGAAGAAAAAATATTCATTCCACGCTTTGGGCTTTTTTAACGATCATCGCTTTCCCGATCGTTTTAATTTCAGCGGACATTCTCGATGTGAGTGGAATACTTCCGTTTATTTTTGCGATCGTTGCAACGCTTCTCATTCTTACCTTGGAGGTTGCGATAACCGGAAGACTTTGGATGTTCGAGGATAAATTCATTAATCGCATAGGCGATCCGGAGATGCACATAAGACTGCTTATTTTTGTAGGAGCCATGCTTCTGATTCTGGAAAGCGCCTTGATCTTATTAGCTGCAACTGATCGCAGAATTGATCCGCTTTTACTTCAAATGATAGTTAACAAACAATGTTCCGCTCCTCGAGGACTAGATGACGGACAGAGTCTTTGCAGAGATTTCCTAAACAACGGACCTTGATTTTCTAATAAGGCCTTGGAACTTTTGCGGCTTCGGCTGGAATTGTCGGCTCCGCGGTTGGAGCCGCGGCAGGCGCAGGTTGACGCAAGACGTCCGCTTGGACGGCGGATTGATTTTTATCGGAACCGCTTAGACATCCCGCTCCGAGAAAAACCGTGAAAACGGACAAGATTGCAAAGCTACTAAACGAAATATTTTTCTTCATATAAGAAAAGTATATCACGGCATGCTACAATCTAACCATGAAAATCACTTTTCTCGGCGCAACGCGGGAGGTGACGGGATCATGTTACCTTGTTGAGGCGGGAAGAACCCGTTTGCTTGTTGATTGCGGAATGTTTCAGGGATCCGCGTTTACTGAAGCAAAAAATTTCGAGGACTTCGCCTTCGATCCTAAAACTATCGACGCGGTCATCGTAACTCACGCGCACCTAGACCATGTTGGACGTTTGCCGAAACTCGTTAAGGAAGGTTTCCACGGAAGGATATATCTGACTCCTCCGACCGCAAAAATCGCTCACGTGGTTTTGACGGATGCGGAACATATAATGAAAGACGAGTGGCGCAAACACGCGCGGCCGATGCTCTACGAAGGCGATGACGTGGAACACGCGGCGCAACGCTTCATTCCGGTTGATTATTCGCGCACAGTAAAACTCCCCAACGTATCGCTTCGATTCCGCGATGCCGGTCATATTTTCGGCAGCGCTTTCGTGGAGCTAACCGAGAGCGGAGGCGGACGAACGGTTTTTTCAGGCGACCTTGGAAACCGCGATGTTCCTATTTTGCGACCAACGGCTCAGATGGCATCCGCAGACGCTGTAATCGTGGAATCAACCTACGGAAACCGTTTACATGAAGACGAGTCCACCAGAGAAACCCGTCTAAAAAAAGCCATAACCGACACCGTGAAAAACAACGGAGTCTTGGTAATCCCGGCATTCGCGATCGAACGCACTCAGCAAGTATTGTACGAGATGAACGAGATGGTTGAACGCGGCGAGATTCCGCAAGTGGATATTTTCCTGGACAGTCCGATGGCGATCAGGGTGACAGACATCATCAGCGAATATCCGCGTTATTACGACAGTGACGCGATGAAACACATTTCAAAAGGCGACAACATGTTTCACTTTCCCGGCCTTCGGCTCTGTATGACAAAAGACGATTCAAAAATCATAAACGACGTTCCGCCGCCGAAAGTAATAATTGCTGGAGCGGGAATGATGAACGGCGGCCGCATTCAACACCACCTGGTCCGCTACTTGGGACGCAAATCAACAACGGTTCTCATCATCGGATATCAAGCGGAAGGAACGCTGGGGCGTCAACTATATTCCGGAAAAAAAGTAGTCAACGTACTAAACGAGCGAGTCGATGTTAAAGCGAATATAGTTTCGATCGGAGCGTACAGCGCGCATGCGGATCAATTAAAGCTAGTCGAGTGGATATCTTCCGCGCCAAAAAAACCAACGAACGTTTATTGCACGCACGGAGAAGAAGCCGCTGCCGGAGCTCTGGCATCAAGAATTAACGAGGAACTTGGAGTCTCTGCCGACGTTCCGAGACTTGGGGAGACCGTGGAAGTATGAGCTGGTTTCTTCTTGCCTTGATCGGACACGTCTCAAACGGACTTGCTTTTGTGATAGACAAAGCGCTTTTGAACACGGCGCTGAAAAAAAGCGCGACATACGCGGCAATGGTCGGAGGATTATCGCTTGCGACTATCGTGGCAACGCCGTGGATAAAGGAATGGCCCAAAGGAAACCTTGTTTTGATCGTATCGTTATTCGGTTTTGTTTTCGTGCTTGCTCTTTGGGCGTTTTTCGAAGCGCTAAAACGCAGCGAGGCCACGCGAGTCGTCCCGATCGTAGGCTCGCTCATACCGATACTCACTCTCGTCGGAACCACGGTGCTTTTTGGAGAACGTTTATCGCAGAAGCAGATGATAGGATTCGTGTGTCTGTTGGTGGCTACATGGATTTTATCCGGCGGCAGATTCTCCAAGCGAATGCAAAAAGGCACGCTCATATTGTGCATAATCGCATCATTCCTCTTTGCGTCATCAACTCTGTTCGGTAAATACGCATTCGATCATGGCGACTTCGTCGGCGTTTTCATAAGCTCAAGAATCGCCGCAGGAATCACGGGAATCATAATCGCGCTTCTCGTCCCCGGAGTTGGAAAGGAAATCGGCAGAATATTCAAACCGTCCCGCGACTCCAAAAAAAAATCCGTGTCTGCTTTTTGGCCTGTACTCGGACAGACGCTTGGAGCGATGGGATTTTTATTCGTACACCTCGCGATCAAATCCGGAAGCGCCGCGCTCGTGAACGCTCTGCAGGCGATTCAATACGCTTTGCTTGTGGTCGCCGCGCTTATTCTTAAAAAGAAAGCGCCGACGCTGCTTGGCGAAAATCTCACGCGCAAACTGCTTGCCTATAAAATAATCTCGCTAATAATCGCGGGATTTGGCATGGCGCTTGTGGTCTAATTTATGCGCTCCATTCTCCGCATCATTTCATATATCGCAATTGCCGCTGCCGCTATTCTACTCTTTGCTTCAGGATTTCTTTTTGTTGGCTGGCCATCTAAAACGAAACACGTGGAATACGGCGTCACTTTCAGCCGACCATATGCGGAAGAATTCGGATTAGATGCTAATGACGCTCTTATTGCAGCACTAGACGATCTGGGATTACGACGTTTTCGTATCCCTGCTTATTGGGGAATAATTCAACCGAAAGAGCACGAATGGTATTTCGACGATCTGGATCGCGATATTCAAACAATCGGGGATCGCGGCGGCAAAGTGATTCTCGCGATAGGGGAGAAGTTGCCGCGCTGGCCGGAATGTTGGGGACCGATATGGTGGAAATCGCGGCCGCGCGGAGAACAGAGGCGAGACACGCTGAACTATATTGAGACCGTAATCAGGCGATACCGAGACAATCCGACGATCACCGCATGGCAAATCGAAAACGAACCGCATTTCGTCTACGGAGATTGTCCAAAACCGGATATGCCGTTCATACGACAAGAAATCGAATTGGCGCGCGCGCTTGATCCTGTGCGGCAGATCACAACAACCGATTCCGGAGAACTTTCACTTTGGACGGATTTCGGTCGGCGCGTCGACGCGCTTGGAATCAGCGTCTATCGAGTAGTACAAAACCCAACAATTGGAATTTGGCGTTATTGGTTCGTGCCGCCATATCTCTACTACAGAAAATCGCTTCTCGTTAAACCGATGGGAGTTCGGAGTGTCTATGTGAGCGAATTCCAAATGGAACCATGGAGCGACAAGCCGATTTTAGAAACACCGATCGACGAACAAATGAAGTCTTTTGACGTCGCGCAGATGCGATCAAATTTCAATTTCGCAGAAAGAATGCACATCTCTCCCATCGATTTCTGGGGAGTGGAGTGGTGGTACTGGATGAAAGAAAAACAAGGAAATCCGGAATTTTGGGAGGAGGCGAAGGAATTTTTCACTCGGTAGGGGCGGGGTTCTCCCGCCCTGTTACGGTTAGCAAACCGAACGTTTTGGTTTTAACAACAGGGGAGGGCGGGACAAGCCCGCCCCTACATGTCAAATCCAAAAATCAAGGCGGGGCATGACGTCAATTGTTGACAGATGTCCAATTTTCGCGTAAACTCCGCGAACTGTATGGATCTCCGAAACATTGCGATCATCGCTCACGTTGACCACGGGAAAACAACTCTCGTGGATTCTTTGCTTAAACAATCGGAGACGTTTAGCGAAAAAGGATTGGAAGGAGAGACGATCATGGACTCTAACGAACTCGAACGCGAGCGCGGGATTACGATATTCTCTAAAAACGCCGCGGTCGCTTACAAAGGCGTAAAAATCAACATCGTGGATACTCCCGGTCACGCGGACTTCGGCGGAGAAGTTGAACGCATCATGAACCTTGTGGACGGCGCCTTGCTTCTGGTGGACGCGAAAGAAGGGCCCATGCCGCAAACGCGATTCGTGTTGAAAAAGGCGATCGCGGCAGGTCATCGCATAATAGTGGTCATAAACAAGATAGACAAACCGGACGCGCGACCGGACTGGGTTTTGAATCAGACGTTCGATCTGTTCGTGACTCTCGGAGCCAGCGATCGTCAGACGGATTTTCCTGTAATCTACGCTTCTGCAAAACAAGGGAAGGCGGGTTATACGGAAAATCTTGCGGAAATGACGAACGTGATTCCGCTTTTTGATACCATCGTGAAAGAGATCCCCGCACCAACGGCAGACGTAAACGCACCTCTGCAAGTTTCCGTGGCGAACGTCAGCTATGACAATTACAAGGGAAAAACCGCGATCGGCAGAATTGTTCGAGGCACGCTAAAGCCGGGCGCGGTCGCTTGGATCAACCGCGATGGAAAAACTTCTCAGGCAAAAGTTACGAGCGTCATGATTTTTGACGGCATGTCCAAACGCGAGGTTCCGCAAGCAGAGGCGGGAGAAATCGTGGCGTTCGCCGGTATTGAGGGAATTAATATCGGTGAGACTATCGCTGATCTAAATGCGCCAGAAGCTTTGCCGGTGATGAAAATCGAGGAGCCGACGGTCAAGATGACATTCGGCGTTAACACGTCGCCTTTCAGCGGAAAAGAAGGGCAATTTACGACTTCGAGAAACATCAAAGAAAGGTTGGAGCGAGAATTGCAAAACGACGTCGCGCTTCGCGTTGAAGCCGGAAGCGGGTCGGAAAGCTTCATAGTTTCAGGACGCGGAGAACTTCACCTTGCGATTCTTATAGAGAAAATGCGCCGCGACGGTTTTGAACTTCAGGTCTCACGGCCGCAAGTTATCTTCAAAGAAGAAAACGGACAGAAGACGGAGCCGTTCGAGGAAGTCTCTATCGAGGTTCCGGAAAATCTTTCCGGTTCGGTCATGGAGAAACTCGGCAAGCGCCGCGGAGAACTTAAAGACATGAGATCGGAAAACGGAATTTCATATCTGGAATTCGTAATCCCGACGCGCGGACTCATCGGATACAGAAACGAATTTATGATCGACACGAAAGGACTTGGAATAATCAACGCGCTGTTTTTGGGATACAGACCATTTGCCGGAGAAATCGGATCGTCAGCGCATGGATCTCTCATCTCTTTCGAATCAGGCGAATCAAATTCGTACGGCATGCAAGCGGCGCAAGAACGCGGACAGCTGTTTCTCGCTCCCGGAGTTCCGGTTTATGAAGGGATGATCGTCGGACAAAACGCGAAAGCGGAAGATCTGGTAGTTAACATTTGCAAAGAAAAACGACTCTCCAACATGCGCTCAAAAGGGGATGGCGTCGCAGCCGGTTTGGACACACCACGTCTAATGACACTCGAGGAGGCGCTGGAATACGTAGGGGATGATGAGCTAGTTGAAGTTACGCCAAAAAACATCAGACTTAGAAAGGTGCTCCTAAAGGAGTTCGAGCGAAAGAGGGTATCTAATTAAAATTACGGGGAGTAACCCCCTCTAACTCCCCCTTACTCTAAGGGGGAGGATTTTTGGTAACTACGCTTGACAAAAAGCCTTATCTGTGCTATACTAAATTTTAGTAAATGAAGCTCTTTTCCCCTGAAATGTCGATAAATGACGGCTTTTCGAGGGAAAGGAGTTTCGGATGAGAAATGCGTTGAATCTGCTCATTGCTCTAGGCGCCATGGTGCTCTGTCTCTGCGGCATGTACCACGGCGCCATCTGGGTCGGCCGCAAGGTCGACAAGGGGCTGGACACCGCGATCGAAAAGACGGAGGATCCGAAGCCGTTCCTCCGCTTCATGAAGCGGATCGGCGGATAAAACCGCCAATCGTACACCCCTACACTCGACCCCCGAAGTTCCGCAAGGAGCTCCGGGGGTTTCGCTTTTTGGCAAACGCAAAATCTCGTGCTACATTTTCACCCTAAACTAAACGCCTATGAGAACCGAAGTCGTACTTGATATCGAAACAAAAAACACATTTCAAGACATCGGTTCATACAACGCTTCGCTTCTGTCGATATCGGTTATCGGTTGTTATTTTTACGAGACTGACACGTTCGAAACTTTTTTTGAAGAAGATTTGCCAAAGCTCTGGTCGCGGCTGGAACGAAGCGACCGCATTATCGGTTTCAATCTTTTTGGATTTGATTACCCGTGCATGCAGACTTACTACACAGGAGATCTGATGAAACTTCCGACAATTGATATTCTGAAAGAGATTGAGAAAAGAATCGGATTCAGAGTTAAACTGGATATCGTCGCTCAAGCCACGCTCGGAATGGGTAAAAGCGGTCACGGACTTCAGGCCGTTGAGTTCTGGAAAAAAGGACAACTGGAAGAATTAAAAAGCTATTGCCTCCAAGACGTTCGCGTAACTCGCGACGTTTACGAATACGCTCTTGATAAACAGGAGATTTTCTACTTTGACCGCATGGGACAAAAGCAGGGGATACCGATGCCGATAATTCCTCCGGAGCCGGAAAAGAAGCCGATTATTAACCTTAGTCTTGGTTTATGAAGTTTATCCACACTTGAACCAGCGACCACTATATCTTGTGGTATAATATGTTTGCGACCACAAGATGTAGTGGTCGCACGGTCCAAAAACCGTGCCCTCACACACTCTAGTTCGTCATCTCACGATACGAACAGGAGTAAACCTCCCATATTTTGGGAGAACACGCGCTTTGATGACTTTTTAAGTCGTCAAAAAAATAAAAATTCATTCACTCAAACCCGTTCATATGAAGGAAGCGGCCGTGTTAGTGCAATCAAAAGCAAAAGTTGAAGCTGAAGCCGTATGGAATTACGTGACTTCCGTGAAATCCATCCGAAGAAGGGATGGAACGATTGACGATTTCAAGTTGGAAAAAATCGAAAAATCCATGAACGCGGCTTTCGCGGCTGCCGGAATGACGCCGGAGAGCAACAATTTTGCGCAAAGACGGGTTCTGAAACATGTGCTGACACGATTGATACAAAAATTCGACGGACACACGATCCCAACCACAGACGTGCTGCGAGAGCTGATCGGAGTGACTCTGATTGACAACAACCTCACTCACGTCGCAAAACGATACTTGGCCTACAGGACGACGGCGATAAAAATCTCGGAAGAGCCGGTTTACGGAAAAGGAATAAAGGTAGGCAGGTTGTACTCTAAGGAGGGCGTACACCCTTACGACGAACTCGAATGGGAAACGCGCGACGCGGTAATAACAAACGAAAAAAGCGAAGTGGTGTTTGAACAAAAAGACATCGAGGTACCGAAGACATACAGCCAATCCGCAACGAACATCATCGCATCAAAATATTTCCGTGGGCGAATAGGCACGCCGGAACGGGAGACTTCGGTCCGCGAAATGATCGACCGCGTCGCAAAAACCATCGCGACGTGGGGAAGATTCGGCGGCTACTTTATTTCTGAAACAGACGCTTCGATTTTCGAATCGGAACTAACTTCCATTCTCGTGAACCAACGCGCCGCTTTCAACAGTCCGGTTTGGTTCAACGTAGGAATCCAAAAGTCTCCGCAGTGCTCCGCGTGTTTCATCAACTCCGTTCACGACGACATGCGTTCGATTCTGGGATTGGCGGTGACGGAGGGAATGTTATTCAAATACGGATCAGGCGCGGGATCGAACCTCTCATCCCTCCGATCATCGAAAGAAAAACTCGGAAGCTCGTCCGGATATTCTTCCGGTCCGGTTTCATTCATGCGAGGCTACGACGCTTTCGCCGGCGTAATCAAAAGCGGAGGCAAGACAAGACGCGCCGCGAAAATGGTGATACTCGATATCGATCATCCCGATATTCTCGAGTTCACTTGGTGCAAGGCGAAAGAAGAAAAGAAAGCGCACGCTCTCATCGATGCCGGTTATGACGGAGCTTATACGGGCGAGGCGTACGGCTCCATCTCTTTCCAAAACGCAAACAACTCCGTGCGCGTGACCGACGAATTCATGAACGCCGTGGAACGAGACGGGGAGTTCCAAACAAAATACATTACAAACGGCGAACCGTGCGAAACGTTCAAGGCGAAAGAAATAATGCGACAAATCTCCGACGCGGCGTGGCAATGCGGAGATCCCGGAATCCAGTACGACACCACGATCAACGATTGGCATACATGTCCTGACACGGATCGAATTTACGCTTCCAACCCATGTTCCGAGTACATGTTCTTAAACGACTCGGCGTGCAATCTTGCATCGGTAAACCTCATGAAATGCCGAACCGCTGATGGAGAATTCGATGTTAAACAATTCGAACATTGCTGCCGGATAATGATCACGGCGCAGGAAATCTTGGTCGGCTTTTCTTCATATCCTAATCCCGCGATCGAGGAGAACTCGTTCAACTACCGACCGCTAGGTCTTGGGTTTGCAAACCTCGGCTCGCTTCTAATGAGCATGGGTCTTCCGTACGATTCCGTTGACGGAAGAAATTTCGCGGCGGCAATCACGTCCGTGATGTCGGGGACTGCGTACGATCAGTCTGCAAAAATCGCGGAAAAACTCGGAGCGTTTCAGGGATATGACGCAAACCGCGAATCCATGCTCGGAGTAATAAAAAAACATCGTGATGCGGCAAGTCGGATAAAATCGCAGGGCGTATCCGAAGAGCTGCTTTCTCGCGCCGCATCGGCATGGGACGAGGCATTGGAGCATGGAGAAAAATACGGATTCCGCAACGCGCAAATTTCAGTATTGGCGCCGACCGGAACCATCGCATTTTTGATGGACTGCGATACAACCGGGATAGAACCGGACATAGCGCTAGTAAAATACAAGTGGCTCGTTGGCGGCGGAATGATGAAGATAGTAAATCAAACAGTTCCGAACACCCTGCATAAACTCGGATATTCGGAATCGGAAAGCCGCGAGATTCTCGAACACATCGACGCGCAAGATACGATCGAGGGAGCGCCGCATCTCAAACCCGAACATCTGGCGATATTTGATTGCGCGTTCAAACCGGCAAAAGGTACGCGATCAATTCAATACATGGGACATCTTAGAATGATGAGCGCCGTGCAACCGTTCATCTCCGGTGCCATTTCCAAAACCGTAAACATGCCGAACGATGCCGCGGTCGAGGATGTGATGAACGTGTATATCGAGGGATGGAAATTGGGATTGAAGGCGGTGGCGATTTACCGCGACGGCTGCAAACGCTCGCAACCGTTGACTATGACGAAGAAGGCCGTTAACGAAAAGGAAGAGAAAAAAGAAGCGCCGGCTGTTGTCGTGGTCGCAAAAACAGACGGACCGCGAAGACGACGGCTTCCGGATGAAAGAAAATCCCTCACGCATAAATTCCAAATCGGCGCGCATGAGGGTTATATCACCGTAGGCCTTTACGACGACGGGACGCCTGGAGAAGTTTTCATCAGCATGAACAAAGAGGGGAGCACTCTATCCGGTCTTATGGACGCTTTCGCAACATCCGTATCTGTCGGACTTCAATACGGAGTGCCGTTAAAAATTCTTGTTAACAAATTTTCCCACGTCCGCTTCGAGCCATCCGGGTTCACCACTAACCCGAACATACGCGTGGCAAAGTCGATCATAGATTATATTTTCCGATGGATGGGAATGAAATTCCTGCCGGTCGAGGAGCACGCGATGCTCGGGTTGAACATGAATCCTGCGCCGGAAGTCACGGATGACGCAACTGCCGCGGAGCATGCAAAACGCGATTTTGCGGATCAACCGCAGCAAGGATCGCTGTTGGGACAAGCAGCAAAAAATGCGGACATGCTTAAACTTCAGGCTACGTTCAACAACCAGTCCGACGCTCCGGCGTGCGACACGTGCGGAAGCATGATGGTAAGAAACGGCGCGTGCTATAAGTGTCTGAACTGCGGAACCGTTGCGGGGTGTTCATAAAAAGAAAATCCCGACAACTAGGTTGTCGGGATTGGTGAGGCGAAGCTTCGCCGCTACGAGGGCAAATCTCCGCAAAGGAACGGGCCGTCGCTCCAGCCGCTCTGCACCGGCGTGACGCTGACCTTGACTTCGCCGGAATGCAACTCTTCAACTTGGATCTCCACATTTTTGCCGTTCACGACCGCGCGGCCGAACCCGGAGAGACCGAATCCGGCGATCATGCGGAGCCTCTGGCGCACGGCCTCCACCAGCTTGGGGCTGAGCGATGCGTCCTCGATCCTCACGACGGCGCAACGCGTCTTCGACTGTCCGATGGTACTGATGAGCGAGTCAACGTATGCCCTCGCTACAGCGTCGAGTCCTGCCTGCAATCGCATTCCACTATCTCCTTACATGGGTAAACGAAACAAGGAGCCGAGATAATATTACAATTAATTTCCTCTGTCAATCATGATCCAGCTCTACACAGGAAATGGAAAAGGAAAGACTACAGCAGCGCTTGGAACGGCGTTACGCGCTGCCGCGAAAGGCAGACGCATCGCCATAGTGGCTTTCGACAAGGGCGGCGAAAGCCACTATTCGGAACGACAAATAATCCGCGAGAGAATTCCGGAGATAGCCGTATACGTAACGGGACGCGATCGAATTGACAAGATAACGAACGAATTTCAGTTCGGCGTAACTGACGAAGATCTCGCCGAAGGGGAGCGCGGGCTTAAAATTGTCCGCAAACTATTTCAGGATAGCGCGGCGGATCTCGTCGTATTGGACGAAATAAATTCATCGACCTCTCTCGGGATTGTTAGTGAAAGCGACGTATTAAAATTACTTGATGAAAAACCGGAAAATATGGAGTTGATACTAACTGGACGGAGCGCGCCGGTATCATTCATACAACGCGCAGACCTTGTCACGGACATGCGATTGGTGAAACACTACTACTATCAGGGCGAAAAAGCCCGGGAAGGTTTTGATTATTGACGCATGAGTTTCATAACCCCCATAGCGCACACGCTTTTCTGGCCGTCATTGGTGATCTTCGTGATTTTCTGGATCTGGGGAGTTTTTCACGCAACGCAAACTCCGCGCGCAATTCCATCCCAACGCGCGTTATGGGGAATCGCAATGGTCGCAAACCCGATCACAACGATTTGGTATTGGTATATCTGGAAACGTTGGGCATTCTGGACTCTATTCACCCCGGTTCTTCTATCTTTCATCTCGCTCCCGTTCGTGGCGCGATCGCTTTTAAGCAAGGCGGATGCGACGGCGGCTACAAACGTTTTATTCGCGCTCGGAAGCACGCGATTGGTCGTTCTCGTTGCGGCGCTCTTGATATTACCGCTGCTGTTAAGATTGGCGGCGCTTTTGCACCTTGGACGCAACACCGACCTCTCCGCAATGGACCGAAACGACTGGATAGTTTCGCTTGCCTTGCCTGTATTCGGGTTTGGTGCGGGAATCGCTTATTGCGCGCGCTTCCGTCGCGTATGGGCGATTATAGGGCTGCTGTGGATCGTTGTAATCGCAATAGCTCTAAAAATTATGACGGTAAACGTCACGCAAGCGCTGATCCCGGAAGGGGATGAGCTTCGAATGGAGTTCCGACTTAGGAAGGGTTAGACGCCTTCGTCGTCATCCTCATCGACTAGAAGATCATCGTCTTCGTCGTCATCATCGGCGTCATCTTCGATAGATTCATCGTCATCGCCATCCCGTACCGATACGCCGAGCTTGGCCAAGTCTTCTACGCTCTCGTCAACGTCTTCCGAGTCTTGCGGGTCGAGTTCTTCTGACAACATATTTTTATTCACATTAATTATATGACAATAATTATAAAAGACGCGGAACGGTTTTGAAAATAGCCGTCAAGAGGGGCTCATGCTAAAGTACGAACCTATGAATTCAATCATAATCATTCTCTTGTTTCTTGTATGCGCGATGGCTGCCGGGATGGCGTATCTCGTCATAAAACTTCGCGCGTTTTCCGCTCCTACTTCCGATGCTCCGGTAATGGGATTATTGCTGCAGCAAATCAACCAACTTCAAAAAGAGATGGGCGACAGAATGGGCGAGACGAATCAGGCGGTAAGACAAAGTTTCGCGGCATCGACAGGAGTGGTGCGGGACGTTACTGAAAAATTGACGCGAATGGAAGAAACCGCGAAACAGGTTCTGGACGTGACTAACCAGCTTCAAAATCTGAAAGACATGCTTAAAAATCCGAAACAACGCGGAATACTTGGAGAATATTATCTGGAAACGCTGCTAAAAAATATTATGCCGCCCGGCGGATATCAAATGCAGTACTCGTTCAAGGACGGCGAGATTGTGGACGCGGCCGTCTTTATTAAAGACAAGGTTGTCCCGATAGATTCAAAGTTCAGTCTTGAAAATTACAACCGCATTACCGAAGAAACCAATCAAGCGGAACGCGACAAGCTTGAAAAAATATTCGTGAACGATCTGAAGGAACGCATCAAAGAAACTGCGAAATATATCCGGCCGGAAGAGGGGACCATGGATTTCGCTTTCATGTTCATTCCTCACGAAGCGATTTACTACGATCTTCTGATAAATAAAATCGGAGCGATTGAAGAAGATACTGAAAGCATAATTCAGCGCGCCGCAGGAAAATATCATGTTATAATCGTTTCTCCAACGTCGTTTTTAGCGTATCTCCAAACTGTTTTACAGGGGCTCAAAGCGCTGCAAATCGAGGAACAGGCGAAAGAGATACGAACCCGCGTTATGGATCTGAACAGGCATATAGCGGCGTATGAAAGTTATTTCACAAGCGTTGGCAAGCATCTCGGCACAACAGTGAATCAATATAATTTGGCTACGAAAGAATTCGTAAAAATCGACAAGGACGTTCTTCGTATTACCGGTTCGTCCAACAATCCGGAGTTGACGCAAATCGAAAAACCGTCGAGCGAAGTATGACGAGACGTTCTTTCTTGAATGGATCGGTCGCCGTTGTCGCGATCATCGCCGCGTTAATAATCGCGATGATTGTTGACGTTCAATTTCGTTACGAATCAAAACTTGCGAGCACTGTATCTGACGCGCAACCAGCCCCAATCGCGATCGTTCTCGGCGCATCGGTTCAAATCAGCGGCGAACCGTCTGACGCGCTGCGAGACAGATTGCTGGTTGCGATCGATTTATACAAGCAAGGCAAAGTGGATCGTATTTTGGTTAGCGGCGATGACGGTCAATTTCATATCGATGAAATCCGCGCCATGAGAAAAAAACTCGAGGATGAAGGGATACCGCCGGACAAAATCATCGAAGACGGTCATGGATACAGGACTTACGAAAGCTGTAAACGCGCAGCGCAAACATTCGATATTAAGAGAGCGATAATCGTCACGCAACGGTTCCATATCGGACGCGCGCTTTATCTTTGCAATCGTTTGGGCGTTGACTCCACGGGAGTTTCATCTGATCTAACGACCTATCAACGCATAATTTTCTTTACTGCAAGAGATCTCGCTGCGAGCATCGAGGCGTGGTGGGATATAAATATATATGCGCCAAAGCCGCCAATAGAATACGCGGAATAAGAAAAGAGACCCATGGTAGGGCCTCGAGAAGGAGGACTGCGCGTCTACGCTTGTCCACGAATGCGGACGTAAGCGACGCTGATGGCGGTCGGCACGAGTACGCGAGAGGCGGAGACAGCTGTTTCGCGTTTCTTTGCGCTGAGAATGATCCAGAGCGCTACCGGCAACGCCACTCCGGAGAGCGAAGTTTGCGAACGCGCCTCATCCAGCGAGCAGATGACCTTGCGCAACATGAACTCGCGAAGAGGATCCGGACAGTCGAGAAAGAACAGCAAATGCCGACAAACGATGCCAAACCTGCTCATGAGACGAATGTTCCCGCTTTCACGTACTCGATCCGCGAAAATACGGAAATCATCCCCCGCGTCCGCCATCCACTTAGGAACGGACGTTCGATGAGTGATGCGAATTTCCTGAATGAGCACGCAACCTCCTTTGAAAGGGCCTGGAAACGCTACGTTGGGTGGGTATCATGCCCTAAAATTGGAATTGCGTCAAACGTTTGCATTGTAGGGGCGGGCTTGTCCCGCCCTGATTC
>CAZQNT010000002.1:41867-43731 GCA_964595075.1 uncultured Gammaproteobacteria bacterium | reverse complement strand
GGTCTGCCGACCGAATCGAATTGCATCGGGTGCTCATCGGGGAGGGCGGGACAAGCCCGCCCCTACAAATCCAATATTTCTCACACCAAATGCCACGGGGACTTGACAGATTTTCGAAAATATGGTTAGATACTCACCGTCAGCGATACTCATCGAAACAGACAAGCGTGGTGAGGGGTGGGCCGCGGGCCTGCCTCACGCCCAGGAGGGAAGGAGCCATGAAGTGGCACTAGGAAGCCGAGCGTTCCACGATAACTCTTGGATCGGCTCGGGCGAGGAAGACGCCATGACGAACTCGACCAACGGCATCTGACGACATCGTCGACGCCGCCACCCGAGTCCGCATGGCACTCACAGGCGACACGTCCGTCCGCGACGTGTGAGTGATCGAACAACAGGGTCGGCAACGCCTTGCCCATCCCATCGACAGGGCGCCGCGAGCGCCCAACCTACGGCAACGATCCCCGTTGCCACTGGCCGAGGTAATGCATCCCCTCGGCGCAGCTTCAGGGCAAGAGACGGCTTCACGGCACATCGTCGCCAATGGCCTTCACAAGCTTCCGAAGCACCACTCCGCGGACACGTTCCGGGCGCTCACCATCTGTGAGCGCCCGTTGTTTTTTATTACATATTTTTTCCAAATTATTGATAATCCTTATAGTCCAGATTCCAGTCTGCGCTGGAATGACAAGTTACACAAAAAGTGCCTATAGGCACTTTTTGTGTAACTTACAAATCTCGCATCTCTTGTGCTATCATCGCAAAAGTTAAATATCGGGTGGGGAAAAATCCCGTCCTTCAAACTAATTCTATGCACAGATACGTTTTCATTGCGGGCGGAGTAATGTCTGGTGTGGGTAAGGGGACTGTGATGGCCGCGCTGGGCCGCGTTCTTCTGACCAAAGGGTACAGCGTAACCGCCTTGAAAATCGATCCGTACATAAACATAGACGCAGGCACGATGAACCCCGTTGAACACGGGGAAGTTTTCGTTACCGTTGACGGCGACGAAACGGATCAGGATATCGGAAACTACGAGCGATTTTTGAACACTGACATTCCTTCAACAAACTACATGACTACCGGCCGCGTTTATCAGAGCGTGATCCAAAAGGAGCGTAATTTGGAATACGGAGGAAAAACCGTGCAAGTGGTTCCGGATGTACCGAATGAGGTTATTTCCCGCATAAAACAAGCGGCTGATCGCGCGAGAGCGGATTTCGTTCTTATCGAAATAGGCGGCACGGTGGGGGAATACGAAAACATTCTTTTCCTCGAGGCCGCGCGTCTCATGAGGTACGAATCTCCTGATTGCGTGCGAAGTATCATCGTCAGCTACATGCCGATACCGACAGCGGTCGGAGAAATGAAAACCAAGCCGACGCAACAAGCTATTCGTCTCATGGCGGGCGCCGGATTGACTCCGGATTTCGTGGTAGCGCGTTCGGCGGTCGTAATAGATGAACCAAGACGCAAAAAGCTTTCGTTATTTGGAAACGTAAGAGAGGATCTCGTAATCGGCTCGCCTGACGTCAGCACGATTTACGAAGTTCCGCTCGTATTCGAAGAACAGAAATTCGGCGAAAAAATCCTGTCGTCATTCGGACTTGAACCAAAGATCGAAACTTCCTCGGAATGGAAAGACATGGTGGCTAGAATCAAGAGCGTGGAAACGCCAATCAAAATCGGAATCATAGGCAAATATTTCAGCACAGGTTCGTTCACGTTATCCGACGCCTACATCTCCGTAATCGAGGCGATCAAGCACGCATCATGGGCGGAAAATCGAAAGCCCGAACTTGTTTGGCTGAACTCCGAAGAATATGAGAAAAATCCCGATGCGCTGAAGGAGCTGGATTCGCTC
>CAZQNT010000002.1:38602-41857 GCA_964595075.1 uncultured Gammaproteobacteria bacterium | reverse complement strand
ACGGCGTAGTGATCCCGGGCGGTTTCGGATCGCGAGGAATCGAAGGAAAAATTGCGGCGATTAAGCATTGCCGCGAAAATAACATTCCATATCTCGGTCTCTGCTATGGAATGCAGTGCGCCGTAATCGAGTTTGCGCGAAACGTCCTGGGTCTCGCTGACGCTAACACTACGGAGATAAATCCTGAAACAAAAAACCCGGTAGTAAATCTTCTTCCGGGACAAGAGGGGAATATGAAAGACGGCCGTTATGGCGGCACCATGC
Organism: uncultured Gammaproteobacteria bacterium; assembly: GCA_964595075.1. Taxonomy (GTDB): domain Bacteria; phylum Patescibacteriota; class Patescibacteriia; order 2-12-FULL-60-25; family 2-12-FULL-60-25; genus JAHJFW01. The sequence goes on along the minus strand of CAZQNT010000002.1, from coordinate 41,593 downwards.
GGCTCGGCGCATATTCATGCAACCTAATCGACGGAACCAGAAGCAAAGAGGCGTACGGTCAGCCGTCGGTGACGGAGAGGCACAGGCATCGCTACGAATTCAATAACGACTACCGCGAAAAACTTGAACAAGCGGGTCTTGTGATCGCCGGCGTTAATCCGGAACAAAATCTCGTAGAGATCGTGGAAATAAAAAATCATCCGTTTTTCGTCGGCGTTCAGTTCCATCCCGAATTCCAATCACGCCCGCTAACGCCGCACCCGCTTTTCCGGTCGTTCATAAAGGCGGCGTCAATCCGCGCGTAACAAAGATGTCATACTTTAGCAAAGTAGCCGTCATCGGCGGCGGCACAGGCGCAAGAACGATTCTTACAGGATTAAAGCGCCAAAAAGACATTCTGCTTAGCGCGATCGTCACGATGTCGGACGACGGCGGCCACACAGGCATTTTGCGCGATGAGCTTGGAGTTTTGCCGCCGGGCGATTTACGGCAATGTCTCGTCGCGCTATCCGACGACAGGGACGACGCTTGGCGTAAACTTTTTTCGTATAGATTCACGGAAGGAAGCGGAAACATGAGCGGACAAAATGTTGGAAATATTATTTTGAGCGCGCTGGAAAAAATCTACGAAGACCCGATCGTCGCGCTAGATACGGCGCACCGTCTGCTCGACGTAAAAGGAAGAGTCATACCCGTCACGCTGGAGGGAACAACGCTATGCGCGGAGCTAGAGGACGGAACCGTGGTGCGCGGCGAGCACAACATCGACGCAACGGAAAAACCGCACGCAGCGATCAAACGATGTTTTTTCGAGACGGATCCGCGAGTCAACTCCGAGGCTTTGACCGCGATTCGCGATGCAGATGTGGTTGTGATTGGTCCCGGTGATTTCTGGACAAGCATCGTCCCGAATTTAATCGTACAGGAAATTCCGCAGGCGCTTCACGAACTGCAGCAAAATGGCGGCAAAATTTTCTTCGTGTGTAATCTCGTGACGAAAGCCGGTGAAACTGATGGCTATAAAACGTCCGATTTTCGTAGTCGCATCAACGAGTTAATTTCACCGGCGCATCTCGACATCACCATCGTTAATTCCGCAAAACCGGCGCATGAAATACAGCGACGCTACGAGGAAATAGGGGAGTACCTCGTAGAAGACGACCTGCCGCACCGCGATCACACCGTATTTCGGCAAGCTTTGATTTCTCCAGAAATCGGAGAGACCGTGTCTGGCGACAAAGTAAGAAGAAGTCTACTGAGACACGACGGAGAGATACTGGCACAAGTGATTAAACGGTTGCTGCCGGAGAATTGAAAAAACTTTTTTCTCAAAGCAGGGGAGCGGCCCGAAGAGAGTGTAGTATCGTAAAGAATCTTGTGCGTCGCACAAATCAACTTACGTGACGCAAAAGTAGGCTAAAATTGGCCTATTAACCACTTACTGTTTACAAGCAGTAGGTGGTTTTTCTGTATCCCATAGTACCCGAAAAACCGCCTACTGCGAAGCCGCTGTCAATCAGCGGCTTTTCGTTTTAGCGCGGTGTCCGGTTTGGCTTAAGCGGGTTCATTGAAACCGCTCCTGCCAAGCATGGACCGGGCACCACGCGGGGACACAAGGCCGCCCCTAAAGGTCGAGCCGTGCCGGCGGTTTATCCGGCAATTCGAGGACTTATTCAATTCATTCTTAGAGGACACATCTATATGCTCAAAATCATCAACACCGGCGATCCGTCGGTGAAACCTCCCCTCGTCATGCTCGTATACGGGGAAGGTGGGGTAGGAAAGTCGACGTTCGCCGCAACGGCTCCAAAACCGCTCATGGCGGATTGCGAGAACGGTTCGAAGTATTTCGGTTTGCGTGGGATCAAGCTCGACGTGGCTCACGTCGAGAAATGGGCGGACATGCGGGAGTACACCGAGGCTCTCAAAAAGAGCGGGTACGAAACCGCCGTGATCGACCCGATCGGAGAACTCATGGAAAAGCTCATGCGTCACATGGTGGCTCTAGGCGATTCCAAACTCGTACAAAAGGACGGATCCCCGAGCCAAGCTGGTTGGGGATGGCTCCGCAAGACAATGCGCGATTATGTGAAGGTGCTTCGGGATTCCGGCATGCATGTTCTTTTGGTCGCTCACGTGGACGACAAGCCCGACGAGGATCGGGTGCTTTTGCGTCCGCTCATCACGACAAAGGTTTCGAAGGACATCGTGAACATGGTCGACGTGGTCGGTTACATGACCGTTGTGCAAACGGCAGACGGCGAATCGAAGCGCGTCATTTTCGTCGATCCGTCATCGGATAAATTCACGGCAAAGGATCGGACCGGTCAACTTGGAAAAATCATCGAGCCGGACTTTGCGAAGATCATCAAAGCAGTTCACGGCACCGAAAGCTATGCATGGTCGAAAAAACCTGCTGAACCAACGGGTTCCAATATCCCGTTAGGTACACCAAAGGGGAATCAAACCCCGCCGGAAACAAAGGTTTCCGTCGATCCTAATCAGGCTCTCGAAACTGCGCGAACCAAAGTCGCGGCAGCTGTCTAACCATATGGCTGAAAAAATCACCGAGAAGCTCTACGGCGGAGAAATCACGCTCGAGCACCTACCTGACTCGCATCGTTATCGACTTGAAGGTTCGAAAGAATATCTGCTTTCGGTCACGGCCTGTACGGGCATCATCGACAAGTCCCGATTCCTCATTCCATGGGCAGTCGGGCTTGCCGAGAAGCATCTCCGTTCATTCCTCGAGTCCAATTCCGGACCGTTCACGGTCGAAGAAATCGTCCCGATCATCGAGGAAGCCGTTCGCCAACACCAGATAAAGAAGGAACAGGCGGCATCCATCGGAGACATGGTGCACGCGTACGCGGAAGCGTTCGCGGTCGCCGTCATCCACCGATCCGACGTGCCGTCGATTCCGGACGAATCGGACGAACGCGTTCGCGCCGGCATCAATGCGTTCCTGAATTGGTTCAACGAACATGACGT
>CAZQNT010000002.1:16333-38592 GCA_964595075.1 uncultured Gammaproteobacteria bacterium | reverse complement strand
GTTCCAACACGCCGAAAAGCTCATCTACTCGCGCGTTCACGGATACGCGGGATTGGTCGACGCAATCGCGACCGTCAACGGTAAGCGGATGCTCATCGACTACAAGACAGCCAAGGGCGTGTACACAGAAATGCGCTACCAAGTCGCCGGATATTGCCTCGCTTACGAGGAAGAGAATGGCGAAGTGCTCGACGGTGCCATGATCCTGCATTTCGACAAGGAATCAGGGGTCTGTACGCCATACGAATACTCGAAGGAGGATTTCAAGGTGGACGAATCGGCATTCTTGGCCTGCCTCGCACTCAAGAAACGCGAAAAGGAATTAGCCAAAACCTGATATGGAAAACTTTTACACGTTTGACCAACTTCAGGCCAAGGCGCACAGCCTCTCACTTGAATCCGCCAAAAGGGGAGAAATGTTCGAAGCGGCACTCATGCAGGAAATGAGCTCGTATCTCGCTCATCAGAAAAATCAGGAAACGTCGTTCAGCGCGACGCGAGCCGTGCTCGAGTGGAAGAAATCCATTGAGCATGCCAAGGATTCACTCACCGTCGAGCTCGAGGACACGGATTCCGAAGCGTTCGCCGAGGAAACGTTCTAACCATATGCCTATCACCAAAGAAGAATTCTGGGCATACGAGAACGTGCGTCGATCCGGCGTGACGAACATGTTTGACATCGTTGCCGTAAGCCGCTTATCCGGTCTGCATCGGAAAGCCGTACTCGAGATTCACAAGCATTATTCGACTCTCAAGGCCGAATACATGAAAGGAAAGGAGGACGAAGAAGTATGAAGGCATCCATGGATACGCTCAAAAAGATTCGCATTGAAATCTACGAGCGTCTTATCAAGGACGTGGACGCAAGCGTCTGGGAATTCAAAGAGGACGCTGAAACGTGGAGCTCGCGCATGCGCGATAACCATCGACTCAAAAGCGTCTACGATCCCGAGGAGCAGGCTCACAAATCGCTCTACGCCGTGAGCGTGTATGAGGAAATCTCATCATTGCTCAAGAAGGCGTTGAACGCTTAACCATCAATCCTATGTCACGAAAAATTGGAGCCTTGTGGCTCAAAGAAAGTAAAGACGGGAAGAAATACTTTTCCGGCGTGCTTGAGGATTTGCGCGGAGAAATTCGTATTGCGGTTTTCAAGAATGACCGAAAGGAAAAGGAGAATCAGCCGGACTACCAAATCATCGTTTCCGAGGAACGGCGGGAACAGCATGCTCCGACTGACCAGACGTCCACTGCGACCGACGAGGTCAATCTGGACGACATCCCGTTTTGATCCGCGTTATGCAGGAGGCACAACGCACAACCCATGCGGCGCCGTTCCGCCGCGTGGGCAGGGATGAGCAAGCGAAAAACGTCGCGCTCATGCAAAAACGAAAGGTCGGACAGATTCGTTCGCTCGACTGGGTGTTGAACGTGGTCGAACGGATGCGGGTGCGCGAACAAAACGACACCGCACGCGTGGCATTTGAAGATGTGGTGCGTGCCGTATCACGCCAGCGTGAGAAAGAGATCCGCGACCTATCGATTCTAGATGAGGACGCGCGCGATCTCGCTCGCAGCTACTGATATGGGAAAGGTGTCGTACCCATTCGCCGCGCTGCCAAACCAAGTCTGCCGCGGAGGCCACGGTGCGATCAACGTCGCCGTGCTTGCCGTGTTGCTCAGCCACGGGCGCACGTCAGCCTCCGCGCAGACACTGGCAGATGAAATCGGGTGCGATCGGAAAAGCGTGTTCAAGTCTTTCAAGTATTGGCAAACCGAGGGACCAAGCCATGGAATTCATCTTCGAACAGGCGAACGGAAAGGCTGCACGACGGTTATTGAGATCGATGTTTTGATATGCCACGAAGAATCCACAACCAGTACCGAAAACGGCACGGGTGTAAGGAATGACCAATACCGAAAAGGGGACACGGCAGTACCGAATACGGAACGGGCACCCGTACCGAAAACGGCACACAAAGAAGAACCCATAAGAAGACCCTTGAAGAATAATCTCCCCCTACCCCCTCAAGGGGGTGGAGGAAAAGTATTCGTTCCGGGCAAGGGGATGAGACGAGCCAAGCCGTATCTCGAAGGCGATCTCGCACATTACGACGAAGAGCGTGGCATCTGGCGAGTCCGCATCTACACCGGTGAGTGGGTCGACTACGGTGGGAACGCCAAGAAAAATCTCGTTTGGAAATGATATGCAAGACGCCACAAAGGAAACCATCGAACGGACGCGCTCAGCTCGAGCCTACCATCCGCCAACGCAAAGTCAACGTCTGCGCTCAACGCTCTACCGCCTCTGGGAACGCTCCGGATCGCAAGCCTCATTTGATGATTGGTACAGCGACCGCATGAACAGAATTATCGCCCGCCTCCAGCGGCTTCTTGATTAAAACGGCGGTTTCACAATTTATGCAGAAGAAAGAAATCATCGCACGGTTTCGCGATAAGGCGAGCGCGGACAAGTTTGCTGAAACGGCGAACCGCCGGACATTCGAATCCGTCATGGTCGAACGGAAAAACGAGCTCTGGGAGGTCAGGCTTGTACCGGTCCGGAAAATACCGAAATTCGAACCTCCAACAACATGAATCATGATAGCCCAACGCAACTTATTCAAAGTCGACGCACTCTCGATCCTCATCATGGGTTCGGACGGCCACGCCTATCTGCTCCGCCGCAGACGAGGCTCCATTCACGTCCCGCTCTCCGATCTCGCCAAGTGGGGAGAGAAAAGAATATGGCAGATCGAGGACATACCCACCAAGGAAGAAAGCCTGATCTGTTCATTGAACGAAGCGTACGAACGATACCTTTCCTGCAAGTCCCAGGAGCTCGAACTCTCGGCTGACCGATGGCTCTGCACGGCAGACGCGCTTGCCGGAAGGGTATCCGACCTCGTCGATCGAGGGCATGAAATCCCAAAGACGGTCATCGTGTACGTCGATAAACCACCGCCGGTAATGGCGACAAGAAGTCGGATGCGTGGATAACCGCCCTTTTTCAAGCCTTCACGCGATTATGCTTGTCCGCATGAGGGAATCGAACATCCAGCGCTCAATCCTAGACAATCTCCGTTGGCGCGGGATCTTGGCTTTCCGTTGCCAACCCGCACCGATCCCTATCCGCAAAGGAAAAACGATTATCGGCTTCAGACGCTCAGATGCGTTCAACGTCGGCATGCCGGACATTGTTTGCGTCATCCGCGGCCAATTCATCGGCATCGAAGTGAAGTCACCTGAAGGTCGTCAACGAAAGGAGCAACGTGACTGGCAGACGAAAATCGAGACGGCAGGTGGCACATACATCCTCGCCCGATCGTGGGATGAGGTTGCAAAAGCAATTGGCATTTCGCTCTTATGAAATATTTTTCCCTGTTTACTGGAGTCGGTGGATTCGAACTCGGTATGTCGGCGGGCATGACTCGCTCTCGGTGCGTCGGCATGAGCGAAATCGATAAATACGCATCAGCCGTACTCAGACGCAGATTCCCAGCCATCAAAAACTATGGAGACATCCAATCAATCAACTGGAAGGACGTTGCCGACTTTGACCTTCTCGTCGGAGGCAGCCCATGCCAAGACCTGTCCGTCGCTGGAAAGCGAGCTGGACTCGAAGGCGAACGGTCGAGCCTGTTCGCGGAATACGTCCGCGCGTTGCACGAGAAAAAGCCACGCCATTTTATCTGGGAAAACGTTAAAGGTGCTCTGTCATCTAACGGAGGGCGTGACTTCGCCGTCATTCTCAATTCGCTGGCCGAAGAGGGCTACGCTCTCTCATGGCAGATTCTCAACGCAAGACATTTCGGCGTCCCTCAAAACCGCGAACGCGTCTTTATCGTCGGTACTCGAGGCGAACGTGCACGAAAAGTATTTTTTGAGCCGCAAGGTACTGAAGCGAATCTTAGCGAAATCACGTCTCGGGTCGCTCAAGCCGAACGCGTCTATTCCGAACACGGCGTCGCACGGACGCTCAAGGCAAACGGCGGAGGCATAGGCGCGAAAACCGGCTGTTACGCCGTCCGTTGCCCGCTCAAGTACCTAAACCGCAATCAAAACAGGATTGAAGGTGACTACGCCTTCACGATCGATGGAGCCAACACGGGAGGAATCGCCTTCATCGATCTCAGCACAAAAAATCCGAAGATCACGTCTGCCGCACGGACGATCCAAGCTAGGTATGCCAAGGGATACAGCCATCGCACCGCCGAAGTCTCTGGCGTCACGGACGGCATCCGAGTTAGACGACTCACCCCGCTCGAATGCGAACGTCTCATGTCATGGCCGGACGAATGGACGAGATGGGGAGTTGACGAAAAGGGGAACGAAATCGAAATGAGCGATACCCAACGGTACAAGATGTGCGGGAATGGGGTCGTAAGCAGAGTGGTCGAACATGTCGCAAGAACAATCCTATGCAATACGAATCAGTAAAAATTACCGCACTCAAGCCGGCGGAATACAATCCGCGTTCTATCAGCGAACGCGAGCTCACGAAACTCACGGAGTCCATCCGCGCGTTCGGTTTCGTGGATCCGATCATCGTGAACACGGACGGAACGGTTATTGGCGGACACCAACGCATCAAAGCTGCCGAACGCCTAGGCATGGCCGAAGTCCCGTGCATTCGCGTCGATATTCCCAAGGATCGGGAGAAGGCATTGAACCTCGCCCTCAACCGTATCTCCGGTGAATGGGACATGGACATGCTCGCCAAGCTGTTGGACGAGCTGGATGCCGAGTCCCGCAGGTTGTCTGGTTTTGATGAGAACGAAATCACCGAGGCATTGAACCGCCTCACCAAGGAACCAGTCGAGGACGACTATGACCCAATCGTCCCCGAGAACCCAGAAACCAAGACAGGCGACCTATATCAACTTGGTACTCATAGGCTTTTGTGTGGGGATTCCACTAATCCAGAATGCTTTGACCGTTTGCTTGATGGCGTGAAAGCCAGCATGTGTTTTACGGATCCGCCGTACAACATGAGCTATGTCGGCGGTTCTGGTAAACGCAGGAAGAAGATTGCGAACGACGAAATGCCACGGGATGAATTCATCGCATTCCTGCGCCGCGTCATGGCCAATCTCGTCTCTCATGTTACGGGCGCGTTCTACATCTGCATGTCATACGGCGAATTGCATTCACTTTGGCAAGCGTTCACGGATGCTGGCGGACATTGGCAGGGATACATTGTTTGGGCGAAGCAACGCTTCACGCTTGGCGGTTCCGATTACCAGCACCAATCCGAACCGATTATGCACGGATTATCTGAAGATCAATCGTCCAAGCTCGACGATTCAGACGCAGATGCCGAAGCGTTGCCGATTCTATACGGTTGGACAAATCATGCGTGGTACGGCGGACGAAAACAGGGCGACGTTTGGTTTTTCGACCGTCCTACCAAGTCACCGGAACATCCGACCATGAAACCGGTTCGGCTTTGCGCTAAAGCCATCATGAACAGCGCACCGCAGGATGGAATCGTGCTCGATTGTTTTGGCGGTTCAGGCTCCACGCTCATCGCCGCCGAACAGATCGGACGACGGTGCTGCATGATCGAGATGGATCCGGCGTATTGCGACGTGATCGTCGACAGATGGCAAAAATTCACCGGAAAGCAGGCTGTTAAGTTAGCCAAGTTTTAGGTTTTTAGGTTTTCGTATGCCTAAATCGAAGTCCAGCAGGGAAAACGGGAAATTGGGCGGGAGACCGCTCGGTACTTTGAATCCCGAAACCCTCAAACGGATCGAGATGCGGCAGAAGATGCTCGATCGGATCGAGCTGGAATTTCAACCCCTTATGGATGCCGCTATGGATCTGGCCAAGGGCATCGTGGTGTACGTCCCAGGGAAGGACGGCAAGAAGTCCAAAGTGTACGAGGAGATGCCGAATGCAGACATGGTCAAATACTTGCTCGATCAATCGGCTGGCAAGGCACTGACATCCGTCGAGATGTCCGGAGGCTTGAGCATCGATAATTTGCAGGACTTTATTTATTCCCTCTATGGCAAGTCGGCGAACAGAAGGAATCCTGCTTAGACTCCAGCGTGACCCCGTCGGATTCGTGAAGCTCTGTTGGCCTGATGCCGTACTTTGGGAAAAACAAATCGAAGTCGCCGAGTCCGTGGTCGGCCACAAACGAGTCACTGTCAGGTCGGGACACGGAGTGGGGAAGTCATGGCTCATGGCACGTCTCGCCATTTGGTTTCTGACCGTTTTCAAGCCTTCCAAGGTCGTCACGACCGCTCCAACGTGGACGCAAGTCGAGAAGGTGTTGTGGGGAGAAATTGCCTCGGCATATCGCTCATCGCGCATTCCACTTGGCGGTGAGTTGCTTTCGACGCAGTGGAAAATCTCCGATGATTGTTTTGCGCTTGGGATCTCGACGCGCGAAGGAGTCGACCAGCGCGAATTCGGTTCAACGAAGCTTCAAGGTTTCCATTCGCCAAATCTATTAGTCATCCTCGACGAAGCCGCCGGTGTGCCGCCTGAGACATGGACGGGTGCTACATCTCTTGCGACAGGTTCGAACAATCGCATTGTCGCTATCGGCAATCCCGCGTCTCCATCCGGTCCGTTTTACGAGACATTCAAGAGTTCCATTTGGCACAAGATTGAAATTTCCTGCCTTAAACATCCGAATGTCACCACTGGCGAAATCGTTATTCCGGGTGCGGTCACAAGAGAGTGGGTCGAAGAACGCAAAGCGGAATGGGGAGACAGCGGTCCATTATTTCAAGCCAAGGTTCTTGGCCAGTTTCCGGTTGAGGGGTCAGACACGCTCATTCCGCTTTCATGGGTTGAGCGTGCCATAGGAGCGAAGGTAGAAGGCGACGAACGCAAAAGCATCGGTTGCGACGTTGCGCGTTTTGGCGAAGACGAGACCGTGATTTTCAAATCTCTCGGCAATACGTACGAGCTGGTCGAGTCCGTCAACAAGCGCGCGACGAACGAGACGGCCGGTTGGCTCGTACTTGCGGCCAAGGATGCTGGAGCCGAATTCGTGGCCGTCGATGATACGGGCGTCGGCGGAGGAGTCACTGACATGCTGCGCGAACAGGGAATGTCAGTCGTACCGGTTAATTTTGGTGCTGCGGCAGAGGATTCGGAACGCTTTGCCAATCTCAAGGCTGAAATATTCTGGAATCTACGAGAGGATTTCGAGAAGAGCCGCATCTCCGTTCCAAACGATCCGGTGCTCGTGAATCAACTCGCTTCCATCAAGTACGCGATGACATCCAAAGGCCAGATAAAAATCGAATCGAAGGACGACTCAAAGAAGCGTGGGTTGCGTTCGCCTGACCGCGCGGATGCGCTTGCGATCTGTCATTACGCCAAACGTGCCAACTGGATTCCAGAGATGCTGTGGATATAGCGGGCTTTGACGTTCGCGTTTTTGCGATGCTTACGCCATGAATCTCATTGATCGCGTGAAAGAGACGTGGCACTTCTACAGGAGCGGAAAGAGCATCGCCGAAGTCGGCCACGCATTTTCATCTTGGTTGAACGGATCGTCGAGCGTTGCATTCGGCTGGCAATTCAAGGCTGCGAAACTTCTTGGAGAGACCGTGGGCAACGCCGCGTTCCGTTTGTATCGCATCAAGGCTGACGGATCGTGGAGCGAGATCGATTCGCATCCCGCGCTCGACCTTTTGCATAAACCGAATCCGATCTCAACTCATTCCGAACTACTCGAGATGCTCAGCATGTCTCTCGACTTCTACGGCAACGCCTACATCTACATGGACGGAGCGGACTCGCCGACCTCCAAGCCGAAAGCACTTTATTTTCTCAAGGCGCAGAACGTCACCATCGTCCGGACGGATTCCTTTCCCGAGTCCATCGTCGCGTACAAATACCGACACAAATCGCGCGAATACGTTTTTCAGCCGTACCAGATTTTGCATATCAGGGAATCGAACCCCGACGATCCGATTCTCGGGTTCGGAGCGGTGCAGGCTATGTCCGACTCAGTCGACCTCGATCTATCCACACGTCAATGGAATCGCGCGTTTTTCCGCAACAGCGCACGGCCGGATCTCATCCTCAAATCCAAGTTCAAGACACGAGAGCAGATGGATCCGATCCGCATGCAGTTCGAAGACCGCTATCGCGGCACCGAGAATGCGCACAAGGTTGCAATCCTTCCCGATGGCGTCGAGCCGGACAAGATGGGTTGGAGCCAAAAGGAAATGGATTTCGTAGAACAGCTCAAGTGGTCCAGAGACGACATTCTGTCGGGGATGCGGACTCCCCATGTGGTACTCGGACTTGGGGCTGGCGAGAACTTGAACCGCGCGACCGCCGATGCCACGAACTACATCTATGCGCTCCGCACGATTATGCCTCGATTGCGTCGCATCGCAACTTTTTTAAATGTCCTTCTCATCCCACGATTCGGCAAGGACTTAATCGTCGAATTCGACAACGTGGTTCCGGAAGACGAAGACTTGGCCATCAAGAAGCGCATGGCAGCCCTCGGAGGCGCACCATACGAAACCGTAAACGAAGTACGCGACGAGCTTGGGCTTGAACCGATCGACAATGGAGATTCGGTCATGGCTCCGTTTTCACAGATGCCAGTCGGATCGCCGAAAGTCCAACCGAATAAATCGCTTGCGCCACGTTCAGCCTATCCAGCCTTCAAGGAAGCTAAACGCATGGAGGAAGCAGATACGAGGGTCGATGTCGCCGTACAGACAGTCTCCGAAAAAGCTACGAAAAGTCTTGGCCTTATCTTCAATGCTTTCAAGCTCATGCGGGAGGAAGCGAGATGGCAGGCTTTTGCGAACCGCGTGGATCCGTACGAGAAACTTATCAAGAAGAAGATGGCGAAGTACGCCCAAGGCATGGCCGAACGCGCGTCAGCCAATCTGGAAGAACAATCAAAGGCGTTTGATCTCGCCACCTTAATCGATCCGCGTTCAGAAGTCCGCATCATCGTGAGCGCAGTTCGTCCGATATTTTACGATCTGTACCGAAGCGAAGGAAGGACCTCTGCCGACCTTATTGGCGGCGCATTCGACGAGACTGCTGCCCGAGTCGATCAAGCCGTGAACGACGCCGTCGGACTCATGGCCGAAACGTATCAGGAGGAAACGATGCGTTTGCTCAGAGATGCCCTCAAGGCTGGACTTGATGCGGGCGAGGGGATCGACAAGCTCAAGAACCGCATCAGCGATATTGGCGAATTCTCATCCGATGTTCGTGCAGAACGCGTGGCAAAAACCGAAGCATTCCGTGTGGCCAACATGGCCGGACGCGAGGCGTACAGACAATCGGGCGTGCAAAAGCTCGTCTGGTATACGGCGGCCGATGAACAAGTGTGTGAATTTTGCGCCCCGCTCCATGGAACCGTCGTCGGCATCGACGAAAACTTCTACGACAAGGGCGATGTGGTGCAGGGATCGGAAGGCGGAACCATGCCTGTTGACTACGCAAACGTGACCGGAGGAGCGCTTCATCCGAATTGTCGATGCCAAGTCGTGCCGCAGGTCGAAGAGCTTCAAGATTGATTGTGGATAACGAAACGATTGTGCGTCATTAACCCGATACGCTTCTTTCCAAGGTATGCAAACCGAAAAAATACAACTCAAAGCAACCATCACCAAAGCCGCTGACGGACGAGTGACGATTGTGGCGAGCGACGAAACGATTGACCGTTCCGGCGAAGCGATTCCCGTTTCAAGCTGGGATCTCTCGAACTTTCAAAAGTCACCACGTCTGCTTATCGACCACGACTACTCCGTGAAGTCCATTGTCGGACTCGCAGAGAATGTTCGCTCTGAAAACCGTCAGCTTTTATTCGAGCCCCTGTTCCACGACATCACGGATGCAGCTCGGGAGACGAAAGAAATGGTCGAACAAGGTTTTCTCGACACGGTGTCCGTCGGGTTCATGCGCAATCAGGCACAAGATGGGTCGATGAAGAACGAGCTCCTCGAAATCAGCTTCGTGGCCGTTCCCTGCAATCCGAATGCTCGAACGCTTTCCGTCAAAGACATTGGAGATACTGAAGCGAAAGCGGTCGAAGCGTTCATCGGGAAAACAGAGGAACCGGAGAAACCCGAAGAGCCGAAACAACCAGAACCGGCTGAGAAAGCAGGACGGACGATCTCAACGGACACGCGGACGCAGATTGAAAATGCCATCAACCTATTGGAACAAGCAAGCGGTGCTTTGGAGCAGCTCTTAAACGGAGCGGAAGCCCAGGGTTCCGAGGGGAAGGACGCGCCTGATGGGAGCGCCCCGAAGCAAAGGTCGAGCGACGAAGGGTCTGACGAAGAAGTCTTCAAGCAGTGGCTTCTCCAACGTCAGGTCTTGCGTGCCGTAAACACGGCAACCTCGGAAGCTCTCGCAAAGAGCAAATTATTCATTCGTACTAAATAATCTCTATGTTGAAAGAACTCGAACAGTTCAAGACAGAACTCGCGGAAGACATTAAGGGGCATCTCGACAATGCCCTCCACGAGAAAGTGAAGGCGCTCATCGGCGACGAACGCGCCGGAATGGTGCGTGAAGCCGTTGAGCAACTGAAGCTTGAACGTATCGTCTTGGGTCACGACAAGACCGGCCTTTCGGACGCTCAGAAAACCGAATTCGCCAAATTCGTGAAGACGGTGGTGTTGCAGACAAAGTCCGGCGAAGCCATTATCGGCGATCAGGATTCGCGCGGCGGATACCTCGTGCCGACCGAAGTCGCAAACGCCATCTTGCGCATCGCTGCAACCGTTGGCGTGGCCGTTTCGCAGTGTGCGCGTTGGGACATGAAAGGCGACGAACTCGATATTCCTGCCTACGGAGGCTCGTTCCTCGAAGGCGAATATCTTGGCGTCGATGCCGTCGGAAACGTCACGGGTATCACGTTCAAGACCGCCCGCCTCATCGCCAAAAGCTGGCAGCTCGCATTCGTTTTGGGCAAGGATCTCTTGGCCGAAGCGACCCCAGCCGTGGCTGACTGGCTCATGGCACTCGCTGCCGAAGCCATGTCCAACATGATCGACAAACAGGTGTTCGCAGGCACCGGCCATCCGTTCGTCGGCATCATGGCAAGCAAAGAAGTGAATACGTACTCGCTCTCGTCCGGCAAAACAGGCTTTGACTCGTACAAGATCATCGACGATTCGTCCGACGTGATCGCGAGCGTTGAGGAATCCACCCTCGACTCGGCTGCCTTTTATTTCAGCCGAACGGTCTGGGCGAAACTCCGCGCGCAGAAGGACGACGCCGGTTTCTACGTCCTGCAACTCGCAGGCTTGAACCCGCAGACGCTTTCGGTCAACCCGCAAAACGGCGGACCGAAACCCGCAGGTTCGATTCTCGGATTTCCTGTCTTCACCGTGCGCCATCTCCCCGCATTCAGCGATTCCGCCGCCGGAACCAAATTCGGCGTGTTCGGCACGCTCAAAGCGGTCGGCCTCGGTATGAAGAACGAAATGGAAATGGATCGCTTCACGAGCGGTACGTTCGGTGGCAAGGAAGTCGCCTTGGCTCGCCAGATCGGCATGGTCATGGGCAACCGCCATGCGGCCGTCATCTCGCTCCCGCAAGCACTCACCGCCATCAAGACGGCAAGCTCCTAATCGTATGAGCGCCTTCAAAGTCCTGAAACCGATCATCATCCATGGCGACCGCAAGGAAGCGGGGGAGACGGTCGAAATCACGAACGAGGAGGCGCTCGCCTACGGTTCGGAATATTTGGAAAAGACGGAAGGGACGACGAAAACAAAGCGGACGTCCAAATCTCATTCACTCAAACCACACGTATGAAAACAGTGGCAGAAAACATTAAAGTCCTCGCCTCGCTCGGTCCGGATGCGTTGACCGCAAATACCGAAGGCACCGTGGTCGACACCATGGGATTCGATAACCTGCAAGCCGTCATCACGGCCGGTACGATCGACACGACGGACACCGACGAAACCTACGCCGTGAAGCTCCAAGAAGGAGACGAAGACGACGGTTCGGACATGGCCGACGTCGCCGGCGCATCGGTCACCATCACCGAATCAAGCCAGATCAAAACGATCGGCGTGAACGGTCTGGGAACCGGAAACCGCAAGCGCTATATGCGTCTTGTGCTGACGGTTGGAGGTACGACGCCTTCCATCGCTCTCACGGGATCGTTCAACCTTGGACGCGCGGCGCAGAATCCGGCAATCGTGCCGGACGCCGTGGTCTAGACGGGGCGGCCTTTGTCGGGGAGTAGAGCATGCTCCCCGACAATCCCGTATCGTTTAGAATACTGCTATGGCCACGACCGCTTACGCCCTCACCTCGCTCCAACGGGTCAAAGACCGTCTCGGCCTCACGAGCGCGGGTTTTGATACGCTTTTGGAACGACTGATCAACGCGTCTACGGATCTCATCGAATCATCTTGCGACCGCAGATTTAAAGAGGCGAATTATACGAACGAACTTTACCTCGTGGAGTCCGAAGGGACGCGGATGGTCATGTTGAAACAGGCGCCAGTCACGGCACTTACGAGCCTGCAATACCGAGCTGGCGTTCCGACCTTTCCCGCATGGACTGATTTTCTCCCCGTGGAATTCGAACTTGTCGGCGATGGTTCATCCGGCCTCATCCGCATCTACGGAGGCGTGCCAAGAGGCACGAATAATATCCAAGCGAGCTATACGGCTGGATACAAAATTGATTTCGCTCATGATACGGATTTGACCAAGCATAATCTCCCATTCGATTTATCCGATCTCTGCGAGAGGATCACGATCAAAGCCTTCAAAAAGCGCGAAAGCGTTGGCAAAAGCCGAGAACAGGCAGGGGAAGCTATGGCGATGTGGATGGAAACTTTGGAACCAGAGGAACAGCTTCCCCTCGACCGTTATCGTCGAGTCTATTTGGGATGATATGCCAATCACCATCCGCATCAGGAATCTGGACGATCTCCGCGTGGCAGTTGCTCGATATCCGCAAACGTCGCTTGAGCAAATCGACGAAGCCCTCGACCGTTCCGTCGACATCGTTTTGAATTACGCGTTACCGCATCGCGGAATCGTTCCGTATCGCACGACTCGTATGTCGCAATCATTCAAAGAGGGCATCGTTCGCGGAAATCTTTGGCGCGCCGTCGGCCCTACGGTCGAATACGCGATCTACGTCGACCAAGGCACGCGGTATATCAAGCCTCGCAAATTCATGGAGAAGCTTGCTCAGGCATCCGAACCCCTCATCAACAAGCGTTTCGAAGAGGCTGCGCAGAAAATAATGGAGACAATGCGCGTTCCAGCTTTTTAATATGTCACTCGTTTCTATTCGATCCGCATTGAAAGCCAAACTTGATGCTCGCAAAACAGCGAGCGTGCTTGGCGAGGTTTACGATGGAGAACAAGACCAGCAGAAGCTCGATATCGCAAGCTATCCGGTTGCGGAACTCCGCCGTGCCGTATCGGAAGGTTCCTATTTCACCAACCAAGAAGATCTCATCGAGTATCAATTCGATATTTTGCTTTATGCCGAGATGGACAACGTAGGGATTGCGACGGCAGAAAAATCCTTGGATGCAGTCATCGACGACCTTATCTACCAATTCGCTCACGACCGTACGCTCGGAGGTGTATGTGACGGAGACGTATATCCCGCACTTTCAAGATCAGGCGTGATCGAGTGGCGTGGAAAACCTCACTACGTATCGGTGCTCACGCTCAAATGCCGCAAAGTGCAGGGGAATGCCTAGCTGTGGATAGCTCGGGCTTTCCAAGTCTGCGGATGGATACGCTTCATCCGTATGATCGAGAAAGCCGAAAACAAGGCGTTCGGATCCGCACCGCGCTCCAAGAGCGAGGAGCGGAGGCTCGCCGTCCAAAATGAAGCGCGGGGCGGAGCGCAGGAATTTTATTTCAGCGCGGAAGGCGGACGCCCGCCCACGACTATTGTTGCCGATTCATTCGAAGAGGCGGTTGCCGAATACAACCGCCGTTTTGATATTTCCACTCCATAATATATGTCCAAATTTACAGGTTCCCGCATTGATCTCGGCGTCGGCAAAGAAACCGTCCGAGGCACCGCCGTCGCGCCAGGCTACTGGCTCCGACCATCGGAAGTTTCCATTGACGAACGAGTCGCGCATGCAACCGACGAATCGTCACGCAACCTCATCGAGAACTCCATCGACGCCCAGATCGTCGAGAAGTACGCTGAGGGCAATTTCAAGCTTCCGGTTCGAGACAAATCCATCGGACTCCTCATGCTCGGAATTTTTGGAGCCGTGAACGATACGACCGTCGAGAGCGGCGTGTATGATCACACGTTTTCCGTTCAGCAATCCAACCAGCACCAGTCGATCTCCGTCCATCTCAAAGAACCGAATGCCGGCAAAGACTACGCGCTTGCAATGCTTACTGACCTCGAATTCGCGGTCGAGCTCGACAAGCATGCCATGGCCAAATTTGGATTCCGTTCCAAAGCAGGCGTGACACAATCCCGTTCGGCGACCTATGTAGCGGAGAACATCTTCTTACCGACCATGGGCGATATTCGCTTCGCGTCAGCAATCTCGGGATTGGCCGGTGCGACACCTATCAAAGTTCGCAAAGTGACACTCAAGATTTCCAAGAACGTAGACGACGACCGCGCACTTGGAAGCGTAGACCCGATCGACATCCTGAACCGTCAGTTCCAAGCGGAAGGGGAGATTGAGCTCGTATACGACGATCAATCGCAAATCACAAACCTGCTCGGCAATACCGCACAAGCGTTGCGTATCGACTTCACGAATACGGTCGTCACAATCGGCGCGGTGTCCAATCCTCGCATCCGATTCGAATTCGCCAAGGCGATTCTGGAAGAAGTCCCTCGCACGTTCAACAAGGGCGACATCGTGACCCAAACGCTCAAGTTCAAGGCGTTCTATTCTGAATCCGATTCATCCATGGTCACCTCGATCGTGCGCAATCAAGTGGCGAGCTACTGATATGCGTGGTTGCCTTATCCCCGTTTGTATCGGAGCGGCGGCACTCATCATCGCCTTTTATTCAATCTTAACCGCAGCCTGATATGGATCCAGCCACCCTCATTCAAGACCTCGGGAGCCTCGGTCCGGCACTCGGATCCGTTGCCGTCATCGGCATCATCTGCTGGAAACTTCTCCAAATATTCGAGAAACACGGAGCAGCCATCGAAAGCATATCGACAGCCCTGCTAGGCCAGGCAGAAGTTCTGAAGGAGATCGACAAGAACGTACAGGCCAATACCCAAGCCACGGATCGGATGTCTGCACTTTTGCAGAAGAACGCGATCTGACCGCCTGTGGATTGAACGGCTTTCCCATCTGACTCATCCGTTACTCTGAACCCATAACCAACTTAATCGCATATCTATGTTGTATCGTTTCATCAAGAAAGACGGGAACATCGAACGCATCGGTGATATTGATGCGGAAGCACTCGAAACCAAGCTTCAGGGCTACCTGAATAACGGGTTCGAACTTGCGACCGCTGAAGAGCATGACCAACAGGTCATTGGCGCCGTGAACAAGCAGCTCGAAGAGGCGAACGCCAAAATCGCCGAACTCGACGCAAAGACCGCCTCCTAAGGGCGGTCTGTTCGTGTAGAATTATCGCTATGCCCAATCTTAAACACCCAATGGATCCAGTTGTGCTCACCCAGCGCTTTGGCGAGCGGCCGGAAGTCTATGCCCAGTTCGGCATGAAAGGGCATAACGGCATCGATTATCGCACGCGTTTTTTTGATTCTCCACTCGGTCACAGATATGTAACGGCGGCTGCGGGAGGTAGGGTCATGGAAATGCGAGATGAAGGCGTGCGAGGATACGGCAAATATATTCGTCTCGAACATCTGGACGGATCGCAGACCATCTACGGTCATCTTTGTAAATTTTACGTTGGCATCGGGACGCAAGTCGCGGTCGGCCAGCGTATCGGACTATCCAATAACACCGGATTCTCATCCGGTCCACATCTTCATTTCGGATATCGACCGCCGGGCTGGCAAAACCAGCTTAGAAATGGTTTCGCGGGTTACATCGATCCATTGCCGTTTATCGTTTAGAAAAAAAACGCGCAAGAATCGCGCATAGATTGCGTAAGAGTTTTAGCAACGAGAACTAGGTTTTACCCATCACGTCATCCATGCCCAACTGCTTTGGCTTCTCGTATTTGATGTATTCTGAAACTTTTTTTATTGCGTACGCAGTCATGATTTTATTCGTCGGATCTTTTTTCTGTCTAAATTCTAAATCAACTTTAAGCACATCCTCGGAGTAGAGACGCAATTCCCCAGAACGTAGTTTTTGCAAAAATACCTCATCGTCAATCGTTACCGGCCAGAGAACGTTATTTTCACCCATGATAAAAGAATATTGCTTTTCTTCACCAGAATAAGAACCTCTTTTTGGTTTCAAAAATACCCCCGTGAGCGTACTGGTACTTTCCTCCACATCCTCCAGAAGTTCAGTCTTTGCATACTGCTCAAATGCTGATTTATCTTCTTTGGTGAATTTTTGTGTTTGAGTAACTGGATCAGTGGACTCAATACTAACCGCAGTCGTCGCTGGAAATTTATCAAAAGGAGCTATAACGCAATTATAATAATTGTTCTGAATAACGGGCGATTGAACAAGTCTATGTTCAGCCATGCTGATCTCCATCTTTTCTCCAGAAGGTGACTCGTAAGTGACGGTCTCTTTTTCTTTATTTTTGTGAAAATTATTTACAAGGCCTTTCGTAAATCTGATGATTTCCGCTACTCCCATGATTCCATCTTTTGGTGAGAGACCTAAAAAGGCCATCAGTAAAGCTAGGTCTGTACCTTCCGAAGTGTGCAGATAGTTGAGAAGATGGTTGATCGGAGTTTGTTGAAAAACAAAATCAGCGATCCATGATCCAGCTCGTATCGGTTTAATTTTTACGTCGATTTTTTGGTCGTAGCCTAAAATTGTATTTGCCGATCTAACCAACTCTCCAAAATGCATTAAGACAGGTGCGATCTCAAAAACATCTACGCCATCATCAGCGTTAATTCCATCCAGCTTATATACGATTTGAAGTTTAGTGGATGGCATATAATGAACTTGTTTCAAGTATACACTTTTCGTTGCTTCATTTGAAGTGTAGAAAACGACTTGTGGACAATCCGCTCTCCTCGACTGGGCGGATTGTTATTTTTACCTCATATGAAAATCGAACTATCCAATGGCCAATGGGCGGAAGTCAAGGACTCATTCAGCTGGGGCGAACGCCGTCGTATGCAGGAGGCCAGTCCTTACGCCAAAGCCAAGGAAGGCGAGAGCGTAGAACCGAGCCTGCTTAACGATTGGTCGGCGAACTTGCTCACGAAATTCGTGACGGCTTGGTCATTCGAGGAACCGATCACGAAGGAATCGCTCGAGAACAATTTCACCGCCGAAGAAGGGGAGAGCCTGCTCGATCAAGCCCTTCAAGCCATCGGATTCCGCTCCAAGCCCAACGACGGCCCAAAAGCGCGTTAGAGCACCTCGTCGAGGGGCGGGGTTCGGCTCTATTGCTTTCCGAGCGTGATCTCGCCCTCGCGAGCCGAAGGATCGAAGCGTTCCTGCTCTGTCGCGAACTCGGCTGGTCATGGCGGGATCTCGAGGATGCTCCGGCGGACGTTATCGACGATTTTCTATACCTCTTAACCCATGGCCACCAACGCTAAGTTGCAAATTGCTATTGAAGCGTCGAATAATGCGACGGGGCAATTGAAGTCGCTCGAAAATGATTTGCGAGGCGTCTCTACCGCCACGGATTCGTCAGGCATGGGGTTCGGAAAACTTGTTGGAGCTATCGGACTCGGCAACCTCGCGGCCAACGCAGCAAGCTCGGCTTTCAACGCTCTCGGTGGTTTTCTTAAAGGAACGATAACGGCGGCCGAGGAAGCGGAGGCGACGCAAGCTCAGCTCTCGGCGGTTTTGAAGTCCACCGGAATGGCGGCCGGAGTCACGGCACAAATGGCGAACGATCTAGCCGGTCAGATGGCGAATCTCACGACCTTCAGCAAGGATCAGGTGATTGCCGGCGAGAATTTAATGCTCACGTTTACCAAGGTGAGCAAGCAAGTATTCCCTGACGCCATCCAAGCGGCTCTGAACGTGAGCACGGCCATGGGAACCGATCTCCATTCGTCCATCATCCAGCTAGGCAAGGCGCTCAACAATCCGGCGGAAGGTCTTACCGCCCTCACGCGTATCGGCGTCTCTTTTACCGAACAGCAGAAAGAACAAATCCAGACGCATGAGAAGGCGGGCAAGACCATGGAAGCCCAGAAGTTGATTTTGGCCGAACTCTCAAAGGAATTCGGAGGATCCGCAGCAGCCTCGGCCAACACCTACCAAGGCAAGATCCAACAGCTCGACAATTCGCTTCATGAAGTTCAGGAAAATATCGGCAAAGCGGTTCTGCCTGCGCTGAATCTGTTCGTGAACGACGCGGCGGACGCAGCCAGGTCCGCTCAAGCCGCAACTTCGAAGAACGATACTTGGTCACGCAGTTTTTACAGCCTCGCGTCCGGAGCCAAAGCGGCCGGCTATGTTTTGGAAGGCGTCGCATACGCCGTACTCTCGCTCGGAGCAGTGCTCGTAGGCGGAGCGATCGAGGCCGTCGCATTTGCCACGGATGTCGCAAAATCATTCAAGAAGATAGGGGAGATCGGACAGAATGTTTTCTCTGCATTGGCAAAAGCCATGACGGGTGACTTCGATGGTGCGAAAGCCGCCATGGCTAAAGCCGCGAGCGCATTCGACTTCTCCGGTTTCCAAGCCACAGCCAAGCAGGTCAACAGCACGATCGGTGCATTCGCTACCGACATGGATTTGGCTTTCATGAAAGCAGGCGCCGCCATGAAAGAGGGTGTCGTACAGCAAGGATTCAAACCCATCGAAGATGCCGCGCCTGTAGTCAAGCGACAGATTATCGATTCAATCGGCGGAGGCGCGTCGCAAGGTGCATCCAAGGCATCTGACGCCCTATCCAAAATCAGTGCTGATGCAAAGCAGACTCAGACAAAACTCGGCGAACTTATCCGCGACTACACGCAAAAATCTTCCGACCAGCTCGATGCGTACAATCAGAAGGTCGCGGACATCTCGCAGAAGATGGCGCAGCTTCAAAGCGACTACGCCAAATCGAGCGCGGACAACCAAAAACAATACCAGGATGAGCAGCTTCAGCTTTTCATGGCGCATCAGAACAAGCTCGCTCAATCACAGAAGGATTTGGCCAGCTTGCAAAACGATCTCCAGAAAACGGACGACGCGGATCGCCGAACAGAGCTTCAGGCGAAACTTTCGGAAACGCAAAAACAACTCGATGCGGAACAGGCCATCGTGACGCAGTACGCATCACTCAAAGCCGACGCGGATAAATTCCGCGCGACCACCGACCTCGAACGGTTGCGTTTGAAATACGAAGATGAAAAACGGCAGGCCAAACTCGCTTTTGACGAGAAGATGGCGGCACTCAAGGCGGACATGCAGAAAGAGGAGGACGAACACAAGAAACAGACCGAGCGATTGAAGGAAGAGACCGCGCACCGGTTCGATCTTTTATTGCAGGAATACAAAGACGGTTACGAGAAGATCATTGCCGAGTCGAAAGCGAAGCACGCCGAACTCGTCGCGATCGAGGCTCAGGTCAAAGCGACCGTCCAAGCCATCCAAAACGCCCAAAGCGCTCTTAAATCGGCATCAAGCGGTACTGCGGCGGTAATTCCGCAGACGCACCTCGCATCGGGCGGAATCGTCACAAAGCCAACCATCGCATTGATCGGCGAATCCGGTCCGGAGGCCGTCATTCCGCTCAAAGGTAACCAAGGTCAGTTTTCACAGCCAGTTTCCGTTTCCATCATGGAAGGCGCGACCGTGAACGTATCGAACCAAGCCGACGAGACGAGGCTTGCGCGTACGGTCGCAAAGGAACTCGCAAAAGTCCTGCAAGGCAATCGTTACGGCCTCGCGGCTCAAATGTAATATGTCCGTTTACCAGCTCGATTCCGCGAAGCTCGACATCGTCCTATTGGATGGTGTTTCGGCGACCTCGCCCGCGTCTACGGACGAAATCACGTTCAATAACTACGGACTTCAGAATTCAAGCATTCTAACGCGATTCGTGAAATTATCCGCACCGATTCTCGATTTGCAAAAACGAGCGTATCCACGCGCGCAAGGAGCTTACGCAGAATCAGCCTATTGGCGAGAAACGCATATCGTCTTACGCGGAACGATCAAAGGCTCCAGCAGAGCAGACATGGAATCCCGCATGGACACGATACGCAAGAACCTCTCAGTGTTCGGGGGCGTGCTCAAGATCCCATGGGCAGGATCTTCGCGTTACTACGAATGCTACGCCATCGGGCTTGATCGGATGTTCCAAGAGCGCGACCACTACCACATGACCATGTGTCCGTATGAAATTGAATTAGTCGCTTTGCAACCGTTCGGGAGGAGCGGGGGACGGACGGTCACCGACGTTCCGACTCCGGTGACGGTTTCACCGACCACTATGGAATTCGTGAACGCCGGAACGGCCGAAGCCGATTCGCTCGGATACATCACTGTGGTTACGGCTGGCACGTTGTCGCAAATAGTGTGGGAGAACACGTCGAACGGCGACAAGATCACCATCGCATCTGCTTTTTCGAACGGCGATCAAATCGTGATCGACGGAGAAAATCGACGCGTCACGAAAAATGGAACTGAGATCGACTACACGGGCGTACTTCCAAAGATCATTGCGGGTTCAAATGTTTTCAAAATCACGCTCACGGGATCGGGCTTCTCGATCTCCGTGACCGAGCTTCATTACTCACGTTACTACTGATATGTCATACCAAAAACTTCTCGTCTTGGATCGCGCGTCATTCCTACTCGACGCGCAGCTCCTATCATCCCAAACGTCCGGAACCTTCACCGGATCTTCGGCTTCAGTTTTGGGCACACAGTCATGGAACATGCCTGCCGGATACAAAGCGGTGCTCACCATCGAAAACGAGCAGATCCTGCTTTCCGCCATGTCCATTTCCGGCGGTACGGTTACCTGCACCATCGACACGCGCGGTTACGGCAGCACGACGGCGGCGACTCACGCCTCGGGCGCAACCTGCGAAATCCATTTCACAAAGGCTGGTCACGATCAGCTTCAAGATTATCTCGCGGGATTCGACGACGGTGGTTTTATCGTCCAAAGCGCGGTCACCACGGTGGTTTCGGCGACGAGCCACACGATCAGCGGAGATAAGACGGCCATCTTCACCGTGGGACGCGTCTATCTGTTTAAGATCGCGGGCACTTGGTATCGCGCACTTATCACCGCCGTCTCGTATTCAAATCCAACAACCACGATCACGCTTTTGGGCGATGGTTTGCCAGGATCGGGAACAGTCACGAACGCAGGATTCGAATTCAATCAATCCGTGAACAAAGCGGTCGATATTGAATTACTCAAGCAGGTCACCACGGCGCCAACCGTGAACCCGCCAGCCGGATATCTTTTCCTCTGGGCGAAAAATGGGGGATGGTACACGCGCGATAGCTCCGGAAACGTCCGATATCTCAACATCGTGACGGCAGCCGTATCCTCATCGGGCGGCGTGCTGATTTGCGACTGCTCGGCTGCAAATTTTTTCGAATGCACGTTCACGGAAAATATCACGCAGGTGACTTGGCAAAATGGAATGGACGGAGAATCGTACTTCATTCGCTTCAGACAACATGCGTCAGCGGCGAAAACCATCGCACTCAATACGGCCGGCGGTACGCGATTCTCAAACGACATCGCATCGTACGTCGTGACGGCTGCACTTTCGGCAGTCGATTATCTGGAGTTCCGCTACAACGGCACGGACAGCAAATGGGATCTCACGAAAGTGACTCAAGGGTTCCAATCCTCGCCCACGGCCGCCTCAGGATTGCCAGCTGGCGTCATGGTTCCGTTTGGAGGTTCTGCAACGCCATCGGGATGGCTGTTGTGTGACGGAACTGCCGTCTCCAGAACGACCTACTCCGCCCTATTTGCCGCAATTAGCACCGCCTATGGCACAGGAGACGGCTCAACGACGTTCAACCTGCCGAACATGAAAGGCAACGTCCCAACGGGTTACGATTCCGGCCAAACAGAATTCAATGCATTGGGCAAAACGGGCGGCGAAAAAGCTCATACGCTCTCGACCACAGAAATGCCGGCGCACACCCATAACATTCCCGGAGCATCTGGAACGTCGGGCGGATCACACCTTGGCGCTGTGGAACTTGCTGATGCTG
>CAZQNT010000002.1:0-16323 GCA_964595075.1 uncultured Gammaproteobacteria bacterium | reverse complement strand
CGACTGCACAGAACGCTGGCGGCTGGTCATCCGGTTCTGCGGGAAGCGGCGGAGCGCACAACAACTTGCAGCCATACAACACGTTCAACTTCATCATCAAGACGTAAGCCATGCCATCAGCTGCGAAGTTTTTTGCCAAGATCTACTCAAGCTCCGGAATCACATTCCGGCGCGTGTTGGATTCCGGCATTTTGCTTTCAGTCCCAAGAATCATACGGGAGGTCAACAAGCCGGCAGGGGAGATCGCGCTTGATCTCGCCCTGCCGTGGGATAATTTCGGATATGGTTCGACTATTAATCTGTTCGATCTCGTAAAGGTGTATGCGATAAACGATGCTAATCCAGGAGGATTATTGGTCTATCAAGGCCACATCATTGAGGCGAACGCGATGTACGATGCGATGAGCAATCACGTCACGCTCCGAATATTCCCGATCGACGCTCTAATCGGTAACGCTTTCTGGGTCGGTACCGGATATACCGTGAGCTACGCGAGCGCGGATATCGACACGATGTTTTCGGACGCGATTGACGACCTAAACTCCGTCCATGGTTCATTCTTTACGAAGAACCTTGGGAATCCGGCGTTGTCTGTATCCGTAAATTTTGTTCAGAAGACGCATCTTGATGCTTTTGCCTCAGCTTTCGCATTTTTGGATGCGACTTGGTATTGGCGTTTGCATCCGAATGGGCAGATCGATCTCCAGCAATACTCCGATGTAACACCTACGCACACTCTTGCGCTGGGAAAGCATGTTGATTCGATCCAAACTGGAAGATCGATTTTAGATGTGAAGAACCTCGTTCGGTTGGGATGGGGGAGCGGACCAACGTTCGCCGTCTATTCAGATGCCACAAGCCAATCTACTTACGGTCACCGAGACGAATCTCTTTCCGACTCAGGAATCCAAAACAGCGGCTCGGCTGACTCCAAAGGGAACGGGGAAGTGGCACGACTCAAAAATCCATTTACAAAAACGCAGATCACGGTGAACGCGAATTACGCGATCGAGACCATTCTGCCGGGTGATACGGTGAAGATATCAAACGTCACAAGCGGTGCGTCATCGATTCTTTCGGGACAGGTGTTGCGAATTCAACGGGTGGAGTATGACGGGAGTCTGGCAGTGCTGCATTTGGCAGATACGGTCGATATTTTTGGGTCCGAGCTTACGGGTATCCTAGGCTGATGCTTTTCGTAAGCACGATCTGTTCCAATTCAAACGCATCGGCATGACTACAGACGCCAAGGTACGAATTTATATTGTCTTCGTTCGCGCTACGCAACATCCTTTCCGCCGTGTTGATGCGTACGACCGTCGCATGTGGAAATAATACGTATCCCAAAAAATCTATTCCCTGCGCCCATGTACGAATGAATACTTTCTTCGGATGCAACTGGAGCGAAAGTGCTTGGTTCAAAAAGTCGTCGAGGCTTTTAGTCACGCCTGAAAGACGTTCTCTCGATTCGCTTAAAATAATGAAGTCATCACAATAGCGAAGGTAGTGTTTTTCCTGAAGGGATATTTTTGCGTATCTATCCAATTCGTGAAGATAGATATTGGCGAACAGCTGGCTGGTCAAGTTGCCCAGCGGGATGCCTTTGCCTTTGGAGATGAAGAAGCTGCCAATGATATTTTTAAGCAATTCGATGGTTTGATTGTCGCCAATCCGTTTTTCTAAAAGAAAAAGAAGTGTCGAGTGATCCACTGACGCGAAAAATCGTCTGATATCGCATTTCAAAGCATGAACGGTTCGTGTATTATTGCGGCTCGCTTGGCGCAGAAAATATCTCAACCGTTCGACGGCGGCATGCGTGCCCTTCCCGACTCGGCATGAATAGCTGTCATGGATAAATCGACTTTCGAAAAACGGCTCGATGACGTTCACGATAGCCTGATGTACGACCCGATCCTTCACCGTAGCCTTGTGGATCCGACGTTGCTTCGGATCGAAAATAGTAAACGGCTCGTAGGGATCATGACGATATTCGCCGAAGGAGAGGCTGTCGCGCAGGGAGAATAGATTGTCTTCCAAACGTAATTCGAAAGCCATCACATCTGCTTTGGAGCGTTTGCCGTCGCTGAATCTTGCCCAAGCGGCGAAGATGTTTTCGATGGAGCAAATTTGCTCGAACAAAGTTTTACTCATCCAAAATTAATTCTTAGAGAAGGCCATTATGTTACCCCCCCCCCCCGCGAAAGCAACAACACAAATTCCCGTAACCCCGGTGACGTGCCAATCGTTCGCTCCATTTACGTCGCCTACGCATTTTGGAACGAGGTGCTGAACAAGTTTCCAAAAACACAGCGTCACGTGCTTGGAACGAAGTGTGCAGAGTACCTTTTGGAGATTCTCGAACTGACTTTAGCGGCGGCTCAGGCGAGCGAGGGGAAAGAAAAATCCGTGAGCTTGCGACAAGCGAGCGTAAAACTGGACACGCTCAAACTGCTCATCCGACTTTGTAAAAACTGCAAATGCGTTTCCAATTCCGCCTACCTTCAGATGGAATCGCAACTTCAGGAGATCGGACGGATGCTTGGAGGATGGTCAAAATCGGTTTCATAAAAGCAAACCCCTGTCTCTATGGCAGGG
Organism: uncultured Gammaproteobacteria bacterium; assembly: GCA_964595075.1. Classification (GTDB taxonomy): domain Bacteria; phylum Patescibacteriota; class Patescibacteriia; order 2-12-FULL-60-25; family 2-12-FULL-60-25; genus JAHJFW01. The sequence continues at coordinate 13,728 of CAZQNT010000002.1, read as the reverse complement.
GTTTGTGATGGGGAGTCCCGGAAGAACGAAGGCACCGCCCAGTTCGAGTTGTAGTTGTCGCACCAGTTGTAGTTGAGCTGGATCTCGCGATCGTCACGATCGAAGAAGAGGTGCGGCACGTTCGTCCACGGCTTCTCGTCGGGAACCGCGAGAGGTGTTTTCTCCTTCCATGACACCGGACTCAGACGCGTCCAAGTCCTGAATTTTATGCGGGACAAACTCTGCGCTCTCCTCGCGCAGCCTGTTCCAAAAGAAAACACGGAGTACCCATCATTCGCGGCGTACGCTCTCCGCATCCGTGGACGCGAGGATTCTGACGCATGTGCGAGTGATAAGAGATTTCGGCGACCGGCATCCGTAAACGCCGATGCATGAGCCTACTTTCCAAATCGGATTGTAGCAGATTACTGGAAATGAAAAAGCCGGCATCTACGAGAGACGCAAGCTTCTTCACGAAGCGTTGCGCTGTAGATACCGGCCAAGTGGGACCGGAGGAACCAAGGTTCCTCCGAGTCCCAAGTGTCCGAGTGCCGAGAGCCGAGCTACTCCCGGAAGAACGAAGGCACCGCCCAGCTCGAGTGGTAGTAGTCGCACCAGTTGCAGCTGAGCTGGATCTCGCGATCGTCCCGAGCGAAGAAGAGGCGCGGCACGTTCGTCCACGGCCTCTCGTCGGGAACCTGCACCTCGTAGCCCGGAGCGAACACGTAGGGCACCTTGTCGCCATCCATGCTCTTGACCCAGTTGGGGTGGAGCGCGGCGGCGGCGAGGATTCCCGCGTGAGGCGAGGACTTCGCGTTGCGGACATCCATCGGCTTCTTGTTGCGGCTGCAACCGAGGTCGATGACTTCCCAGCGCAGGCCGACCTTGTGCTCGATGCCCTTGTGGAGCCGCAGACGATCCGAGCCGGCCTTGTCGTAGCCGTCCCAGCGCCAGCTCGCGTCCTGCTCGGCCTTCGCGCGCATCCACAGCTCGTGGAACGTGCGCTCGAGGCCGGTCGTGACCGTGTCGTCCTCCGCCTGTCTGTCGGCGAGATAGGGGACGAGCACGACCGCGACGAGCTTCTCCTCGGGCCAGGCCGGAACGGACTTCTCCGCGCTTGCGAACGCCTCGTCGGAGATGCCCCAACCGAACTCCTTGTTCCACTCGCGCACGCGGACGATCTGCTTCTCCGTGCTGGTGAAGAGACCGTGGATGAGGGCGAAGCGCGGGTGGCGCATCAGAGCCTCGAACATGACCTCCGCCAGCTCGTTGCTGTCGCCGGCGTTCACCTCGCGGACGATCTCCGCGCTGAACCCCGCGCGAGCGAGGCGACCCTTGAATTCCGTGATCTGTCCGTCCGTTGCTGTCGAAAGGCTGGCCATGGTGGCTTGCCTCCTTTAGAGTGCCGTTCGGCTGATCCGGCCCCGACAGCTGTCGGGGCTTTAGGACTTGCCTTTGGTTTGAAAACGGCATGTTAACCCCGCCTTTCGCGAGAGGCGGGGACAATACGCCGTTTTCAAGCTCTGTTCTTTTCAATGTTCGACAAACAAATATGGAACAAAACAGGGATTCTGTCAAGAACGGTTGGCAAAAGACACGATCAAGGACAATTCAAATATCCTGAAAACGATTCTGTCGAGGAACATTCGACTTATGCCGTTTTGAATTTAGACCCGTTTATTCTTTCCAGAATGGATATCGTGAGAGCGATTGGTACTATTTATTCAAATTCATAACTCCTCCTAACCCCTGCCTGCCGGCGGGCAGGTCCTCTTATCTTAAGAGGAGGGATATGAGCGTCACCATGCTACACTACCACCATGAAAACCTCCGCGAAAACCGCGAACGAGCTGGCGAAGATATTGTTTGAAATTGGCTATTTCGACGAGATGAACGGCGTTCCGTTTAAGCCGCGGGCTTATCAACTGGCTTCCGAATCCGTTGCCGCGCTTGGCAATGAAGTGAAGGAAACATGGAAAAAAGGCGGGGTAAACGCGCTCAAAGAACTGCCGAGCGTCGGACAATCCATCGCAGAAAAGATTGACGAGTTTTTCAGAACAGGAAAAGTTAAGGCGTATCAAGAGATGAAAAAGAAATTTCCGGTTGATATTTGGTCGCTTTCAAAAGTCGAGGGGCTTGGACCGAAACATATCGCAGATTTGCATAAGTACCTGAAAGTTAAAACGCTTGCCGATCTTAAAAAAGCTCTCGCATCACACAAGGTGCGAACAATTCCTCACTGGGGAGAAAAAAGCGAAGAAAAACTTGAACGAGGCCTCGGTCTCATGGAACGCGCAAGCGGCCGCTGGCTTTTGGGAAATGTTTTGCCGATCGCGGACGAGATCGTGTCCGCGCTCTCGAAAATCAAAGGCGTCAAACGTTGCGTGTATGCCGGATCGCTTCGGCGCAAACTTGAAACCGTCGGCGACATTGATTTGTTAGCCACAGCGAGCGATCCGGAAAAAGTGACGGATGCTTTTACCAAACTTCCGATGGTCGAGTCGGTTCACGAAAAAGGAAAAACCCGCTCGTCAGTCCGGCTTACTATCGGCATAGACGCGGATTTGCGAGTGGTGCCGGACAATGTTTTCGGCGCCACTCTCCAATACTTCACCGGAGATAAGCGTCACAACGTCTTACTGCGAGAATTCGCATTGAGCAAAGGATTTACTCTCAATGAATACGGGCTGTTTAGACTGAAAAGAGCGGGCAGTGAACACAAAAGCGGCGCATTGATAGTTTGCAAAACCGAGGAGGAAATTTACAAAAAACTCGGCATGGACACGCCGCCTCCGGAACTTCGAGTCGGAGGAGACGAGATGGAAGCGGCACGCGAGCATAGCATGCCGAATCTACTCCTCTACGGATCGGTTCGCGGCGATCTTCAAGTGCAGACGAATTGGACGGACGGTTCCTCCACGATCGAAGAAATGGCACAAGCCGCGAAAAAATCAGGACTCTCATACATGGCGGTAACAGATCACACAAAAGTTTTGGCGTTCGTAGGCGGACTTGATGACAACGGAGTTGCAAAACAAGGAAAAGAAATCGATCGGCTAAACAAAAAACTGCGCGGCTTCACGATTCTAAAAGGAACCGAGTGCGATATTCTGCGCGACGGCGCACTCGATCTTTCTGACAAAGCTTTGGCTAAATTGGATTGGGTCGGCGTCTCCATCCATTCGCTTTTCAATCTATCCCGCAAACAGCAAACCGCCCGCATAATCAAAGCGCTTTCAAACCCGAACGTTGACTGTTTCTTCCATCCCACTTGCCGCCGCATAGGCAAGCGCGATGAAATTGATTTCGATATGGACGAAGTCCTAGCCGCCGCCAAGAAATATCGCGTCGCCATGGAAATCGACTGCTATCCTGACCGTTCGGATTTACGCGACACCCACGTCCGCGCCGCAGTAAAAGCCGGTGTAAAACTCGTAATAGACACGGACGCTCACGCGCCGGAACACTTAAGATTCATACCGCTTGGAGAGGCGATCGCGAGACGAGGATGGGCGACGAAAAATGACATTTTGAATACGAAGACGGCGAAGGAATTGATTGGATATTTGAAAAAAAAATGAAAAACGGCCGCTGGCATCAGGTAGAACCGATACACATGCGGCCGTGAGAAACTAGTCGTCGCTACGTTGCGTTTTGTTCGCGTGCAACAGCGAGAAAACTATCATAAGCGTACCGATGGCTGTGGCGGATACTGAAAACCCGCGCAAAATACCATCGACGCCAATGTGCAAGTTATCGAGGATCTTCAGAATCAAGAGCCCCGTCCCCCCGACGAAAGACATCGCCACCCCGTAAATCATCACCCAGTCATCGCCCTTTTTCTCTTTTGCACTCATAACCCTACCTATGTATAGGTTTTACTGAACATCCAAATACTGCTCTTTCGATACGAAACAATCAAGCCCCTGCCTACACATCTCAAAAATCGGCTCCGGCAAGTTATCAAGCGCGTACCAACCCCATGATTCGCACTTTTCCGGTTCCAGCAATTGCGGATCGCCGCTTTTCCAATCCGCGATCAAACCAACGTGGACGTAATGTTTCGGCGCGTATTTCGTGACGTTTGAAAGGAGTTGAAATCGAATGTTTTGAATTTCAATCCCGCACTCCTCTCTCACTTCGCGGATCGCGCAATCCGCGAACGATTCCATGTATTCAAGATGCCCGCCGGGAAACGAATACTCTCCTTCTCCGTGAGAACCCTTGCGTTTGCCGAGTAACACTTTTCCATCTTTCAAGATCATTACGCCCACGCCGACTTTAGGATATAAATCATTTTGCATATACCTATTTTCTGTGTACCAAAACTCAAAATTTGACAATTATTCTATTACTACTTATCTTACACTCATCACCAACGGAAAAGATAACCCCATAAGGTATCGTCCTTACGGGGCCTTTTCTTTAATAAGGGATATCTTGCCAGCCAAATCGTTCATATAACGCAAAAATGGACGCACGATTTTGAACTTTAACAAAGCCGAAAACCTATATTTGTTTGGGACGAGTATAGCCTCAAGCTTTCCTTTTTCAAGGAGGTATTTTACAAGACAATAAAAATCACCATCGCCAGTAACAATCACGGCTTTTTCGAAAGTCGAATATTCAATCATCGTATGAAGTACAAGCTCCGCGTCGCAATTGCCTTTCGTTGTTCCGTCTCTATACTTTAACGTAGGTTTAAAAATACAAATGAAACCCGCCTCTTGAAGCGCGACGTATAAATCATTATTCCCTTCAACGTATCCGATGAACAGATACGCTTTTGCTACGCCGTATTTATCTAACAGATATCTTCTGAACCTTCGATGATTCAACTTCCAGCCAAGTTCTCTAATGCTCAGATTTACGTTCTGACTGTCAATAAAGGCAAAATTATTTCTAGACTCTGACATACGGGTATTTTAACACGAACCTGCCGATTTCGATTCAAACCCGATAATCTGAAAACCGTATTTCTCAACATCTTCCGGCAGCCAGAAATCACAGTCTTTGGTTTTTAAAACATAGGACGCGGTAACTTCCAGCTTTCTTCCGGTATAAACATTCTTCACCTTATCCCACTCCTCCAAAACCAAAACATCCCCTTCTTTCACTTCAAAATCAGCCAGCCGCAATTCAAACTTCTTCTTGCCTAAAGCGATCAAATCGAAATATTGTGGGAGAATTTTTTTATGGATCGTCGGCATATAAAGAACGCGGCAAAGCTAACTATTAAGATACTCTTCTTTACCGTCTTCATCGTGAGCGTCAAAATCACGGTAGTTCACCAATATTTCCTCGCCTATTTCTATATCACGATTCGCGACACCGCATGTTTCCTGTTCTCCAGGAAACGGAACGACGTCGAGATTATTTTTTACCGAAGAATGATTTGTAAACCTGCTGTCATCGATGGAATAAACATATTTACCGGTCGTGGTAGATAAATAAGCATAACGATCTATAAGGTCACGATGTTCTGGAGGCATTTGCTTTACTTCCTCTGGATCAAAGAGAATATCAAACCGCGGATTAAATTTCCAAGTAATGGTTCCTTTCGGGATCTTTTCATCCGCAAACAATCCTATTCCTTCAATTTTACTTGGTTTTGCGCTTGCTTTTACCGTAAGCATGTTTGTTTAATGAAATTTGCAGTCATTTCTTTTTTCTGTAAACGGAATGATCTCCGACTCGTAATAAATTCACTTTTCCATCACCGCGAAATTCGAAAATAACACGAAAGCTGTAGTTTACAGAGAACGCCCAACATTCTTTGACAAATCCGCCAAGCTTGTGTGTCTTAAGGAGTTGGTTAAACGGATTTTTCTGAAATAAGCGCCCCCTGTTTTTCACAAGCTCCTGTAATTCAGGCGTTAATTTTTTGTAATCGCGCTTGAACTCCGGCCCGTACCAAATCTCGACTGGCATACTTGATTCAAGCATCAAGCTCGTCCCAATCTTTCAACTTCTTCGCCCTTCCGGAACGGTAGGATTTTCGCGCGTCCTCAACTAACTTTGCAACTCGAGCTTTGTCATAAGCATATGTATCTGTTACGAGCGCGTTATATGTTTCAACATCCAAAACCACCGCTTCTGGGACGCTATTGTTGATGAGAAGTATTGCATCGCGACTATGTTTGGCTTCGTTCAATACTGCACGATAATTACGCTGGAGGTCGCGAACCGAATATGACTTCACTATAGTATTCATAGAAATATAAAGTAACTGACATGCAATTGTATGTCAAGAAAAAAATTGTCTTCGGTCGTTCTCGATTCATAATTTTATTGGTGCCCGGGGCGGGGATCGAACCCGCATGGGATTTCTCCCAAAGGATTTTAAGTCCTCCGTGTATACCATTCCACCACCCGGGCTTAGGCGCACATAATCCCACCGCAAACATAAAAGAAAAACGGGTTTTCCGCAAGTATTTGTCGTTGGAATCTTCGATTATGTTTTACGCTCTCGGCAGATGTTCCGTATTGAAGATCCCTCGTCGCTCCGACTTTCCTCGGGATGACATACTTAAATTTTTGAAACCAACGCGCACAGCGCTATTGCATCAGATCAGAATATACTATGACAATATCCCGTTGTTTTTTTCTTATTAGTTCGTCATACTCTAATCGACAAGATACTAAGGAGGTATCAGTGTCAAAAAAGAAAAAGCGACCAAAAACGGAACCCGCCCCTCCGCCGAGCGTGGTGCCGCCACCGCCGCGCCCAGTACTTTTCCGCCCGCGTTCAAGGCCGCCGCAAAGCGAAGCTCCACGGAGCGTAGCGACGGATCAAGAGCTTGTTCAGTGGGCAAAGCTCGTCAAAGACTCATGAGTCACGCTCGCGCCGCTCGCCGCGGGCTTTTCTTTAACTCAACATCGCGGTAATCTGACATACGATATGGAGGAACGAATAATAACGCCCGAATCCCAAGACCAAGAGCAGCGTTTTGAGTTGTCCCTTCGGCCGAAAACATTGGCCGAATTTATCGGTCAACCAAAAGTTAAGGAAAACCTGACCATTTTTTTGGAAGCCGCGCGGGGTCGCAACGAGCCGTGTGAACACGTTTTGCTATACGGCCCTCCGGGACTGGGGAAAACAACGCTTGCTCACGTCGTGAGTTCTGAAATGGGCGCGGCAATAAAAATAACCAGCGGACCGGCGCTTGAACGTGTTGGAGATTTGGCCGCGATTTTGACGAATCTCGAAGACGGCGATGTACTGTTCATCGACGAGATACACCGAATGAACCGCACGATAGAGGAAGTTCTTTATCCTGCGATGGAAGATTTTGCGCTCGACATCGTGATAGGAAAGGGGCCGACCGCGCGAACTTTGCGATTGGACCTGAAGCGATTTACCTTGATCGGCGCTACAACGAAAATGTCGCTCCTGTCCGCGCCTTTTCGCGACCGTTTCGGCTCCGTCTACCACCTTGATTTCTACGGCGTTGACGAAATGATGGCGATCGTAAAACGCAGCGCCGCGCTGCTCGGAATCCCGCTCGGCGACGAGGAGTCGCGCGTCATAGCGTCTCGGTCGCGAAGGACGCCGCGCATCGCAAACCGGCTTTTGAAACGCGTGCGCGACTACTCGCAGGTACGAGGAAATGGTACACTTGACCCTGTGATCGTGGACGAGGCGTTGACTAGACTCGAGATTGATCCGCGAGGATTGGACGATATGGATCGCCGAACGCTCCGCGCCATGATCGAAAAATTCAACGGCGGCCCGGTCGGGCTCACGACTCTCGCGGCAAGTACGGCCGAAGACGTAGCCACGTTGGAAGAAGTGATCGAACCGTTTCTTCTGCGCGAAGGATTGATAGATCGCACGCCACGAGGGCGCGTCGCCACTGCGCTGGCTTACGCCCATCTAGGGATCACACCGCCAAGCAATCAAACACCGTTGATCTAGGACTACCGCGGGGTGCTGTGTGCACGCCATGCGCCCCTACCGCACGATCGGGGAGGGCGGGACAAGCCCGCCCCTACAACTACTCACTTCCCATGATTCCAATCTCCATCTTCCTCCTTGTCTGGCTCGTCCTGTTTCTCATCTGGACGTTCTTCGCGATAATCAGCTCGGTTCAAATGTTGCGTTTTGCAGTGTCGGGACCGATGGCATATTACGCGACAGGATTTTTCATGATGGTTTGCGTACTCGTCGTAGCAGCGACACTGTTCTATTTTATAAACGCGGACTGGAGTCTGGTATTAAACTTCGGCATTTTCCAACTCACGCCGGACGTTAACTTCTAATAAACATGTTAAATCTCGCACACCTCCCGGGCGCGACGCCGGATGAAAAGCCAGTCGCGCTTCTACGACGACATTGGTTCAGCTTGATTTCGCTCACGCTGTCATTCATTTTTGTTCTCGCTCTTCCTCCAGCGATCTACATCGGATTGCTATTGCTTGCGCCTGACTTTTTCAGCGATCCTGTGCGCATTACTCTGATGATACTGGGCGGTTCGATATTCTTTCTTTTCGCGTGGCTTTTCGTCTATCAAACTTACATCGATTATTATCTGGACGTATGGATCATCACCAACCGCCGCATTTTGAGTATGGAACAACACGGACTTTTTTCAAGAACGGTGTCCGAATTGCGCCTGCACCGCGTACAGGACGTGACTGCGGAAATACGAGGTTTTTGGCACACGATGTTCGATTTTGGCGACGTTTTTATACAAACGGCCGGTGAAAAAGAACGGTTCATTTTTGAAGAAGTCGCGCATCCGAACGCGATCGCGAAAACAATTTTGGACCTTTCTGAAATCCGACGCCGCAAACATCTCGACGAAGCCGTGGAGGAATTCGGGATGCCTGACAAAAAATAAAACTGCTGTCATTCCGACCGAAGCAGCAGCGTAGCGGAGGAATCCCTCGGATTGTAGCTTTAATGGATCCCTCGACTCCGCTCGGGATGACGCTAAATCACTTCCCTATTGGACGAATCGGAGGAAGTCTTGGCGGTAGTTTCACGGGCATGGCTGGCGCGCTCATGGGTCTTTGTGTTGACGATCCTCCTCCGATTACCGTTCTTGCGATGGACGAACCGCGCGTCGCTTCCGGCTTTCGACCGAGACTGCGAGTAAAAAAATCTCTTGCCGACGAAGTATCGGCGGTTCGTCTCACGGCAAAATCGCGCGACGAACTTGCGCCTGCTCTAAACGACCCAAGCCTCGCTTCGGATTTCTGCGCGCGCATTTCACTATGCGAAAGCTGCGGCGTTGTCGATTTTTTTGAGAAGATGCTCTTGAGAAAAGACATAACGAACTATTTGTACGCTTTTCGTAATTCAGTTCCTAGATAGAAGTGTTTAAGGATCGCGTCGTAGAGCGCGCCGTCTTTTGATGCCATGTAGAGCGCGCCTCGCGCGGACATTCCTACGCCGTGCCCCCACAAAGTCTGACCGACGTCGTGCGGTATCGGCACGGACACCAGCCACGCGTATCCTTTTCCGCCCCATACCTCCGTCCAGTTTCGCGACCTTCCGTCTGAACGGGAGTAATACGGAGTGATAGCGAGTTTTCCATCGTAAGTCACGATCTGCCCGCGAGTTTTAACTACGCCGTCGACGATATTCGGACTTCGCGCCTCTTGTCCGTACCCGCGATATACCTGATCTAAGTGAGCATCCACAGTGAAAAATTCATCCGCGTGTTTCGTTCCTCGATTCACGTGATACATAGCATAAGTCCTAGCCGCGGTTAGGAGCGCTTTTTGATATTCGAGAGGACTTACGTTGGAAGTCTCCGCGATGCCGTACAAATACGATTCGATCAAAAGTTCGTTGATTACCCAAACCGAATCCGACGACGGCGTAAACCGCAATTCCAGCTTCGCGCGAAACTTGTTGTCGTTCGCGCCCGGCAGCCATGAAACGAGTCGTTCGTAATCCGTGATCTCCATGGGCGAAAGTCCGTCTTGCGATTCGAGCACGTAATAATCCGTGGACTGGCTCGTGCAATTTGATCCGGAAAGACGATATATTTTTTTGGTCCTATCAAACGATACTGTAGCGATCGCTCCTGCGGGAAACGCGCAAACAACCTGACCTTTTTGCGTAGCGTTCATTCCGACCGTCATGCCGCGAACCTTCATCATGTCGTCCGTTGTCTTAAAGAGCCCTACGCGGATAATCGGTTCCGCGGGCAACGACGCCTCGTCGCCGCTTAGCGGAGGCACGCCGACTACCGGCCCCGGAACGGGGATTGGAGCCGGATCTACGTATCCGTCATGTCCGTCCGCCATAAGTTGAAACGTCACTTGATACTCCCCTTTTCTCGCCGGCGCTTTTATCTTATAACTCACGAATCCGATCTCTCCCGGCGCGATCTTCCCATCCGATTTTACCGGCTCGGTCGCGCTCGGCCAGCTGGCGTCCTGCACGCTCGAATACGCGCCGAGAGACGGCGCAACGCTAACGAGTCGGAGCGACCTGCTGTTCCAAGAGACGTCGCCTAAATTCTTAAACCCGTGCGTCAAATCCAGTCGGTCGCTTCCGCCTGCGGTAACTGTTTTATTGGAAGTCAAAAGCAAAATAGAGCTGTACGTTCCCGAAGTTGTAGAGGTCGCATCCGTAGCTTGGACGTCCGGCATTGTATCTAACAAACCGTCCGGATCCGTGACGCGGATATTCAGCGTAACCGAACCGCCCTCCAACCACGCCACGTTTTCGCTCGCGAGCTGAAATGATTCTTGATAACTCCCCGGCTTTTCCGGCGCGCGGAGCTCGAGGCGAATAGTTCCCTCTTTATTCGGCTTCACTTCTTTTTCCACCAAAAACCCCGCGCGCGATTCCGATGTCCACGAATAATCCTTGAACGCGCTATTCCTATACTTTGGCGACCACGTATAAAGTGAGATATATCCGGCTCCGTTGTTTTTCCATGTCGCCGATCCCGTATTCTTGAATTTCAAATTTACTATTATGTGTTCGCTTGGATTGAGTTGCCACTCGATTCCACCCTTATCCGTCAATGTTGCGCGATGCACGGTTGAAGCAGGAATGGATTGATCCGTGACCGGTTCTTGCGCTGAAACTGTTTTAGCGACCGGCGCCGGCGCTACCGCAACCGGCTTTGCGACAGTAAAAGTAACCGTCACGACAGAACCTTTTATCCATAAATTGTCTCCATAGGAAAGCAGGAACCGCTCGGTGTACGTACCGACTTTCGACGGCGCCTTCACCAAAAAAGACGCGCTCGCCATTGCACCGGGTTTTACAGTCGTTTGATCTATAAGCGCCGGAAGATCCGATGCCAGCCATGAAGAATGAGACAAAGCGGAAGATTTGCCGTATAGATAAACCGAGGTCGCGCTCTTGCCCCGCGTCCACGACTTTGTCCCGACGTTTTTGAATTTCAATGTGATAGTCTTCGCTTGGTCAGGAGCGAGCGTAACCGCGCCGGTGGAAACTTCGGCTTGATAGGGTTGCGCTGAGGCAGTCGTTGCAGCAAAAACGTTCGTCAGAGGAAGTAGAAACGTTAAAACACACAGAAGGACTTTTAAGTTCTTGCGCATGCGCCAAAAATACCACATTTGTCACCATCCTGTCATACTACTATCCTCCCCCTTAGAGTAAGGGGGAGTTAGAGGGGGCTACTCCCCGCATTTACCAAACCCATGTCCGTAACGCGCGCTCTCGCCCGAAACACGGGTGTACAAATCGCAGGAAAAGTCGTCTCGACCGTGATCGGCGTCATTGTGGTCGGCCTAATGACGCGGCAGTTGGGGCAAGAGGGCTTCGGCATGTACTCGACCGCAAACGCCTTCTTCTCTTTCTTCGCCCTGTTCCTGGATTTCGGCTTGAACGTCATGCTCGTGCAGATGCTCGGCGAGCGCGCCGGAGATGCCGCGTATGAAAATCGAATCGTAAGCGCGGTGTTCACGCTTCGGATCATATCCGCGCTGATCCTTCTGAGTATCGCGCCGATCATCGGTCTCGCATTTCCATACGCCCCGGAACTCAAACTCGCATTGTTCGCGATCTGGGCGTCATTTTTCACGGCCGTTCTAAACCAAATCGTAATCGGCGTCCAACAGCGTCACCTCAAAATGCACGTCGTGGCTGCGAGCGAAGTTATCGGCCGCCTCATTCTCCTCTGCGGCGTGCTAGTGGGCCGCTATCTCGGCTGGGGGCTCGTCCCGATCGTACTCGTCGTTTCCGTCGGAGGCGTCGTGAACTTCTTCGTAAACTTTTTAATAGCGCGACGTTACGCGTCATTCAAATGGAACGTGGACATCGCTCTCTGGAAAACCGTGCTCGGCAGAAGCTGGCCGATCGGACTCTCCATCCTCTTCAACCTGATCTATTTCAAAGCTGACACGCTCATCCTCTCACTTTTCCGTCCGCAAACCGAAGTAGGAATATACGGCGCCGCATATCGCGTGCTCGAAATCCTAATCACGCTTCCGTTCATGTACGCGGGAGTTCTTCTGCCGATCATAGCGAAACAATGGGCGACAAAAGACAAGGAACGTTTCGGTCGACTAATAAGTCACTCTTATAATGCGATGGTGATACTGGCTGCTCCGCTAGTCGCTGGCACGATGATTTTTGCTACGCGAGGAATTGTACTCGTCGCAGGCGACCAATTTTCTTCATCGGGACGAATACTGCAAATACTAATTCTCGCCGTTGCCTTCATCTTCTTCGGTACTGTCTCGTCACACGCCGTAATCGCGCTCGACGCTCAACGAAAAATGCTTCCGATATACGCGATCATCGCGCTGTTCACGCTGACCGGATATATTTTGTTCATCCCTGATTACGGAATGTTGGCGGCCGCTTGGCTCACTGTGTTTTCGGAGTTTTGCGTTGCCGTAGGATCTACAATATTAGTCTTGAAACAATCCGGCGCTAAGTGGAAACTAACGCCTGCACTAAAAGCGATTCTCTCCGCTTTCGTGATGGCGCTAGCAATCAAACCGTTTCAATCTTTACCGCTCGTGATCCCTGTCGCTGTCGGCGCAATAGTCTACGCAGTCTTGATTGTCGCAACGGGCGCGGTTTCAAGGGAGACGTTGCGCGAGATAATTTCGGTTAAAAAATCCGAGACGGGGAGTAACCCCTCCAACCTCCCCTTACTCTAAGGGGAGGACTAATTCTCCACCTTAAGATAAGGGGGAGTTAGAGGGGGTTATGAACCGTGAAAAAACCCCTCCAATATGTCACGATTTATCCTAATCCTTCTCCCCCTTCTACTTCCGACCTACGTCGTGCGTTTTCATGTCGGCCCTCTGCCGACGACGCTATTGGAAATTTCTTTGCTCGTAATGCTCTGCGTTTGGACGATATCGCGCGGGATCAGCGGCTGGAAAAATAGCATCGCAAATATCCGCGATCGCGGTTGGATTCTTCCGCTCGGCTTATGGTTGGCGGCAGGGACTATCTCCATTTTCGTCGCGCCGAATCACATTGCAGCGCTCGGACTTTGGCGCGCTTATTTCCTAGAACCGATTTTGATTTTCTTTATGCTGTCCGATCTTGTTCGCGGCGAAAAAGAAAAGCGCGCGCTGCTAAACTCGCTTGCAATCACGGTGACATTGCTTGGACTTTGGGCTATCGGACAATATCTCGGACTTCTCCCGCTGGACGCGCCGTGGGATGCGCCGCCGCAGGGCTTCCGCGCGATTGGGCCGTTCCCGTTTCCGAACGCACTTGCGCTATTTTGCGCGCCGATAGCGGCGTTGTTTTTTTCGCTGGCGATAAACGCATTTGTAGGGGCGGGCTTGTCC
>CAZQNT010000001.1:79305-104896 GCA_964595075.1 uncultured Gammaproteobacteria bacterium | reverse complement strand
AACATTTTTTTCGCGTGATCGGAATCCGGATGAATAATGCGTACCGGTATCTTGACGGCCTTGGATTTTGAAAACGGCTGTGGTTTAGGAATTGTTAATCCGTATTTTTTGAAAACCGCATCGACTTGTTTTTTAACGTCCTTCATATCGTCATCGCTTAAGATACTTCCCAACGGCAGCCCAAGAACTCACAGCAACGAGCGCGAATAAACTCCCCAATTCAGCAGCCAAAATCGAAGGAAGATTGCCGATGAAATACGCGCGCAACCCAGGATCCGCGCCATCAAAAAACGATACGAGTCGAGGCTCGACGAACGTCACTGCGCCGGCGATGATGAATGCGGCTATGGTTGAAGCAAGTAAGGCGATGAAAATTCCTTCGAGAACAAACGGCAGACGTACAAACGAGCCGGAGGCGCCGACAAGTCGCATAATTCCGATCTCTTCGCGTTGCGTGTAGATCGCGACTCTGACCGTGTTAAACACGATCAAAACGGAAAACAATCCGAAAATAGCGATGAGTATCGCTCCAAAAACCATTGCTGACTCTGAACGCGCTTGATCGCCTCCGCGTGATCGTCGTACGTTTTTGATTCGATGGCGAAATCGAATTGCGGATTTTTCAGCGCTTCTAGCAGGAACGGATAATCGTCGGTGCGTTTTGCTTTTATGACGAGAGACGCGCCGAGAGGATTTTGATCAAGTTCGTTGAGAGCATCAAGAATCTTCGGATCGTTCTCGTGCCTTTTTTTGAAATCCGAAAGCGCTTCCTCCGGAGTCAATAAAGTCGTTTCTTTTACTTGAGGTAAACCTGCCATAAAAAACTGCGTCTGCTGCAACACGGCTTCCGGCGTACCGCTTTTGAAATATACGGATATGTCCACTCTGTCTTCGAGAATTGAAACCGCGCGCTCTAAAAGCGCGTTTACTCCCACCAGAACGTTTACAGAAAGGAGCGACAGAACGAGAACGAAAATCGTGGTGAGCGCAATCCAAGCGTTTCGCGCGAAATTTTTCCACGCGTACGATACTATCCTCCACGATGTAACTCCTATGGACATATCAAGTGGGCAAAAGATATTTGCCGTGCTCGTGGTCAGCCATCACCGCTCCGTCGCCGAGAGTAATTACGCGCCTCCGAAGCGCGTTCACTACCTCGCGATTATGCGTTACCAACACAACGGTTGTGCCGAAAGCGTTTATCTTCTGAAGTAGATCGATAATATCCGCCGTGTTTATGGTGTCGAGATTTCCCGTAGGTTCGTCAGCGAGTAGAATCTTCGGACGATGAACCAAAGACCGCGCAATAACCACGCGCTGCTGCTCTCCGCCGGATAACTGCTGCGGAAAACGCCTTTCTTTTTGCTCAAGACCTACGATCTTCAATACTTGCGGAATAATTTCTCGAATACGTTTGGATGACGTGCCGGCAACTTCAAGCGCGAATGCTACGTTTTCCCACACAGTTTTCTTGGGAATCAACTTGAAATCCTGAAACACTACTCCAATCTGCCTTCGTAATTCCGGAATGTCGCGAGATTTTATTCGAGTAATGTCCCATCCGCCGATCTCGATGCGACCATGCGTCGGTCTTTCTTCGGCAATAAGAAGACGAGCTAGCGTAGTTTTTCCTGCGCCGCTTTGCCCGACAATGGATACAAACTCGCCCGATTCTATCTTAAGCGAAATATCCTTCAGCCCGTTTACAGCCGGATGATAGATTTTTGAGACGTTTTCTAGAGTGATCATTTTTTCGAATTTCGACGTTATGCTATTTTACCAGATAGAAGCCAAAATTTCGATGCGCGTCAATGGGATAGATAGAATCGCAAAACTCCACACTGTGTCATTCCCGTGAAAACGGGAATCCAGAATAAAGGATGTATTTCACTGTCTGGATCCCCGCCTTCGCGAGGATGACAAAAAAAAATAAAACCGCCTTTTATTAAGCGGTTTTACTTATGGAGCCAGCTCCGGGATTCGAACCCACGACCTCTGCTTTACGAAAGCATTGCTCTACCAACTGAGCTACATCGGCCTAATTTCCACGAATGGGGCGGGCTACCAACTGAGCTAAGCTGGCCTAGTCGAGCTGAGCTCGATGGAGCGGGTAAGGGGAATCGAACCCCTCTCTAGTGCTTGGGAAGCACTCATAATAGCCACTATACGATACCCGCATGCGTTGCTGTTACCATGGACAGACACGCCTGCGTTGAAGGAGACTATCAAAAAACCAAACTACCCGCAAGGATTGAATGGAGTCTTAAAACCGCAGGTATCTCACGACGTCAGACTTCGCAAGCCGTTCGGTCATATACGTCTGCAACGCATTCGGATCGCCTTGTTTTTCTTTCGCTAAAGCGATGCCAACGTGTTGTTCTAGCAGAGCCGGCTTGAGCACCTCTTGCCTGAAATTCTCCTCGTCCCAACCGAAATTCTTTAAGAGATAAACCCCGACATCCGGCGTCGTAGTCGATGCCGCTGAAACCACGTCGGCAAAAAACGCGCGCAGTTCTTCTTCGTCAACGGTGATCTTCTTCTCATCCGCCAACTCTTCAAGCGCGGTCTGATTCACTAGCTTTTCCAATACGTTCTTCTCCATCTCCGCATCAAGTGATGTATTTATCCCCTGCGTTTTTGCGGCTTCTGAATTTAAAAAAGTGCCGAGCGTATCACGAGATTTCAAAAAGTCTCGATACAGAATGATTCTTCCTCCGACTCGAGCCGCAGGGATCGGAAGCAATTCGGAAACTTTTCGCACAATGGCGCCGCCCGAATGCTTAACTGTCACTTCCCACATAAAACCGGCGGCTCCACCGGCAAGCAGCAAAAGCGCCGCCACGGTCGAAACGATTATCCCTATTTTTTTTGAAGCCTTATTTTGCGGCTTCGCTTCTTCTTTTGCTTCTACAGGCATTTGTTCATTGTTTTCCATATATGAAATTATTCAGCCACACTATTATCACAGTCGTTAATTATTTGCACGCGCTCTGAAAAAATACTCGCTCCACTTTTCAGGATTACTCCTCAAATCTTCTTTTCGTTCCGAGTATCCTGCGGACGCAAGATTTCCGGATGTAACGTCCGCCGAATATCCTTCCAATACTATGACGCGCTCCTCCGGCTTTTTCATACCCAAACGGGCGCGAGCTTCGTGCTCAACGCGATCCGGCGAAACCAATTCTTGCGCCAAAGTCTCCAGCTCCGAACGGCGGCTCTCTAGCGACTCGGCCTTCGCGCCAAGCGCCTGAATTTCTCGATCAACGGTCCAGCCGCGATACGTTTCTCGCACCGTCGATGCGCCGATAACCAAAAGCAGCGCAGCGTTCGCAATTAAAAACACCGGCCATCGCGCAAAACTTTTTTGCTTTGAATCGTTTCTGCCACGTGAAGCCGCGCTCATATTGCGCTATTCGATTATTTTTTTTTGCACCACAAGCCCCGATGGCTCCGCTTGCTGCGAAGATGTGTCGCGCAACATTCTCTCAACCTTTTCAAGAGTTTCTTTCGGCAGTTTTTCCATTTCCGCCATCAACCACTGGATACGCTCGCGAGTTTCATTTTCAACTTTAGTTTGCGGTTTATTTTGAGTGATGGCGCGTCGGAGATCGTTGATCGTTTCATGCAACCGCTGCGGGTGAGACATGCGCTTCATCTCAATCGTTTTTGAAACCGCCGGGCTGTTTACGGAAAGCGAACCGACGGAAAACAAAGTGTCTACAACGCCTTGTCTTTTCCATGCCACATCGGATATGGAATCCATTGCCAATTCAGTAACGAATCTTGAAAACACGCCTTTTTGATCAACCTTGACCAAGCGATCCGTAGTGACGATCAATGCGTCGGAATCCCAAAGAAGAAAAGCGCGGAGAGCGATGACGATGCCAATAAGAACCGATGACAAAAACACGGCGACTCCGGGCATCCTAAAACTGAACAGAGGAAATATGAAAAAGAACGGAGTCACGATCAAGAGCGTGGCCGTCAAAAGACTCGGCAGAAGCGTCATAGGATGCCGTCTGACGAATAATTTCACTTTTTCAGTTTCTTTGAGTTGGAGTACGTCTTCGATGTGGAACATGGGCGAAATACTAGTTGGCAGTGAATTGTAGGGGCGGGCTTGTCCCGCCCTCCCCGCTTGGTTTGGGCGCATGCCATGCGCCCTGTCGTGTAGATTGTACAGTAATCGACCTCTATCTTCCAGCGGCCTGTCTTATTGCCCTCCCAGCCGCTTCGCGCTCGTCCCACGGAATCTTTCTGCCGTTTTCCACGCATATAGCCTGCTCGCTCCCCTTTCCGGTGAGTAAAACCAGATCTCCATCCTCAGCCTGACGCATTGCTTCGTTTATTGCTTCTGAGCGATCTTCAATAACAAAAAGTGTTCGTCCAAGCAATTTACCGGCTGCGCGCGCTCCTGCCGCGACTTCATCCATTATTAGTCGCGGATCGTCATCGTAAGGATCCTCGTTCGTGACAATTACTATGTCCGCCAATTCGCCCGCCATTTTTCCGAGAATCGGGCGACGCGCAGTATCGCGCCCGCCGCCGCAAGAACCGAGAACGTGGATGGTGCGATTTCGAGGAACGAGCCGGATCGTCTCATACAATCGCGCCAGCGATTCCGGCTCCGGCGCATAGTCAACGATCACGGTCCACGGCTGACCTTCGTCGATTCGTTCAAACCTGCCGGGGACGCTTCGGATTTCACCGAGTGCTTCTGCGGCTTTGGATAAAAGTACACCGAGTGCGTCGCACGCCACAAGCGCCGCCAGAGCGTTTTCAACATTAACGAGGCCGGGGAGATTGAGCGTAACATTATTCCCTCGCACTTTAAACGAAACGCGCTCTGCATCCAATTTGATATCTGTCGCGATTAGATCCGCGCCTGACGTACCATCCGTTCCGTACCATGAGATTCTATCAAATTCCGGAAGAGCAAAAGCAACCGACGAAGCGTCGCGAGCATTCAATATCGCTGTCTTCGGAATTGTTTTACCGTTAAAAACCTTTCGCGGACATTTTGCGGTATGACGAAACGCCTCGAGCTTCGCCTGTTTGTATTTTTCAAAACTCCCGTGTGCCTCGATATGTTCAGGAGTCAAGTTCGTAAAAACCATTACGTCGTAGTTGATATCAGCGTGGCGATGTTGGACGACTCCCTGCGAAGAAGTCTCGATAACCGCGTACCGACACCCGACTCTAACCATATCTCGAAGAAGCCGCTGCAAAGCAAAACGTCCGACCATGGTCATCTTCGTACCGTTCAACCACTCCTTTTCCCCAACTTTAAAAATCGCTGTGCTCGAACAACCTGTTTGATGACCAGAGGCCTCAAGCGCCTTTGCCGTGAAATATGCAGTGGTTGTTTTGCCGTTGGTTCCGGTTACTCCGACAACTATCAGCTCTTTAGACGGATTGCCGTAAATCGCGGACGCCAGCCATGACATGGCGCGGTGATAAACTCTCATAACGAGAGTTGGCGTGAAACGACGTAACAAATTTATCATAAATCTTTTCTTAAATCGTCTATGCCAATTCCGGCTTGCTTCAAAATTCCAAATACGAGTCCGCGCTGAATATCTCCGGGATGCGACGGAACAACAGCCATGCGTTTTGTTTGACCGTGGCGTAAAACTATATATCCACCGGTTATACGACGAATTATAAAACCGCGCTTCTCAAGAATTCGGATCAATTCCCGCGAAGTAACCTGCGGCAATCGATCGCTCATAATCAAGCCGGGTCTGGCGTTGTAACTCGAGCGATAACAGGATCCGCGAACTCTTGCGGAATTTCGTCACCATCTTCTTTCAATACGGCGACGTAACCGGAAATTGCGTCTTCGATATTTCGCTTGGCCTCCTCAAATGTACCGCCTTGCGTAAGACATCCCGGCAACATTGGAACAGAAACAACGTACCCGCCACTCTCCACCGGATCAAATACGATAGTATAGGTAAGAACTTTCTCGGATTTCATGTGTAAAATAATAACAACATTGCCGCAGATGAGCAAGAATTTAGGGGCTATCAAAGACTATACGTCAACAGCGAAACCACCGCGAACACGATCGCAATAGTTAGTGTTCCGATTGAAAACGGGACCAGAAGACTTAATCCCGACCATTTGGCGATTAGTAGGATGGTGACGCCTATCACCTGAAAAAGCATCTTAAGTTTTCCTGCCCAGTTCGCGCTGACGACGAGACGTTTTCTGCCTCGAATGAGACCTGTGAGCAATATGAGAACTTCCGCAAAAACTATTATGGAGGCGAAAGTGGGATTGACTTCCCGCGCCACGAATACAACCACGACCGATCCGATTAGAAGCTTATCCGCCGCAGGATCCGCGAACGTACCCCAAGCTGTAATCTGTTTTCGGAGCCGCGCAATAGAACCGTCAAGCGCGTCCGTGAAAGCTGCGAAGATAAAAAGCGGCACGGCGACCGACCAGTCTTCGATTAATACGTACCAAACGACGAACGGGATCAAAAAAAATCTAAACAACGTTACATGATTCGGGTGTAGCTGATGAGGCAAGAAACGAACCAGCAACGCATTCATCAACCTATCGTGCGGATAGATGCGTACCGTGTCGTTCGTCATTAGTTCTGCCATATATTCCGATAGTATATGCTACCATAACTTCCTATATGATAGAACGCCTGCGATATTTGGCAATGAGCGCGCTATGCGCCGCCGTCGTCCTATTCATGCAAACAATAGGCGGTCAAAAAACAGAAATAACCTGGTTCATTTCGGCGTTTATACTGCTATACCATGGCTATTTATTGATGCGGGCTATTTTTGGCAAACATTTCCGATTTTCGCAATTTGCGCTCGGTGTCACGTTATTTCTCGCAATACAAAGCATCGCTCAAACAGCATGGTACTACTCCGCTAGACAGCTTGGATCAACTAGCGACGCAGCCGGTTTACTGGCAGGTATAATAGTTACGCAAATTCTTTTTTGTTTCAAGCCGCTAGAAACAACCGTAGACGAGCGCACGGAAAAAAAATACAAAAAAATGACAATGCGGCAACGCCTTGCTGCGCTTATGAGTATTTGCATTGCCGGCGCAGGATTCGGATTCGTATTACGCGCGGCTCATAACGCGGCAACGGTAGAGAGCATTAGAACACCGTGGCCGTTACTGCAAAACGGAACGCTGTCTGCCATCGCTCTCATATGGACCGCGGTAATACTTTCCGCGACCCTAATCAAATCATCGCGCCTTACCGCCATACTTTCCGCAGTCGCCATCGCCGCAACAACGACTATCACTCCCCTGCTCTATCGCATCGGATACGGTTTCGATGGTTTTCTTCACATAGCAAGCGAAAAAATAATTCTGCAGACAGGCACGCTTCAACCAATGCCGTTTTATTACATCGGCCAATACGTCTTCACGACATGGCTCGCGCGCCTCTCAGAAATCCCGATAGCCACGATAGACCGCTGGCTAGTCCCAATAGCGGCATCAATATTATTACCTCTTTGTATTTACATTTCCCTTCTCCCAAAAAAAACGAACGTAGCGAAATTTTGTTCGTCCGAAGGCGAGGACTGTTTGAGCGAAGCGAGTTCCGCAGCCAAGGCGAACAAAATTCCGCTACGTTCGTTCCCCTTTCTAATCTTTATACTTCTCCCACTCAACGCATTCATAGCAACGACACCGCAGGGTCTTTCCTACGTTCTCGGGCTTTCGGCCCTCATCCTATGCCTCGGCGTACAAGAACGCGTGGTCAACCCGATGGCGCCAATTATTTTGGCGGGTTGGGCTGCCGCAACCCATCCTCTTGCCGGAATTCCAATCGGACTCGTCGTTATCGCATCAATCGCCGCGACTCACGGACGAAGCGTATTTGTTCGAATCGCTGCCGCCATATTCGTCCTTCTATCGGCTATCTCTATTCCTGCTCTTTTCTACATAATGAGCTTAAAAGGAGGAACGCCGATCTCATGGAATCTGAATAGCATTCTCAAACCTGAACCGTGGCTCTTGCGGCTTCAAGCTTTCTCTCCTTGGATAGGAAATCGCTTCGTGCTTTGGCCCGCCTGGGCAAGCATGGTGGATAAATTGGTTCCGCTGATACTTCTGGCGCTCGCTTGTATTGGCGTAAGAAAAAACCGTTCCTCGCTAGTATTTATCGGATCTTCACTCTGTCTTTGGGTCGCCGCGACCGCTCTGAAATCAACCGGAGATTTTACATTCCTAATCGACTACGAACGTGGAAATTACGCGAACCGCTTGAATACGATCGCCTTATTCTGCATCATCCCAGCCGCCATTTCGGGATTAACGATTTTCTTCGAGCGCCTTAAACGCGCGCCGCGTTTCTATTCTTTTGTCTTATTGGCATTTGCCGTCTCGATCGGAACTGCGCTTTCCTACAACGCGCTCCCTCGCCATGACGCGCTTGTGACTGGACGCGGTTGGAGCACCGGCGCCGCGGATCAGGAAGCCGTAAAACTTATCGAATACGATGCGGACGGAAAACCATACACAGTTTTGGCGAATCAAAGTGTGTCCGCCGCGGCAGTTGATCTATTAGGATTCAAAAGATACGCAACAACAAACGACGGCGATGTATTCTTCTATCCTATCCCAACAGGAGGTCCGCTATACGAGACGTTCTTACGAATGACCTATGGCGAGCCGTCGCGAGATACCGCTAAAGACGCTGCCAAACTTGGTGGAACTGATATCGTTTACGTTGTACTTAACTCCTATTGGTGGAAGGCGGCGCAAGTCGCGGAATCGCTCCGCGCTGTAACGGATAAGGACTGGAGCGTTCCGCCTCAAACCGAAGAAGGATGGAAATTGCGAGTATTCAAATTCGATCTCAAAAACGCTTCGAGTACGTCCGCCGCCTCGTCCGCGCGATGACGCGCTATCAAATTGTGAGCCACCTCGATTTCTTCCGCGGATCGTTCGCTGCCGATTGTCCGCTTGAGAAGTTCTTGTAGAGCCGAGATGTCTCCTGCCGGAAATAACAACCCTGCGTTGCCGAGCGTTTCCGGGATCCCCCCAACGTCGGAAGCTATTACGCGACATCCTTGCGATAACGCTTCCAAGATAACGGTTGGCTGGTTTTCCCATACGCGGGAAGGAACGATCACCGTGCCGCATTTACGCATCAGGGATAAAACCTCGTCATGCGAGAGATGCCAGTGTTTAACAAGCAATGAATCCGAAATTGATTCAATATCCTTTTCCAATTCGCCGACACCGACGATATGTAGGATAGGACGATCCTTGCCAAGACCCTTCCAAGCCGCGATGAGCAAATCCACTCCCTTGTCTTTCGAGAGACGTCCGACGTATAAGAGATTGGTGCGGTGTAGGGGCGGGCTTGTCCCGCCCTCTCCGGATGCGCGGCCGACGGTAGGAAGCAGGTTTGGAATGACAGCCGCTTTTCCATCAAGGAAAAAACCATACTTGCGGTGAAAATCCAAAAGCCACTTTGTTGGAGAAAAAAACGCTGTCGGTTTTCCGAACGCAATGCGGCGGAGACGCGACCAAAAAAATCGCCAAAGCCGACGCAACGTCTCGTGGGATTCTCCTTGTACGATCTGCCCAGATGGATCGACGAGCTGCACATCATGTAACATGTGCACCCAAGGGATACCCGTCCTCTGTATCGCCTTTGGCGTACCGAATCCGCAACCCGTTAAATTGTGAGTCAAAAGCAAATCCGGTTTTATTTCAAGAATTTCCCTTACCAGCTTGGAGTTCGCAAACAAGTCTCGTAGATGGACGACTAATCGCGCAAGAATACTCCGACGTTGAACGTCGGAACATTTCCAAACCCTTACCTCGTGTCCGCGAGATTGAAGAGATCTTACGTATTGCTCAGCGATAATTCCACCGCCGCCGCGCGGATTTGGAGGATAGTCGTTGGTTAAAACAGCTAGTCTCATATCTATCTAAAGTGACCGATAAATATCCAAAAGCCTCTCTACGTGACGACTCCAAGTAAAACGATTGAGAACGCGCAAACGGCCGGCTTTTCCCATGTTTGCGCGCAATTCTTTGTCACTTTCCATTCTCTTAATCGCCGCTGCTAACGCATCCACGTCTCCGGCAGGAACAAGTAACCCGGATTCTTCATTCGCTACCACGGTCCGAACTCCTGGTAAATCCGATGCGATAACAGGAACTCCGGAGCTCTGCGCTTCAAGAGCGACCAAGCCGAATGCTTCCGCTCCTGAAAGCGACGGTAAAACCAGAACGTCGGAAGATTGATATGCGGCCTGGAGATCATCAGAAGAAAGTTTCCCAAGAAACGAGACTCGATCTGAAATGGAGAGGCGGCTCGCGAGCGATTCGTATGACGAACGAAGATCTCCGTCACCGACCAGCTTTACATTTATATTCGGAACACAAGAGATCGCTTCAAGTAAAACCTTAATTCCTTTGAAGGCGTGCGCGCGATCCATTCCGCCCACGAATAAAGCGGTGAACGGACGAGACGCGTCGCGGTTAACCGACGGAACGAATCGCTGTTCGTCCACGCCGAAAGGCAGTTCGATTATTCGATCGATCCAAGGCGCGAATGACGAGTGCCGCGCGTAATCGGAAGAAGACGCAATCAAAACATCCGCGGCATCCAACACGCTTCGTTGAAACAATCGTCGATGTATCTTGAAAACAAATCCTTTCACGCCAGTTGCCACAGCATCCATATGCAAGGTAATCACAAGCTTCTTTATCTTTCCTTTCCGTTTCATGCCAGCAATAAGCTTCGCAGTGCCAAAAAATGGATAGTGAAGGTGGACGATATCAGCGTTCTGAACAATATGATCAAGAGCGTAAATGAATCCTGCGTTTCCAAGACGAAAACCGGCGTGCGTGGTCAATGAAGCACAATGTGCGTCAATGCCGTTTTTAACCAGCGACTCCACTTCCGCAGCGGCCATTCGCCCAATCCCGCCGATCTCCGGAGGCGCTATGCAAGAAATATGAATAATCCTCATACGTATCCCCTACCATTTAACCATCATTAGCAACAACCGGTATGTGATCGCCCAAAACGGGTTTGCAAATTGTTTCACGATATCCTTTTCAAACTCCTGATATGCAATAAATGGCGTGAAGTGCGATAACACGATTGAATCCGGAATCTTGCGGCTCCGCGAAATCTCTCGCCGCGAACGAATCAGATACGTCCAAGATGCCGGACGTAAAAACCAAGCCATTGCGCGAAGTTTTTCCTTCCACCAACCGCCGGAAATCGCAAAAGCCAAAATCGCAAACTCTGTCGCTATCAAGATAGGCAATAGCAGGATAATGGTTGGTAAACGGTAATTCTTATATACGACTATCAAGCGATTCCTTTCCATCCAATACCACTTGGAAATAGACCGTGAAAATTCGTACTTATGGCGCACTACGCTCTTTGGCGCGAGCAAATTGCGATATCCTGCGATGAGCATCCGCCAACCCAAATCCAAATCTTCATGATACGCAAAAAGCGTCTCGTCAAATAAACCGACTTCTCTCAATACACGAAGCGGATATAATACACCTGCTCCGGAAGCATAGGCGATTCGAGACGGTTCGAGTGAGATGGCGTCCCGTTTTTCGTGATAACCGGCGCAATATCCAAAACCAAGAAATTGTATCGCATTTCCTCGAGAATTCACTTCATCCGGAGATTGCATCAAAACTAACAGAGACTGGACGGATCCGATATTCTTATCAGTTTCAGCGACCGCTATCGCCTCTTTTAGAGCCGTGGATTCAAACACAGCATCGTGGTTAAGAAGATAGACGTAATCTCGATTACGTTCCATCGCCTTTCGTATTGCGAGATTGTTCCCGCCGGCGAAACCGGTATTAGATCCCGGCTCGTGAAATAAAACCTCCGGCAATCGACCAACTCGTTCCGTCGCAAGTCTACGTGCTTCAGCTAACGATCCGTCGCCTGGAGAATTATCAACAATATGAATTGCCCACTTTTCGCGTGGATAATCCAACCGCTCCAACCCATCGAACAAATCCGAAAGATAAGGGCGGCTGTGCCAGAGGACGACGATAACATCTACAGTGGGGAAGTCGGTAGTGAGTAGTAGGTAGTGTGTAGCGGAAAGGTTATTCATTTGGTTTTTCCAAATCGCGAAGGGCGTCGTGGCGGACGATATCGGTTAATTTTCTTTCTAGCGATTCGTGTTTTAGGAATAGTTTGAATACAAGAATAAACAGCGCGACGACTGATGCGTATATTACTAGATCCGAACCGCGGCCAACGCCGAGAAAATTCGCGAATCTAGTCGAAACGTCCGGCAGCAAAATAACGATACCGGCGCCTATCCAGACGATAGACCACCCGATCGCCTCGGAAACGCGGATAACATTTTGCATAACGCGCCGCCATGTTGTTATGAACGCGAGCGCGACGATAAAGATGAGGATATATTGAATCAGCATATTTTATCTTCCCATTAACGCTCCCAAAAAAAGCTGCCACGCGATGCTTGCGGCATCCCACGGCTTCTGACCTTTTTCTAGCGACTCTTTTGAGTAGTGTACGCGGACCGGAACTTCGCGCCAGCGCAAATCGGATCGCGTCACAAGCCGAAGTATTTCTGAACAATGCGCCATACGATCATGTCGAAAATCAACCGCCCTTGCGGCGCGCGAGGAAAACACGCGATAACCGGACTGAGGATCGGTCATACTGCGTGGAATACCTATCACGAACGCATTGAACGTCCGCGCAGCGTGCAATAATATACGACGCGACAAAGGCATTCCAACGGATTCCACACCGAGAAACCGCGAACCAAATACGACATCCGCTTCGTTCGCGAAAATCGGAGATAACAGATTAGGAATAGAGCTCGGATCATGCTGCCCATCCGCGTCGATGTGCACTATCGCGTCCGCTCCAAGCCTCAAAGCCGCCTCCGTCCCAGTCCTAAGCGCCGCGCCCTGACCGCGATTAACACGATGACAAACCACGGCGACTCCGGTCTTTTTCGCCTCCTCCGCAGTATCATCACTAGACCCGTCGTCAACCACAACAACACCGTTCACAAACGGCAAAACCGAACCGACGGTCTGCGCAATCCGGCCAACCTCTTGAAACGCTGGAATAACCGCTATAGTTTTCACCCTGATACCTTACGCGAAAACCAGGATTTTTTGTAGGGGCGCCTCGACACGTTATCCATACTAGCCAGTCCGTAACTCAAAAAGAACGTTTTGCAGGTGATCGTTGATCTCCTTTTTTGAAAGTGAACTTTCTTCGCTTTTAAAGTAGACTGTAATTGGAACAAGGAAGCTCTCCGTCTCAAGTACGAGAACAATCAAACGGAATGACTTGCTTTTACCCTTTGGAAGACTTTCGATCTTTACACGAACTTTATAAATGTTTCCGCCAAGATTTACGTTTTGTCGTTTATCAAAATTGGTCAGTGCCCCTATCACGGCGTCTTTAAGATCGCGGTGTTTTTTTACGTATTGTTTTAATTGACGTTTGAAATACGCAAGAACGATCGGCTGATACATACAAAAAACTACACGTCAGCCAATTGTTTCGTTATGCTTGGAATATTTTTTCCTTTGTACTTTTTGGCAACTTCCCTTCGCAACGCTTTGGTCAAAAACGAAAAACGATCATCTTCCGATACGATAGGTCTTTGGACAACATCCAAAAAGTGCACAGCGGCAAATCTAAAAAATTCGGCTTTGCTGGCAAAACCTTTTTCTCTTATGGTCTTATCGATGCGCTTCTCGAGCGTTTTAGGAACAGCAAAGTTGATAACGGTCATGTGTATGGATTACATATTGATTCCACACAAATCATAAACTACAAAACTAGTCCGCGTCAAACACTTTAAGTGGATAACATGCGCACACAAAAACTGCCTATAGGCCATTTTTGTGTAAAAGATAAATGTTCATTTCAAAACCTTTCCGCCGCCTGAAACGCATCAGACGGACAAAATGTGCCTATAGGCACATTTTGTCCGTCTATAGAATAATTAACTCATTGTGGGTTTCGTTAGTTTCGTAGCTATACACGGTCAAATTTGTCATTCCCCCGATGGCTATCGGGGGAATGACAGTGAGTGAAAACTCGCTATGAGTTCAAATACCAATATCAAACTACACGCGTGGATTAATTACACGCAAAAAGCGCCTATAGGCGCTTTTTGCGTGTTTGTATATTGGATGAATCCGGTTTTAAACAAATCAAGAAACCTTAAATCCCAACAGTCCTTTGTGCGCGATCGTATAATCAATAGTCTGCTTCAAGCCCGCGTCAACCGTCACAAGCGGAAGCCATCCGAGTTGATCTTTTGCTTTTGCCAAACTCGGGATTCCGAGCGGAGTCATGAAAAGAAGCGGCGGCTGGAACGTTATGCGTGACGTTGAGCCGGTCATCTCGATAATGCGCTGCGCCACGTCAACGAGAGGAATTTCCAGATCGCTTCCGATATTTACCGGACCGATACCCTTTGGAGCCCCCATGAGCTTTATTAGTCCGTCGACCACGTCTGAAACGTAAGTGAGCGACGTGCGAAATGTTTCGTCGCCGTAAATCACGAGATCCTGATTATCCAAAGCGTTGGTGATAAAATCCGGAATCATCTGTCCATCGAACAACATCATTCGAGGACCGTATGTGCGAAAAACCCTTGCTATGCGAACGTCCACGCCATGAACCTGCTCGTATGTCGCGACGCACGTCTCCGCGAAACGCCTTCCTTCGTCATAGCAGGAACGCGGACTGAGCATATCAACCGCGCCAAACTCCGTCTCAACGAAAGCGTGACCGTCTGCCGGCCTTGGTCCGTATACGACCGAGGTTGATGAAAGCAAAAATTTCGCTCCGTATTTCACGGCCAGATCTAACGCGTTTTTCATTCCCAAAGAATTCGCGAGCAGCGTCTGCATTTTGAACTGATCGAATTTTTTCGGACTCGTAGGACACGCGAGATGGTAGATCTCATGAATGCCTTGAAACTTTAACTTAAATCGCGCGAGCTCCGGAAACGCCTCGAGATCGAACGGCGCGTTAATATCTTGCCGGATAAATTCGAAATCTCCGTTCTTCAAAAGGTGGTCTATGTTTGATTCCTGCGAAGTAGTAAAATTATCGAGACAGATTACGCGCGAGTCCGCTAATAGTTTTTCGCACAGAAAGGAGCCGATAAAACCGGCGCCTCCCGTTACCAATACGTTCTTCTTTTCCATTCCTTCGGAGTTTTTTTCCGCCATAGTATTAGAAGCTGACTTGTTGTCTGTGGGATTTGGCATAGTCGATCATTTTTTTTAATCCATCTTCCAATCTTACTAGAGGCAGCCACCCAAGAATTTCCCTTGCGCGCGTAATGTCCGGCAACGGAGCTTCGGTTTGGTACGGGCCTGGCGGCTCAAAACGAATTCGAGAACTTGAACCAATAATTTCCAGCACGTGTTGCGCGATAGCAACCAACCTTACGTCGTTATCCGAACCGAGATTTACGAGCGTAACGTCGATAGGAGTAGACATCAGCCGCACGAGACCGTCAACAATGTCGTTCACATAAGCCATGGAAACGCGGCTATCCTCGTTGCCGGTCAAAACGATATCCTTATCCTCCAACGCGGAAAGTATAATGTCCGGAATCAGGTTGCCATCGAAAATCTTCATTCTTGGACCGTACGAACGAAAAATTCGCGCTATCTTCACGTCGAGTGCGTACACGCTGGCATAGGTCTGAAGGATGGCCTCTGAAAAACGCTTGCCCTCGTCGTACGCTCCGCGAGACGTCAGGTGATCGAGATGACATTCGTCCGTTTCTTTCACGTGCGAACCGTTGCTGCGCGGACCGTATAACACGCTGGACGAAGCGTATAACACTTTCGCGCCGTGTTCTACCGCTATATCCAAAACGTTTTTTACTCCTATGGAATTTGTCAAAACCGTCGCGATCTTAAAATCATCAAAATGACGTTTCGATATAGGGCAAGCCAAATGATAAATCTCCTGCACGCCCTGAAATCGCACCTTGAATCGCTCGAGTTCGGAATACTTCAGAAGATCGAGCGGCTGCGTGATGTCGTGATTGATAAACTCAAAATTCGAATCCTGCAAAAGGTGGTCGATGTTGGACTCGGAGCTCGTTATAAAATTATCAACGCAGATAACGTGCGCCTCTTTCACGAGCCGGTCGCACAAATGCGAACCTATAAAACCCGCCCCACCGGTGACAAGCACGTTCCTACGCTCAAACAATTGTTTCGACATGGCGATATTCTACCACATGGTCGTTGAACGTTAAACGCGCAACGATCAACGTCTAGGTAGGGGCGCATGGCGCGCGCCCTCCCCGAATGCGGATGAATGCGGGGAGGGCGGGAAGACCCCGCCCCTACAGGCGCTCTTTCCGTTTCCACGGATCATTGTGAAACGTGAAAAGACGGTGCGTGAAAAAGGATATGCAGGAAAGGAGTCCTGTTGAAAGGATGATCGTGAGAAAATCGTATATTCCTAGAAGGTCGTGGCCGATGTAAAAAAACGTCGCGTCAAGCGCGTTACCGGCGAGAACAACCGCAACGTATCGTCCGACTGACCCGGATGCCGGCTCTTGATGTTTAAAAGTCCAAAACCGATGAAGCGTATAGTTGTATATCACTGCGAATATTATTGCGATTATATTTTCGAAAGTCCGCGGTCCCGTCACCCAAAGCAATCGAGACAAAACCGCGTATACTCCGATTTTCACGGCAAAAGAGCTTCCGCCCACGAACAAATAACGACCAAGCATCAGCTTCTCCCGTTTGATGAAATGGATGATTTTCAGAAACATAAAAACAATTCTACCGCAAAGGCATGAAGAAGGACAAATCGATTGACGAAAACGGATGCATTATTTTTGTCGTTCTTCCGCCTTATTGGGAATGGATACATCCTCATTGTCATCCTCGCGGAGGCGGGGATCCAGACAGTGAAAAATTCTCCCTTTGATCTGGATTCCCGCCTGCGCGGGAATGACACTGTGCATGTTTCAACGAGTTCATCTGCAACCTCCACAAATTCCGAAATATGTGCAAGGATACTCACCATGTTAAGACTTGGCATTAGATTCAAGCAACTTCTACTGGTTACAGGCGACCTGATCATCTTTCAGGTAGCGCTGCTTTTGACGCTTCTTCTTCGATACGGCCGCGTGGAACAGAGCGCATGGGATCTTCACGCGCTTCCTTTCGGGGTCGTCAGCATGCTATGGGTAGTAGGATCTTACGTCGCCGGACTCTACGATTTTAACGTCCTGAAAAACGGCATCAAGTTTTTCCGCCTTTATTTGGAAGGAATGATCGCGAACCTGGCTGCCGCGTTCGCCTTTTTCTATCTCATCCCAATATTCGGTATTGAACCTCGTACGAATCTCTTTCTTTATTTCGCGATAGTCCTCCTACTCGGTTACGGATGGCGTCTCGGTTACAACCGACTGGTCGCAAACAAATTATTCCGAAACCGCGTGCTGTTCATCGGAAGCGGAATGGACGCCGCAAAAATACGAGCGATGCTCGAGAGATCGGCTTTCGGATTCCATCTCGTTGCCGTTTTGGAAACAACGCCGAATTCGCGCTTCGAGGATTCCGAGGTCGCGTGGTATTCGTCGCTCGACAATATCGAAAAAATTATCAACGATCGAAACATTCACACCGTACTGCTCGGTCACAAACCGGATGACATCCCTGGACTTCGAGACGCGCTGTACAAGACACTTTTTCTTCCCGTGACGCTACTCGACAGAACCGCGCTGGAAGAGACTATAACCGGACGCATACCTCTTGAATACGTTTCGCAAACTTGGTTTTTGGAACACCTGCGTGAAAACGAAAAAGCATGGTACGAGATGGCAAAACGTATAGGAGATATCTTGATGGCGGTGCCTTTCGGAATAATCACTCTGATACTTTATCCGATCGTAGCATTAATTATTAAAATCTCTTCCCCGGGACCCACTCTCTATTCCCAAATCCGTTTGGGCAAATTCGGCAAACAATTCCGCATCTGGAAATTCCGCACCATGCATGTTAATTCGGAAATCAACGGTCCGCAGTTTACGGCAAACTCCAGGACGGATCCGAGACTTTTTGCCGTCGGCCGCGTCTTGCGTCAACTCCGTATCGACGAGTTCCCGCAAATCTGGAACGTATTGCGCGGAGATCTTTCTTTTATCGGTCCGCGTCCGGAACGGCCTGAATTCGTCGAGCAACTGACGGAGCGCATGCCGTATTACGCTCTGCGCCATCTTACTCGCCCCGGCCTCACCGGCTGGGCTCAAGTCCGCTTTCTTACGCCGACCGCATCGCTCGAAGACAACCTAAAAAAACTCCAATACGACGTCTACTACATCAAACACCGCTCGCCGCTTTTGGATATGGCGATATTGTTAAAAACTATCGCGATAGTGCTTAGAAGACAGGGAACGTAATCTACTTCGCCGGCTCCACTCCCAACAAACGCAAAGTATCGCGGAGTCCATTGTCGAATTGCATCTTCGGCTCCCACCCGAGAAGTTCCTTGGTAAGAGAAATGTCTGCGAGTGAATCATGCGGATCACCGAGTCGTGACGGGATGTGCGTAGTTTCCCCACCAACTATCCCTGCTATTTTATTTATAGAATGTCGCGTTCCGGTGCCGACATTCAACACCTCCCCTTTTCCAACATTGGGTGACTGCATGGACAAGATATTCGCGTTAACCACGTCTGAAACGTGCGTCATATCGCGAGTCTGTTCACCGTCACCTGCTATCGTAAGCGGCTGGCCGTTCTTTCTTTGCCGCGCAAAAATCGAGATCACTGTCACGTATGCGCCTTCATCGGCCATGCGTGGACCATAAACGTTAAAATACCGAAGTGAAACCGTCTCCATTCCGTATAGTCGCGCAAACTGCTCCGCAAATAATTCTCCAACATACTTTTGAACGGCGTAGGGGCTTAGTAAATTCACTTTCATATCCGGTGTGTATGGCATATCCGGACTTCCGCCATACGCCGACGACGAAGCAGAATAAACGAATCTTTTTACCCCGGCATCACGCGCGGCTACCAAAACATTCAGCGTTCCAAATATATTCGCTTCCGAAGAAGCTACGGGTTGCTCTATTGAAAATGGAACGCGCGGAAGAGCACCAACATGAAAAACTCCGTCCACTCCGGCAAATGCCGGACGAATTGCTTCCAAATTCGTAAAATCCAATTCAAAAAATTCAGCGCCTGATTGAATGTTCTCCTTTTTGCCGGTTGAAAGATTGTCGATTATCCGAACGCTATGACCTTGACGAAGTAATTCCTCCGTCAAATTGCTGCCCACAAATCCAGCACCTCCGGTTACTAGATATAACATAGTTTTATTTATCCTTACTCTTAAATGCAAGCCTGGTTCTCAAACGAAGAATCGCCGCTACAACGCTTTTCAGACTGTTCCATCCAAGCGCTTTTGTTTTTCCAAAACGAAATTGAACGCGCGCTGGAACAACAACATACGTCCTTTTTCGCTTTAACAGAGTCAGTAAAATTTCAGCGGCGTACGCGAAGCTGTCGGTGTGCGGCAAAGCGTTGCGAAGATCCTCAGAACGATAAACGTTGATCCCGTTGTAATAAGGCATACGGTGCCAAAATAAAATATTCAAACAAGTCGTGTACGTTCGTGAAATTAACCTGCGATACAAGGGGCGTTCTTCGGGATTGGAGGTGTACGATACAACCATATCCGCTTTCCCGATATTGGAAAATATCACCGGAAAAGACGCGGGATCATTTTCATTGTCCCCTGGAATCATCATGCAATATTCTTTCGATGCCAATCGAACCGCGTTACGAT
This sequence comes from uncultured Gammaproteobacteria bacterium, assembly GCA_964595075.1. GTDB lineage: Bacteria > Patescibacteriota > Patescibacteriia > 2-12-FULL-60-25 > 2-12-FULL-60-25 > JAHJFW01. Next base: position 85,062 of record CAZQNT010000001.1, on the reverse strand, counting down.
ATTTTTCTCCAAGCTTCTGATATCCATCAACGTGAATTGAACGGATACGCGAATCTTGTTCGGCGAGCCGTCTAACAATGTCAACCGTGCCATCGCTTTTGAGATCACGATCAAGACACGTCATGACTAGAAATTCGAAATCCGTGATATTCGCGTCCTTCAATGAACTTAAAGCGCCGCCAATCGCAGCTTCGATATTCTTCGCCTCGTTCAGAGCAGGTACGATAATACTTAATGAAATATCCATGTAATTATGTGACTCTACTAAAAATCTATCATTTGCGCAAGAAAAAAGCGGCTCGACGAGTGTCGGCCGCTTCACGATGGAAGACCTTTCGGTCAGGTGGACGGAGGACCGCCCAAGGTTTGGCCGCCGGGGCGATCCCCTGGAAAGACGCGACGGTCGACATCCACCTCTTCTGCCTTGGTGGTCTGTTTGAACCAATCCAGCTTGTAATTGGTCCACAGGTCGTTCAGTCGCTCACGGAACCTGTACGGGAGGCGGTAGATCCTCCCTGCCTGCATGGTGTTCTTCGTCACCGAATACGCCCGCAAGTACAAGCTCGTGAATGGAAGACGCGACAACACGTCAATCGCCAGCCTCGAAACCGGCTTCGCCAGCGCATTCAGGATCGGATTGTAGCTCCCAGCGAAGAAGAGCACGATCGTACCCAAGAGCGCCAAATTCTGCTGCACGCGCTTCTCGCCGTCCGTGTAGCACTCGAGCGGCGACGTGGTTTGGTAGCTCGCCGGCAACTCGTCGTAATTGCCGTCGAAATACCCGTGGCGAACGGCGTAGTTCCCAAGTTGCGTCCCTTGATAGGGGAAGAACATGGGAAATTCACCGAAGCTCACCTGGCGATCCGCGCAATACCTCACCGAGTCCTCGTCGTACTCGATGTACGTCGCGCGAACTCCGGCATCGCGCAGCACTGCGTCAACCGCGCTACGCGCACCACGCTCGTCCGGAGCGGATTTACGCACCTCGGCGACAACTTCCCCGAGACGCTTCCTCTTCTTCGACCGCTTTGGGTCAACTTCAGCAGCGACTGACAGCACCTTCGCAAGCTGGCCTTCGTACACTTCCCTTGGCGCGTTGACATTGGGAAGGGTCGGCGCCGGAACTCCGAGGATGGAGTTTGTCATTGTCGGAATGCGGAATTCGCGGCACAAAGCGAACGCCTTCCGCATATCTTCGTCGGTCATGTCTCGGATGAGAACGTAATCCCGTACGAAAGGATTTCCGGCCTCGACCGACATGGATAGTGACGAGATGCCCGCCTTCTTGAGAAGCTTGAGCCGGTGCTCCGTGACCATCTCTGCGCGGACGAGGCAGTGAAACGGCAGACCGACGTCGCGAGGATATGCCTCTGCGAATTCTTCGAGCCAATCCTCGTCGAGGACCGGAAAAACGTCGTCATACCACTTGATGTAGCGCGTGTCCCAGTTACGCTTGAGCTGCATGAGCTCTTCCATGAGACGAGGAACGCTCATCTTCTGGAAAACCTTACCCTTGCCCTGGTACATCTCGTTCCACGCGTGCTCGAAGCAATACGTGCAACGAAACGGACATCCGCGGCCCGCCATCATGGTTCGCTTGGGACGAACCTTGAACGCGGTGTTCGCGTACACCAGCTCCCTGTCCATGAACGGCAGGTCGTCCAGATCGGTCTTGCGCGGGCGCAGGTGTTCAGGCGTGATCATCCATCCGCTCGCGTCGGTGAGCGATCGCCGAAGCACGCGTGATGCGTTTTCCGGCGTGATGATGTTGGATATGTTGTCGATGGAGGCGCCTGCCTCCAGTGCCCGCAAAAGCTCGGGCCACGAGTCATCGCATTCGCCCACGCCAAGCGCGTCGAACGGATAGTCCATAATGACGGTCGGGCGGAACGTTGCGTACGGTCCGCCAATCACCGTCTTCACGGAAGGCGCCGCCCTCTTGATCGCGGCGTTAGCCGTCAGAAACGCCTGATGGGAACCGGTGATGGCGCTAAACGCCACCACATCCGGTCTGAGTTTCTTCACTACGTCGGTGATGTCGTCCCTTTCCAACAGTGCGAGTCGCGATGACCATCCACACCGCTGTGCGAGCGCCGAGAGCAGCATCACGCTCATCGGCTCCGTCATGTACCCGTCGTCACGCATCACATACAGAACCGTTGGCATGCTAACTCCCTCGAGTTGTCAAAGGTTATCGAGCAAGTCAATGTTTGCACGAAAAAAGCTGAAATGTCAATACTTTGTGTCAATTTCTTAAAAAACACCCTAGTGGGTGTAATAGTTCAATGTGCGGATAAGAATCTAGTAGTTAACCGCCAACAAACCTACCCTCTTCGCTACACAGTCCAGCAACAGATAGGTTTCGAGATCCATATCCATGAATCCAGAGTCTCGCCCTTTGAGTACGTCGATCAACGATCTGACCGCCAAAACCGTATACTCGCCATGCATCCATTCGCCGCCGACGGTTTCTTGCGGAAGCTGTGATTCGGCAATCTCTACGATACCTCCGTAAACCGTGGTATTCATCATGGACGGCTGAACGCGAGCGCGAAAGACCAACTGGATATCCTCCGTTCGAACATTGATTCGCGCCTCCTCTTCGAGTTCGCGAGCCATACAGAGAAGGACGTTCTCTTCGTCAACCTCTCCCCCCGGAGCTTCGAGAGTCTTGCCGGGCAATGCGATGCGGAATTGCTCCACCATCACAATGTACCACTCACCGCCGCGCTTGAAGAACGGCAACACCTTGGCACCGTGCGGAGTATTGATGACGCCGCGAGAGCTCAGGTGGTCACGTACTCCATGCTCCGTACTAATGGTTACGACGGCGCTCATCACGGAAAAAGTCACCGTGCCTCGCTTGTTCATTTTGAGAATCCTGCCGTCATCGCTAAGCGAGAGCCGTGACTTATCGACCGTCAAATCCCGATGCGTAATCTCCGACATCACAATCCTCCAGTCGGTATGTAAGGAACTGCTACGTGTGCATCTATACAGCTAAAATCAAGGTCTTGTAAACCACACGGGGTCTAGGAGCACGAATCCATGGCTGAAAATAAATCCGTTGAGTGAATTCGAACTTCCGGCGTGAAACGCATTTCGCCGCCAAGTTCTTCAATCAAATTCTTGTCCACGTGCAACAAACTGTTTGGATCATCCAATTTAATCTGTTCGCTCACTCCTTTTGTGTAAATATGTGGACGAACAAGACGCATGAGATTCCACGGTCCCTCAACTTCGTCGTTCAATACCACATAATCCACGCACTCCAAGGCCGCAACCCACGCGAGCCTCACTTGTTCCGGAAATTTCGGTCTATCCGGACCTTTTTTCACAAACTTATCCGCCAGTACTCCGACATATAGAATATCCCCCAATTCACGCGACCGTTCGAAATAATTTATATGCCCGGGATGAACGAGATCGAAAACGCCGTGACAATGAACTATTTTTTTTCCTTGCGCCCGCGCCCCATCCGCGATCGCGGCGAGTTGTTTTGGCGTTACTATTTTCGTTCGCGTGTCTCGCGGCATATTCAGTCAAGCGCCTGTTCCGTAAATGGTGTAATCCAGTATGGAGTGTAGAATCGTTTCGTGACCAATCTCCGCATGTCCATACACCATCGTGTCCAAATAAATGTTTACGTCGCCCAGTACGCGTAACGGGTTATCATTCTTAAATGCTGACATTGTAATCACGTGGCATCCGATCTCTTTCGCCTTTTTCGCGGCGTTCAAAATATTCTGCGATTGACCCGAGCTGGAGATAGCGACAACCACGTCTCGAGCTTCTGCGAACATCGCAATCGGTTGGGAAAAAACATCGGGGTATCCGAAATCGTTTCCGCCGCCTGTAAGCAATGACGAATCATTGAAAGCGATTGCGCGCATTTTTCCATTCTTCCAATAATCGAAAGATTGGTGACTCGCCATCGCCGCGCTGCCGCCATTCCCAACAAAAATAATTTTCCCGCCGGCGGCATGAACGGATTTGAATTTCTCGGCTATCGCCTGAAGCGCGGTCATGGAATCTACAACCTTTTCGTCAAGTACAGTTACGCGAGTATTCGCAAGAGTAAAAAGGATATCGGTCGTGAACTTCTGAAAAAAATCTTTGAACGTCATATAATTACGCCATTAATGCTTTAATAGTTTGAATTAACGAATCCGGTTCTACGGATTCGCGATTACCGACAATCGTAACCGCCTTCGCGCCAACGGCGTTGCCTATGAATCCAACGAGCTCCATGGGCAATCCACTTGCTACGCAGGGCGCCGTAACTGCCAGAAACGCGTCCCCCGCCCCAACCGTATCAACGATTTTTTGCGACATTACAGGAACGTGAGTCAATCCTTTGCCCGCCTCGGTCACCAAACAGCCCCTATGCCCTCTCGTAACAACGCCCTTCGGGCTTTTGAGCTTTTCCGTCACTGACGCAAGCAGCGGCTCTATCGCTCCGAAACGATCGCGCGTCGCAAGGCGCAACTCCGGCTCATCAATACACACATAATCCGCGCGTGGATATTTCACAACGGGATTATACCCTATATTTGCGGCGTTCGTCTGCGTATTCACCGCTAAAAACTTTGAACGTTCCACGAGCAAATTGATTGTGCGTTGACTTAAAAAACCATGCGCGTAATCAAGAGAAATAACGACGTCGTATTCCGGAAGTAATTTTTCAAGCACGGAGACCATTAGTTCTTCGGTTTCATCCGGCATCGGCGCATCTTCAAAAAAATATATCTCGAACAATTTTGACAGATTCCCACGATCAACGTATCTACGCTTTACCGTTGTCGGACAATCGGATCTATATACGAAACTGGTTTTGATATTTGATTTGAGATTTCTCCTTATATAGTCCTCCTTTGTATCACGAAGACCGAGGCAAGTCACCAGATGAACGTCATCGCAAAAACCCGCAACGTGATTTGCGCAGGCAAAAATTCCTCCGGCAAAAGATTCGTCGCTCAAAAAGCGGCTTGCCACTATATTCGACTTTGACGTTCTACCCATCGGCGAAACGTAATGATATTCATCCACGACGGCATCGCCAACCACTAAAACTTTTAATCCGCGAATTCCATCAAGCGCCTTCACGACGTCGTCGGACGTATACCTCTTACGAAAATCTTCGAGAAACAATTGTACCTCGCGCGGATAAAGATCAAAATGTTGATTCAAAAGAGAACTGGAACCAAAAACCGTCTCCGGAGTAAAATACATTCGTCCGCCGTTTTGCTCTGTCGCCCGTTTCTCTTCAAACGTATTCGTGGTTTCATCGTTGCACTTGTCTGAATAATTTTTCCCTTTCACGAACACATCTGGTTTTAATAGGTCTATCGCCTGTACGGCGCTTGGCGCATCGCAAACCGCAACGTAATCCACTAGAGATAGTGCGGCCAATGTTTCCGCGCGAATCTGATGTGTAAAAACCGGACGTCCGGGCCCTTTATTTACGAACCTATCGCTCGTTACCGTCACCACCAAGACGTCACCCTCCTTTTTTGCAGACTCAAAATGCTTCAAGTGACCAGCGTGCAGCAGATCAAAACACCCGTGGCACTGCACGATCTTTTTACCTTCCAATCGGAGCTTCTCCAATTGGATTGCCAAGTCTTCAAGAGAATGCGCTTTTTCGACCATATTCATACTAAGCGTGACTTTACCTAACGCAACAAAAAACGGCAAGAAAAACCCCGCCTCTCGCGAGAGGCGGGGTTGTGTGAGGCGTTATTCCGGAATCCTTGC
>CAZQNT010000001.1:49623-79195 GCA_964595075.1 uncultured Gammaproteobacteria bacterium | reverse complement strand
ACTGATGTCGCGATCCCTTCCGTCCCAAAAAGGCGTCGCCATGCCTCCGGGGTTGGCAAGCAAAACGCAAGATCCTGGAATGAGTTCCGGCAGTTCTCGACCGAGCGTCCGCGCGAGCTGTGCCTTCGCCGCTTTGTTGGTGCCGTAGAGGCCTTCATTGAGGCGGACGCGGTAGGAACTGCTCGAGGCGACGACGACGAGGTTCGCGGGTCGGCACGAGTTCGCATTCTTCTGCAGAATCGGAACAAGAAAAGAAACCGGGCCCTACAGATGATTGCGGCAGATCGCGCGGATCTCACCGTGGGTCAAGCTAATGATCGGCCCTTCCTGATACGCGCCCGCCGTCCACGCTATCAGGTCGAACGATCTCGAGAGAGTTTTGGGTTCGCCATCCTCAAGATCAACTTGAAACCCCGCCGCCTTCCCCTCGGCGACGATTGGGCACGCTTCGGGATTACGTCCGGCGACGGTGACCTGCCACCCTTCAACGAGGGCGATCCTTGCCATCGCAAGACCCAGACCCTTCGTTCCACCAAGAAAAAGAGCGTCACGACTCATTTACATTTCCTCCAAAAGCCACGTTAACAAAAAAATGCTTCTTGTCAAGAAAAAGCCCCGACATGTTTTTGTCGGGGCATTGAGCGTCAGCCCGAAGGCCAAGGCAAAGGAGCGACGTCCGGACGCGGCCATTCGGCGAACTCGCGGGGAGTTTCGCTGATACCGGATTGAATCGGGAGGTAGCTCATGATTCGCTCGACCGTTCGAGGAACCAGAACCAACTTGGTTGGCCACGCTGTTATAACGTTGCCTTCTTTGAAGACCGCGACGTCCGAAGAGCGCCCGCCGTCTTCAGTAGCGCATTCTGCGCGAGTCGCGGTGTACGCGGAGATCGAAACTCTCGGAAAATTGAAACCCGGGAGCGATGCGGAAATCTCGACCAAGGCCTGACGAACGAAATCCTCGCCCGAATTCGGAGCGATTCGTTCGCTCGCGAACTGCCACACTGCATCGTTGCGAGACAAACGATGTGTTGTGATTACGGCTTTCGCCTGAATTCCTTCCAAGCAAACTCCGTTCAAATCCGGCAAGTCCCCGCGAAGCACGAGAATCTGCAACGGCAATCGGAGCATCGCCTTTTCCGGCAAGCCGCAAACTCTTCGGAGTTCGGCGTTTCCTTCGCCGGCCGTCAGAACCACGAATTCCGGCCTTACGGTAATCGACGATGATCCGTCAGGATCAGTCAGCTCAACCGCGTAGACCGTGCTCCTCGTGGAAAAGTCAACGCGTTGGATTCCGGCTCTGATCGTATGCTGACGATTCCTTTTGAAAAGCTCGGAAACTAGACCGTGCGGATCCACGACTTTTTCGTCGATCAAATACACGTCTCCGGACACGCCGCGCAGAACCTCCGGCAATGCCGCTCGAGCGATCTTTTTGACCTCCGAACGAATACCGAATCGCGCTCCGATTGTACCCACGAAAGAAGCAAGAGACGGGGTTAGCCAAAAGTAACACGAGTCGCTTCGACGGATCACGGAGCCAAGATCGGGTTCGCGAACTCCGGCCAAGCATTCGCTCCAGATCCGCGTCATGGATCCGAGGGCTTTCACGAATGTACCTGGACGCGCTACGAGCGAGTGCTTCATGCCGCCGTGCAGGATCCCCTGCGACGCGCAAGTCTGCCCTTTGCCGAGCGCGGTGGATTCCACCAAAACCGCATTTCGACCCGATCTTCGAAGCTCGTCGATGAGCCACAGTCCGACGCTTCCGCCGCCTACTACCAGAACATCTACAGAGATTGTAAGGGACATGCGTTCTCCTTTCAGATAGAAAACATTTTATCTGTAGCACATATCTTAAAAAAAATCACCCCGAGGAGCGAGGCGATTAGAGGATCGAACTTGTCACTTGATGAAGTTGGCGTCGGGTCCGGGGTTCATGAGTTGCCAGAGATACACGTTTGGCATGTCCATCTGGCACCCCTTCATGCACTTGCTGACGTCTAGTCCGCCTTCTTCCGGCGGTTTGCGCGTGTACTCCCAGTTGGCGCGCCGACGATCGCCGCGCCAGATGGTTGAGAACGGGTAATCGTTCACGTTTCCAAAACGGAACCGATGATCGCCGATCTCTTTTCCGGCGGAATCGTAACGACCGACGTACGCCGAGCAACCCCAGACCTCTCCGTCGGCCTCGATGTACGCCCAGTGGTACGGGGTCGAGTGGCACATTCCGTACCCTCGGTACTCGTTCTCTTGTTGGCGCATTGCCTGGCGACGAATCGTCACCTCGAAGCTCTCCGTCTCCAGCGCCTCCAGGTCGTCGAAAAGCTTCTCCCATGTTTCGCCGTCAGCGTAGCTCACGCCGCTATACATGCTCGATCTGGTATCACCCAGCTCGACCGTGTGTTGCTTGAACGGCTTCACGGCGAGGTTGTCCACCCCGATGTCGCGAAGTGCCTTCGCGAGCGGAACAACGGTGTGGATGTTCGAAGGCATGTCTTCGAACATGAGGGACTTGCGTCGCTTTCCACGCGCTTCCGGAACGACCACGATCTGACAAAGCAGCTTCACGCCGCTTCCAAGTTTCGCGCGAATCTTCACCGCATCAGAGAGGTTGCGAAGCACGGTCTCGAAGTCGCTTTTCTTGGCGTTGTGGATCTTGGCGTAGGTTTCCGCATCTCCCGCGTTGATCGAAGTGCGTATCCAGCGCAGTCGTTCGGCATCGAACGCCTTGATGCACCGCTCCGGCGTCATCAACACGGAGTTCGTCGTAACAGCCACGTCCAATCCGGCGTAGCTTGCCGCGACGATCACGTCGCCGAGATCGTTTCTGGTCGCCGGATCCTTGTAGAGAAACGGCTCACCCGCGCCCGCGAACATCACGCTCAACACGCCGTTCGAGGCCATGTCTTTCAGCGTCCGTTCAAGTGCTTCGAAACGCAATCGCGGAGCGTCGGTCCGATCGAGCATGTAGTCCACGCTGCAGAACGTACATTCGTGGTTGCACACTCCGATCGGAGATACCTCCATGTAGATCGGAAAGATGTTTTGCGCCGTCTCCCAACTATCCTTGTCCGCCAACCAGCGGGCAATTCGAGTCGGGTGCATATCTAGCTTCTGCCCGTCGATTCTGGTTGCATCACTCATTTAAAAGAACGCCTTTCTACAAACGATCCACCATGGACCGAGAGCAAAAAGACGTTATGAAAAAAAACGCGTTTTGTCAAGAAATGCAGGACAGTATCTTCTCAACAGCCGCATCAAGCGTTGGAACGCACGGGGTATCACCGAGCTCACTTTTTGGTGTACCGATGTAAATCTGCAAAACTCCATCGGAACGTACTCCTGCCTGCATGTCAGTCAGAGAATCGCCGACCATAACGGTACGCGTTGGATCAATCCCATGCTCCGAACAAAGATCAAGAATCATCCCGGGTTTCGGCTTTCTGCAATCGCAGTCGTCCGAATCTACATGCGGGCATATACGACTGTCGCTGATCACGATTCCGTGTTCGGAGATAAGTCGCAACACTTTTTGATGGATCGCGATTGCGTCCTCCATCGTGATCATTCCTCTATGAACACAACTTTGATTCGATACGATAAACATCGGGATGCCCAACTCGTTTAGCCGACGAAGTCCGTTAACGACTCCCTCTGCCAAACGAACATCTTCTTGATGAAGCAAGTACTCCCCTCTCTCGAGTTTTGGGGTTATTACACCCTCTCGATCAAGAAACACTGCGCTTATATTCATACTGGTATACTGAACAAAAACGGTACTCCCGTCAAATGAAAAAGCCCCCGGAATCAAATCCGAGAGCTAGTTGAGTTGGCGCTAGAAAGGCCCCGCGATCGACTTGGTGGCGAAGTCGTCCGCCAAGTCGAGTGGGACTTCGCGGCCATTCAGCATGAGAGCCCACGTCACGATCTCGCTTGAGTTCGGGTAGTAGGCGTTCTCGAGAGGTTCGGTCATAGGCGTCGGGCACGCCGGCAAACCGATACGGACAGGCGCCGCTTTGAGACTGTGGAACTCGCGTTCGGCCACGATGAGCCGCCCGGTCTTTCGAACGGACGCGCACACCGCTTGCTTGTCCCACGGTCGAATTGATCGAAGGTCGATCACTTCGGCGCTGACGCCCATTTCGGCGAGCATCCTCGCCGCACGCTCCGCCTCGTACACCATTTGTAGCAATGCGACGATGGTAACGTCCTTGCCTTCGCGAACGACTCGCGCCTTGCCGATCGGCAGACGGTAGGATGCTGTCGGAACCGCGTTGCGAAGCGGGTGGCAAAGACGGTGTTCGAGGAACACTACAGGGCAGTTTCCGGTTAGTGCCGTGGTAAGCAAGCCCTTTGCATCGTATGCGTTTGAAGGCGCTACGACATGCACCCCAGGGAAGTGCGCGAACAGGGATTGCAGGCTCTGCGAGTGCTGGCACCCCTGACCCCGTGACCGCCCAACGATGGCGCGAATCACGACCGGTACGTTGATCTGACCGCCCGACATGTAGCACCACTTCGACAACTGGTTGCCCAGCTGGTCAAGGCAAAGGAGCAAGAAATCGTTCCGCGCATGAACGTGAAGCGGCCTCATTCCGAGCATTGCGGCTCCGCCCGCGACTCCGGTGAGCGTGGCCTCGGAGATCGGCGTTTCGAAGACGCGGCTTGCGCCGAATCGATCGAAAGCCGGCTTGGTCGTGCCGAACACTCCGTTCGGATCCGTTACGTGAAGTCCGAATACGAAAACGTTCGGATCTGCCTCCATGGCCTGAACCGTCGCCTCCGCAACGGCCTCTGTCATGGAGAGCTGCCTGCCTTCGGTGGTGGGCGACGGTTCCGAGACTTCCTCGACCTCGTCACCAACGCCCTCGAGAAGGTTCGCCTTCGAAGGAAACGGACTATCCTCCGCGAACAGGAACGCCTCATCCACCTCGTGTCGGACATCGAGACGCATTTCATCGATGATTTCCCCGAAAATGCCCAGTACGGCCAGATCCTTCTCACACCGCTTGAGTGGACACCGAGCCATCCAGTATTGAAGTTCCTCGGCTGGACGGGACATGATGCCCTTGTTGTGTTCCACGTGCTCGCGCCAGCGATAGGTCGTCGCCTCGATGAGGGTCGGGCCCAAACCGGTTCGCGCGCGTTTCAAAGCGATCCTCGCTGCTTCGTGCACCGCTTGCACATCGTTGCCGTTCACGCGAACTCCCGGAATGCCGTATCCGGCCGCGCGTTCCGCGATCGGAACGCACTGCCGTTCGTGTCGTCGGGTCATGGTGGAGTAGTCGTTGTTCTCGCACACGAACAGCACGGGCAACTTTCGAAGCGCCGCGAAGTTCATGCACTCGTGAAACACGCCGGGCTCGACTCCGGCGTCTCCGAAGAAAGCGACGCCGACATTCTCCTCGCCGCGAAGCTGAAACGCGAGCGCGGCGCCGAGCGGCAAAGGCATTGATCCGCCGACGATTGCGGACGAACCGTACATGCCGCGCTGCAAGTCGATGAGGTGCATGGAGCCGCCTCGTCCGCGCGCGCATCCCGTTTCCTTCCCGTACATCTCCGCAATCATGCGCTTCACGTCCCCGCCCTTGGCAAGGTAGTGCGCATGGCAACGGTGCGTCGAGAAGATCACGTCCTGGTCCGTCAAGTGCGCCATGACGCCGACAGCCACCGCCTCCTGCCCGATGGACAGGTGTGTAGGACACTTCATTCTGTTCTCGTCGTACCTCTCCGCGATGCGCTCCTCCACCACACGGATGAGGAGCATGTTCCGGTACGCGCGGAGCAAATCATATTCGTTCATCATCACTCACAGCCCTCCGTGTAGAAGAAACCGATCTGTCAAAAGACCTGTATCGACGTTAGGAGAATTAATCGAAATTGTCAATTCCGTTCGGGGATGCCCGTCATTGACTAAACAGACATTTGTATGTATGTTCATTTTATGTTCCTTGCAAATGTACACAGTAACTGGAAAATCAACACCCAGCCGCTGCGGAGCGAGGAATCCGCCTCGAAACTGGACATGATCTGCAGACGCATTCTAGCGGCAGGCGCGGACGATCGCGTCGTATCGATCGTACGCATAGAGGAAGGCCTCCTAAGCGAGAACTACAGGATCGATCGCGAGTCGCCGGAACGTGGAAAGTACTCCGTTCTGCTGCGGCTGTGCAAAGACAGAACGACTCGTACGGAACTGCATCGAATCGGACGCCTGATGAATCACTTGTCAGGCAGAGACGGTTTCTACGTCCCGTGCGTATACAACGATCCGGATCTCCACGATGAAAACGCCGGCTTGTGGCAATGCAGCCCCTTCATCGAGGGCAACCATTTTTGCGGTACGGAGTCGGAGCTCCGCGATGCGGCTGTAGCAATTCGCGGACTGCATGAGACACTGCGCGAATACGAAGACGCGGACTCATTCCCGCAAAAGTCATACGGCTCGATCGATGCGCAAGAATGGGACGACGCCCTGCTCGCAATTCAAGGAAGCGACGTCGCGGATCTGGTCGAGAGCAATCGGGAACGGCTATGGTCGCTGCTTTTCCAGCAAGCGGACTTCGCAGAAAAAAATCGTGGAACAGCAACGCTGGACACGCAGCTTGTCCACGCCGACCTGCATCCGCAAAATCTCATAATGCGTGAAGGCGCAGCACCGGCGATCATCGACTTCGGCAACGTCTGCATCGGCACAACAGGACTGGACATCGGGAACGCATGCCATCGTCTCGTGAGGCAATACGTCGTTTCGCAGGCTGAAACCGAAGGGATCCCGTGGCAACGGTCGCTTCCGATCGGACTCGAAGCGTTCCTTTCCGCATACGGCAGCGTGGACCGAAAAACGCTACCAGTATTCATGCAGGAAATACTATTGCGTAAAATCGGCGCGGTCATTCTGGTCGAATATCCGCAGAACCTGCTCTCGTCAAAAGTCTCGATAGAGCAAATCGAACGCTTCGTCTCCTTTCTGGACGAAGTGGAAGAGATGGGAAAGCTGCTCTAATCCCCTCCCCGCGCCAACAGCCGCGGGGTTTTTCTTTTTTTACCAACAACTCATCCCGCCGTCTACAAGCATGTTCGTTCCGGTTATATACGATGCTGCATCGGAAACCAAAAATATAAGAGCGCCGCAAAGATCCTCGGTTCTCGCCATGCGACCAAGCGGCACGCGTGATGCGTACCGCTTGACGAATTCTTCGTCGCTTCCGTCATGCAGAACTCCGCCGGGAGAAATTGCAACAACTCGAATATTATGCGGCGCCCATTGAACGGCGAGATCGCGCGTAAACGCGACCAACGCCGCCTTTGACGCGCTGTATGAAGCGTCCTTTATAAAAACCGGCAAACCTTTTTCACGACGATATTCGTAGATCCGCTGATCCGGCGCTATCGTCGCATAAACGGAAGCTATGTTTACAATAACGCCGGGAACTCCGGCTCCTATCAGCATCCCGCCGCAAACCTTAGAACAAATTGCGGCGGCCGTCGTGTTTATCCGAAACACATCTTCCCAAACATCAATAGGATATTTTTCAAACGAAACGCCGCCTTGACCTCGCGCGTTCGGCGACGCCTTCCAGCCGGCGTTATTCACCAAAATAGTAGGTACGCCCCACAGATCGCGGACGGAGGCGAAGCCGTCGCAAACGGCTTTCTCGTCAGTAATATCGACTTTATGAAACGTTATGGTTTTTGTTTTTGCCAATTCTGTTAGAGTCTCATTCGTTTCTGAAATATCGAAAACAGCAACGCGCGCTCCGGCGTCTGCGAGTGATCGAACGAATTCGGTTCCAAGACGACCGTTTCCTCCGGTCACGATCGCCACGCGACCGTTCAAACCGAACATCCGATTAAAAAAATCCGTTTGTTGTCCATTCATATCCACCTATTCGGACATTAGCAGACATTTCGACACGTTTCAAGGATCGTATGCTAAAATATGTTTCATGATATGAAACAAAAAATAACTACCATAATCTTTGATTGGGCTGGCGTATTTTGTTCTCCGGGTGAACTGTTTTCTTCAAAACGGCTTCTAAAGGCGACGGGCGAAGACGTTGACGCCATGATCGATCGTATTAACAAGCACGGAATACAAAACGATTATTACCGTGGAAAAATCACGTCAAATCAATTCTGGAAAAACGTTTTCAAGGAATACAATCTAAAAGGATTCACCGCAAGTGAAATGAACGACGCCTATCTCGCATCATACAAACCTTACCCGGATATTCTGGCGATTCCAAAAAAACTCAAATCACGATTCAAGGTAGCGCTATTGTCAAACCTTACGGAAGAAATGATGCGCCATATTATAAAAACGCACGAGCTTCGCAAAAAATTCCACGCCATGTTTTTTTCAAACCGCGAGAGCCGTCTTAAACCTGAACCGGAAATGTTTCACTTGGCGCTTCGCAAGCTTGGATCAAAACCGAAAGAAACGCTTTTTATAGACGACACGAAATCGAATCTCATTGCCGCCAAAAAGATAGGTATGCGAACACTTCATTCAACGACTCCGAACAAATTGATCGCCGATCTTCGCAAAATAAAACTTCTCTAGGAACGAACGTAGCGAGCTGCGACGATCGGACCTTCCAATCTGGAAATCAAATCGCCCTTTGTCAAAGCGTCTGACATTAGCTTGAAAATCTCTCCATATTTTTCAAGTATTTTTTCAATATCCGACATCTCGTGAGCATAACTTACGAAATGTTTAGCGTTGGATAGTATTCCGGTTTTTGCTGTCTCTTGTAAGAAATAGGTTTTTAATTCCAAATTATCCACTCCGTCCTTGCTTTTGAAAGATAAAATCGGATGTGGACTGGAGCCGTGTACGGTAAGTGGCAAATTCTCGCGTTCAACGAGCTTATGCATCCCATCCTTCAACAGTGTTCCCGCCTTCCAAAAATGTCCGCATACGTCGTTCTTTTCCATAAAATCCATTACCGCCAGTGCAGCTGCAACGCTCGGAAGATACCCTGCGTATGTAAAAGAAAAAAACACGTCATCCAAGGACGACATTATTTCTTTTTTCCCAACGAGAACCGAAAGAGTTTCGCCGTTGCTGATCGCCTTTCCGTAACAAGCAAGATCCGGTTGAACCCCGAAATACTCCGCCGCACCCCCGCGCGCAAATCGAAAACCAGTAACCAACTCATCAAAAATCAAAACGGCTCCGTTCTTGGCGGCGAGATCGCGGACGCCCTTCAAAAAATCCGGCAGCGGAGCCACTGCGTCCATCGGCTCCAAAATCACTGCGGCTATCTTCCCTGAAAAATCCGAAAATATCGCTTCCAGCGTATCCAGGCGGTTATAAGTAAATTCGTGAGTCAGATCTTTTACTGCCTGCGGAACGCCTTTACTCCTCATCGCATTTGTCGCGATCGTCCAATCCTGCCAACCGTGGTATCCGCATTTCGCCACGTGATCGCGGCCAGTATACGCACGGGACACGCGAATGGAGGCGGCGGTTACGTCCGAACCGTTCAATCCGAATCGCGACATCTCTGCAAACGGAATCCAAGATCTGATCTTTTCGGCAAGCGCGGCTTCCAATTCGTTCGGTAATCCGAAAATCGTTCCTTTTTCACGCTGTTTTCTTACAGCTTCTTCCACTACCGGATGTCCGTACCCAAGCGAAATAGCCCCCAAAGAACACGTAGTGTCCAGATATTCATTGCCGTCCACATCCCACACGGTACTTCCCGATCCCCTATCGATGGCAAATGGAGAAACTCCGCGCACGAATTGATCCGGCGCCTTGCTTAGCGTTTGCGCGGCGCGAGGAATCACCGACTTCGCTCTTTCCAGAATCTCGAGCGATCGCTTCAATGAACGTGGCATAATGATTAAAATTCAGGATGAATATTTTTCAAACTTTCAACGGCTTTCAAAAATCCCTCCCCGCCAAACTTATGGCCCTGCCAAATTTCAGGCAATATCCAATAACCGCTCTCTATCAACTTTGGAAGCAACTTATTAAAATCGATGCTCCCGTCCCCTATTTGCAAACCCTCTCCACCAAACCCGGCGGCATCGGAAACGTGTATATATTTCGTCACTGGAAGAATCTTTTCCGCATACTCATGCAGATCCTTCTTATAATAATTACAAAACAACCCTGCGTGAGACGTATCGAATACTATTCCGAAACCTGAACGCTTTGAAAAATCCGCTATCTCACCGGCATCCATAAAAGACGCGTGAAACCATTGGCCCCCGAAATACCATGGACATGCAGGCATGTTTTCAACCAATAGTTCGAATCCGTCCGTGTTCAGCTCGCGGAGCGACTGCAGCAACTTATCGTACAAACGATCAACGTATTTCAAAAGCGGCGCATTCATATCCATACCGCCCGGATGTACCACGAACTTAACTTGTTGATCCCCGTTCTTGAAAATCGATTTAAGATGTCGACCGTGTTCGAGAGTCTTATTCATGAAAGCGACCGACTGCTGACGGATGCGTTCATCAAGGCTGGAAATGTCCAGCAACAGATCGCCGTCGTATTCCGGCGCGTGCACGACCAAATCTCGATCGTACTTTCTGTCATTCACCACGTCGTTATGCACGTCCTTGTCGCTCAAATGGACCTCGACATACGGCGACTCGCAATGCATTAACGAATCTATATCGCACATACGGGCAACCACGCCCCAGTGTCTCTTTATATCTTTCGTAATAATATGTTCGTTCTGCTCCGTAAGCACGTCCGACTCCTTGATACACTCGCCGATATCTATATCTCTTGCAAAAAGCGTCTTTCCTAGAAAAAAATCAAGCTTCAAAGGACTGACCCCCTTCCCGGGACTGCGTATTTCCAAATCGGACAACGCCAGCTTTTCACCTTTTTTTAAATCACGAGCCGCTACGATGGATTTTGATAAATGTTCGCGATTTAAGAATTCTCCCCTTGAAGGAAAACGCGCAAAATCACCCAAAGCCGTTTCGGTCTGGCGAATATTTTTAACCATCTCGGCAAACTCGCACGGTTCCAAACTGGCTTTCTGATCCGGCCCGGGTTGTGTCTTGTCCAAACTGATATGTTTTTCGATAACGCGCGCGCCCAAAGCGACAGCCGCGACGGCGATTCCAATGCTCTGATCGTGTCCTGAATAACCTATCGGATATGGGGTTTTCTCCTGAAGAGCGCGAAGAAAGTTTAGATTGATATCGTGCAGCGGTGCAGGGTAGGCGCTATTGCAGTGAAGCATCACGAAAGGAACTCCGAGTCCGTTCAAAAAATCGATAACTTCCCAAATCTCAGTCGTGAACGACATTCCGGTTGAAATAATCAATGGCTTGCCGTTTTTCGCGGTTTCTCTAATAAGTGGAAGATTCGTCATGTCCGGAGATCCGATCTTAAAAAAAGGCAAGTCAAGCTCTTTCAAAAAATTCATGCTTTCAAGATCCCAAGGAGTACAAGAAAAATCAACTCCTTTCGAAACCGTGTGGGCGTGAAGCTTCCTCATGTCTTCCTCTGACAGTTCGGAGGAGACTATATGTTCCAACAAATACTGAATCGGATGCTCCTGTCTTTCCGGATTCTTAAGAACGTTCTGGGGATACAAATCTTTCAACGATCGCTTTTGAAATTTAACGCAATCACATCCGGCATCGATCGCCGCATCAATAAGTTTTATCGCCTCGTCAAACTTGCCGCGATGGTTTAGTCCGATCTCGGCAATTATGTAGACAGGATGTTTTTCGCCCACCGGACGGCTGCCAAGAACGATATCGCGCATATACGTAAAACGTATGCTACCAACTAAATAACCGTGCGGTCAATGTATTGACAATTATCAAAAACTCTGATAATCAACACGTGTCAGTAAACATCAACGGTTCTTTCACAGGAGAAATACGTCTTGAAAACAATTCTGGCACTCGCTGGAGATCGTGGTGGTTGGAATGCGCTGGAGCCGTGCTTGCGACTCGCATGCGACGACGGACACCGTGTTCGCACCTTCTTGGTAGCGACCTGCGCCAAACAGTACCACGCCACAACGCTCACAACCGATCCGCGCATCGAAGTCCTGGCTGAAGAAAACGGAGTAAGCCACGGGATGAGACCGCTCTTCGCCGGCACAAGCCGCGATCTGGTGGTCGTTGCGAGCTCGCAATCGGAAGAAGGGACCATCGCCTCTTTCGAGGCCTTGTCGGAGTCGCGCGAAACCCCGAGGATCGGCGTCGAAGATATGTACGGGAGCATCATCCCGACGCTCCGCGTATCAGATGCCGCAAACATGTTCGCGTTCAATCGTGTCTGCGTCATCGACGAAGTGGCTCGAGAGATGATCGCGAAAGCATACCCTACGATCACCGATTCCGTCGTGGTGACCGGCGGTCCGCAATTCGACAAAACGCTGGGGATGCGTTCGCGTCTGCAAGAGCTACGAACCACGCTGCGTTCCGAGATGAACGTCAACGAAGAACACACGGTCTTCCTGGTCGTCGGCGACCTTGTCGGAACGAGCGAGATCCTCGATCTGCTCACGACCGCCATCAGGCAAGTCGGCATCGACTCCGCGAAGATCATCCTGCGCGCGCACCCGAGAGCGGAGGAACGCGAGCGGGAGGTGGCGAGGCGTTACCTCGAGGAGTCGGAACACTCGAAGATGTTCGTGGATCCGGGACGCGCTCTTGCTCCCACGAGCGATGATCTCCTGCCGGCGGCGGACGTGGTGCTCTCGGCGATGAGCACGACCTGTCACAATGCGATCCTGCTCGAAATGCCCGGCACGGTCTACGTCGGTACGCCGGCGTGCAGAGCGCTGCTCCTGGCGGAAAAAGGCCTGGACAAAACGCCGGAGGTCATGGCGGGAGCCGGCTGGCAAGCCGACACGCCGGAAGACATGACGCGCATCATCAAAACCCTTCTCGGCGCGCGGGACTCGAATGCGCTACTCCGCCTCAAAGCGACCCAACGGAGCATCGCCGGCTACAACGACGGTCGCGCAGCTGAACGCGTCTACATGGAGATGAAGAAGCTCATGGAGACGTAGCCGCGATTCGGCCTTCGAACTCGAAAGCGCATCTATGATGGATGCGCTTTTTTTAATCACACTGATGGAGCGTCTCTAAATTGCGAATCACTAACGGTATTCAATTGTCCTTTCACGTTTCTATACCAATTTACTCCTGCGTATTTTTCATTGATTGCCGCCAAATCCGGTCTGCGTCCCAGCAAATCCAACACATCTTCCATTCCAAAATTCGGCTTATCGACAAGTGCTTCCATCACTACTTTGATGAATTGAAAATCCTCTTCATAATCCAACGTCCATCGGTGCGACATGAACATGTCGCCATGTGAATTGACAACATTCCCGATTCTAAAACGTTCCGGCTGATCCCAAATAAACGGAAAAGTATGCTCGCGTTCGTGCGGTTTACTCGCTTCGCGCCACGCCGTTTCAAGTACTGAAAACGGGCATCCTTCCACGTCCATTCCATCAGGAAACGTCGGTGGATGATAATTGCTCACGTAATCGTATTTATCTGGGCTGTCCTTCCAAAGACTCAACACGCAATCTATAACTGCCGGATCCGATAACGGACAATCGGAAGGAATTTTTACTACAAAATCCGCATCATATTTCCTTGCCGCTTGAACGTGACGATCCAAAAGATCCAGCTCGCTGCCCCGAAAAACGTCTACATTGTTACGTGAACAAAGTTCAGCGACTTGATTGTCTTCCGGCTTGATCGTCGTAATAACCACTACACGATCCACTGTTTTAGCTCTTCGAATGCGTTCCACCTGATGAATCAACAGTTCCTTTCCGAGCACGTTCTTCATGATCTTGCCGGGAAGCCGCGTGCTTCCCATACGAGCTTGAACGAAAACGACTGTATTTGATGTCATATTTTTATTCGTTTTAAATCTTCTCTAACCATTAAAGCCGCCAATTCTCTAAATTTCATCTGCGCTTTCCATCCAAAAGCGCGTTCGGCTTTGGACGAATCTCCGACCAACAAATCCACTTCTGCCGGTCGGAAATAATACGGGTCAATACGCACAATAACCCTACCGTTTGCGCGATTCACTCCTCGCTCATCCTTGCCTTCTCCTTCCCAAGAAATTCCTATCCCAAGCTCGTCGAACGCGGCCTCTACGAACTCTTTGACCGTATGGGTCTCACCGGTTGCTATTACAAAATCGTCCGGCTTCTCCAGTTGCATCATTCGCCACATCGCTTCAACATATTCTTTCGAATATCCCCAATCGCGTTTTGCATAAAGATTGCCGAGATACAAACAATCCTGCGCTCCGTTCGCGATTTTTATCGCGGCAATCGTTATTTTTCTACTTACGAAATTTTCTCCTCGTCGAGGAGATTCATGATTGAACAGTATTCCGGAACAGGCAAACATGTCGTACGCTTCCCTATAATGTTTAGTGAGCCAATGCGCGTAAACTTTTGCGATTCCATACGGACTTCGCGGATGCAGCGAGGTATTTTCGGTCTGCGGCGACTCCGAAACCTTACCGAACATCTCGCTTGTCGACGCTTGATAATACTTGATTTTCCCAACCATCCCCAACATTCTTACCGATTCGAGTAAACGAAGAGGGCCCATAGCGTCAACGTCGCTCGTATATTCCGGCATGTCGAATGAAATGCGAACGTGGCTTTGCGCGGCAAGATTATATATCTCGTCCGGCTCGATTTTACGTACCAACTGCAACAGGTTTGACGAATCGGTCATGTCGCCGTAGTGGAGAAAAAATTTCGCTTCCTTGATATGAGGATCCAAATAAAGATGCTCTATATTGCTGATATTCATCACGCTGCTTCGTCGTAACAACCCGTGGACTTGATACCCCTTCTCCAACAACAACTCGGATAGATATGATCCGTCCTGTCCGTTGATACCGGTAATAAATGCCTTTTTCATAACTTGATTCTTTTTACACTATCACGCCAATCGAATAAATCAAGCGTGTCTGGTCACATGGAATACATTGGAACGAGTCGAGGAAACTACGACATCGAAACCATTAGTTCTCAAAAACTCCAACA
Source organism: uncultured Gammaproteobacteria bacterium (assembly GCA_964595075.1). Taxonomy (GTDB): domain Bacteria; phylum Patescibacteriota; class Patescibacteriia; order 2-12-FULL-60-25; family 2-12-FULL-60-25; genus JAHJFW01. Next base: position 64,158 of record CAZQNT010000001.1, on the reverse strand, counting down.
ACTGCGTCGTCGAAAATTTAGGATGCTCATGCACCTCCAAAACCATTCTATTAATCATATGAAGAATATCGCCGCTTCCCATCAAAACTTCGTATTCGGTACCTTCAATATCAAGCTTTAATAAATCTATATTCTTCAAACCATCTCTTTCAATGATGGTTTTTAATGAAACGGCGGACACCTCTTGGGCGTCGTTTTTCAAAGAACCTTCAATGGAATGTGAAGCGTTATCTTTTGTATCAATGGATAATTTCACAGTACCGTCATGTACGGATACGGCTTCATGATAAGGAGTCACGTTTGAGAGCGCGTTTAATTCTACGTTTTTTTTCAAGACTTCATAATTGCCTTTCTCGGGTTCAAATGAAAATATTCTGGCATCAGGAAATAATGCGGCCGCAAAAAGTGTAAACGCTCCTATATTCGCTCCCGCATCGACTATAGTGGCATTCTGCGGCAATACGACACGCGACAAACCGTAATCGTCGCGATCAAAAATTTCCATAGTAACGTAAAAATCCGAATCGAAGATACTCCGTAAAAAAATTTTTCCGCCCTTCCTAAGCTTCATTATCCTATCTTTCCGTTTAATTATCCTTGTAAACGGAAATACTATAGTCCACCAATTCGTGAAAACTTTCATCCTATGAAGCACGTGGGTCGCTTTATTCAAGCTTCCTTCTTTTATTGGCATAATTACAAAAACGAAACAATCTAGTGAGTTTACGAAACTTACACCTTCATCAGTCTATTTGCAATACGCCAAGCTCACGCAAAATCGAACAAAATGTCGCATAAGGCCCTTTCCCGATTTTTCTGCTGGACAGAAGCAACGAGAAAAAATAAACAGCGCCGAGAGCCGCAACCTGTGCGAGAATAATCGTTGTACTAGTATTTGCATTTCTAAAAATACGAAATATCAAATCTATCGCAAGTACGCTTGCGCACGCTATCAACCCGCTTGCAAACGACGGATAAAACAATCGCTTCGGAATCCGAAGTATTCCCTTCGCCTGAAAAATCACATAACACAACATAACGACCCACGTAAGCACAATGGATACGGCTAGCCCGCGAAAATCAAATAGCCGGAATCCGATATACATGCCTGGCAGTGTCAAAGCGAGCTGCGTTGCGTTAATTTTGAAATTGATATCCGGCCTTCCCACTGCGTTGAGTACCGGCGATACTATCCGATTGAAAATAAAAAAAATATTTCCTAAAGCGAATATCTTCAGAGGAACAACCAACGGGAGCCACATCGTTCCCAGTAACATTCGCACGATCTCGCCGCCTTCAAGCAAAAGCAAGACCGTAATTGGAATTGCCGCGATCAGAACGACGTCAACGCTCTTTAAAAATCCTTCTCGTACTTTGTCCATCCGATCCTGAACCTTTGAGAAAGCCGCAAACCCAACTTTATCGAATAACGAAAACACTACCGAGGAAGCCGTTGAAGAAAGATCTTTTGATTTTGCATAAACCCCAAGTTCATTCGGACTTAATAAGCGTCCTACGACCGCTTTATCTAGCTGCGAGCTTAGAAAATTCATCAAATCCTGGCCGTAGCTCCATTTGCTATACCCGACCAGCTCCATCAAATTACTAAAACGCACCGAAAATCTTGGCATAACGGGGTGCAGAAAAAATCCTACACAGACGCCTGAAAAATATTGAGCGGCATATCCTATAAACAAAGCCCATGGTGACGCTTTGATTAATAACGCATAACCTACGGCTGTAACGACAAAAACAATCTGGGAAACCACGTCGCGAATAAATACCTTCTGAAAATTCAACTCCTTAAAGAAATATATCTGCCGCGCGTTCGAAAATGCGGATATAAAAACAAGAAGGCCGGAATACCTCATTAATATGGAACTCGTAACGGAAAGATGAAAAAAATCCGCTAACAATCCACCGGCAAAAAATAAAAAAATCGCAACAACCGAACTTCGTAATATCTCGAAAGTCCATAATGGATCCAAGTATTTCTCTATATCACCTTTTCGCTGTGTCAAGGCATCACCAAAAGGCACGGTGGTGAGCTGGTTGATCAAACCGATTACCAGCATAACCGCCGCCATGATGCCGTAATCTTCAGGGATAAGAAGTCGCGCTAAAACAACAAAGGATACGATTCCGACTATCTTTTGACTCATTATATTCAAAAAAAACCACTTGCCGCTGCGAATGGATCTCTTATAAACGCCTTCCTCTGTTTCTTCGATAATCACCTTGAAATAATGCACTAGATGACGTAAGCTGTACAGAATTCTAAATATGAAAGGATGTTTACTGCTCCAACGCGGCTTCGCATATCTCGGCAACGATATTGCGGCGCATCTTAAAAACACGTACGGAATTAATAATTTCTGCGGTTATGTTTATCTTCGTTCAAGCTACGATTTCCTGAAATCGCAAAAAGATATAACTTATTCCGAGCTCATACTTGACGAAGAAATACATAAACTTTTTATAAAAGAAAAAATCGATTACGAATATCTGGCCTCTCTGGAGAGAGATTACGGTATTCCATATCTTTGGCCGTTTTTGGCGGTAGATCGCGTCCTAATGTCTTCGCAGCTGGTTCACGAGTATCCGTACGATCGTCCGATGTATTCGCATGAGGATATGCTGCGCATCTTGCAGGTCAAGGCGCGCGCGGTGATTAAAATGCTGCAAGAAGAAAAACCTGATTTTCTATTCTGTACAGGAGCGCTTGGAGGAACGGGCAGTCTGCTTTTATATCATGTTGCAAAAAAAATGGGGATTAAAATCTTCGTCGCCCTTCCTACGTGTTCCGGCGGTCGTTATATTCTTAGCGAGGAATACGATTCATTTTCTTCAATACGAAATTTTCACGACTATGAAAAGCGCCCGCTTTCATACGAAGCGCGCATGGAAGCTGAAAAATTTTTGAAAGAATTCCGTGAAAAACCTACGGCTTGGCTTAAAAAACTCACCCCCTCCGCGCAAGCTATCAATAGAAAAAAACAATTTGTATTTCTGCTTCCGAATAACGCGATCCGTTCAATTGTGGCGATATGTAAAATGATTTACGCGCATTTCACAAAATCGGATAAAAATGATTATTCGTACATAAGTCCTTGGAATCAGCTGCGCGATAAATTTCTAAGAAAATTCGATAACCTGATCGGTGTCAACGATCTGTATGATGAAACGCTCCCAGGGGAAGATTTCGCATTTTTCCCATTGCATCTGGAACCTGAAGCTGCGCTTCTTCTTCAAGCTCCGTATTACGCGAACCAATTGCACTTAATTAGACAAATAGCCCGTTCCCTGCCCGTCCATTATAAACTTTACGTAAAAGAACACCCTCAAATGGTCGAGTATCGACGTCGTTCCTGGTACAAGGAGCTGAAAAAAATACCGAACGTAAAGCTTATCAACCCCGCGCTTCGAAGTTACGACATTATTCCTGATGCGAAACTGGTTACAACGATCACGGGTACGGCCGGTTGGGAGGCTGTATTATTCAAGAAACCCGTCATTAATTTTGGAATTCACTTTTATAACGCGCTTCCACGCGTTAAAAGATGTGACGCGATTGAAAATTTGCCTAAAGTGGTAAAAGAACAAATAGAAACCTTCATTCACGACGAAGATGAACTGATAGCTTTCTTAACCGCGATATTCGAAGAATCGGTGGACGTTTCCATGCATAGACTTTGGGAGGATGAAACCGATCTGGAGAAAAAACGACGGGGCATTAAACCGCTCGCGGATCTGCTTGCCTCAAAATTAATCACAAAATAAATGGAAACCTGGCTCAATAGATTCATTTTAAGACTAAGAAACTTGCGTGCCAAATGCGTTTTCGATTCTTTGGAAAAATACTGCAGCGGTTCGGTTCTTGATGTCGGCGGCGGATATTTCTATCTTTACGTAAAAGATAATAAAAAAATCATTTTTGATAAATGGAAAAATCTGGAATACGGAGATGACAGACTGCTAAAAATAAACGACGCCAGATACGAATCAATCGTTGGCGACGGCTGCGCCATGACTTTCGCCGACAGCTCATTCGACACCGTGGTGAATATTCAGGTGTTGGAGCACGTATACGAACCGATAAAAATGGTTCGGGAAATACAAAGAGTGCTGAGGCCTAACGGCAACGCGATATTTTTTATTCCGCAAACCGCTTCACAGCACCAGATACCGCAACACTATTACAACTTCACTAGATACTGGATAAAAAGAGTTATGGAAGAATCCGATTTGGATATCGTCGAATTTAAAACGATCGGCGGAAATTGGAGCACTCACGCATCCCAAATGATGTATTTTTTCTTCTCGAGCATGAGATTCCCCGGATACTCTTCAAACGAATTTAAAAGAAACGCCCTCTTCTATATACTGTATCCGTTCATGGCATGTTATGCGTTGATTGGAATTATCGTCGGTATGCTTTTCAGCATTGGCGACTTGAAGGAAAATCCGAATAACTATTTGATAGTGGCTAGAAAACGCGCTAAATAGCACTATCAACATAGCACTATCAACTTATGCCAAAAGAAAACAAAATCCAAACTTTGCTCATAGATTCCGGAATCTGCACTGAGGACTCCATTATTGCATACTTCCCAAAAGTCAGAGATCGCGACGATATATCTGTTTTTAAATGCACAAAATCCGAAGTAATTTTTTTATCCGGTTCCGACCACGCCGAAATCGACTATTACAATAAAAAAGAAAATTTTAAATACTGGGGAGCTGGCGATAGAAAGGCGGCAATATTATCCGAAAGTGAAGATACGCAACGAAGATACGAGCAATTCAAGGTAATGGTAGCAAATAAAAAATGGCTGGACATAGGCACGGGCGCTGGCGGTATCCTTGACCAGCTCTCGCCTATAGCCGCAAAAACATCCGCGGTCGAGCCGCAAGAAGAGCCGAGAAAAATACTTTCTGAAATCGGGTATAAAATATATCGTTCGGTGAACGAAGTGGAAGAAAACGATTTTGAAGTGATAACTCTCTTTCATGTTTTGGAACATTTCACGGACCCTATCAATATGCTAAAAATAATCCGCAGCAAAATGGCAAAAGGAGGAAAGATTATTATAGAAGTGCCGCACGCAAAAGATTTTCTTCTGTCTTTTTTAAACAATGACGCATTCAAGGCTTTCACATTTTGGAGCGAGCACCTGATTTTACACACCAAAGAAAGTCTCAACGCATTTTTAAGAATTGCCGGGTTTTCCAACATTTCTGTCAATGGATTTCAAAGATACCCGTTGGCGAACCATTTGTATTGGTTGGCTCATCACAAACCGGGTGGACACGTGATATGGAAACGGCTAAATACGCCTGCGCTCGATGCGGCTTATTCTGACATGCTTTCCGGAATAAATAGTACCGATACACTGATCGCGATCGCTGAAAATCAATAACCAAGAATAACCAATCGACGATATATTACCATTGATTTATTTTGGTTAATTCGCTACATTCCATTGGCATTTCTATGTCTTCAAACGCCAAATACGATCTATGCGTCATCGGAGGCGCAGGACATGTCGGTCTGCCTCTGTCGGTCGCGTTCGCTAATTCGGACGTAAAAACCGTTATTTTCGATATCAACTCTGCGGCGATCGACGAAGTACTCGGCGGCAAATTTCCATTCAAAGAAGAACTCGGAGAAGAAAAACTGGCATCGGCAATTAAAAAAGGTACGCTTTACGCGTCAACTTCACCGAATGTAATAACGCAAAGCGACATCGTACTTTCAGTAACCGGTACACCTATCGACGAACACTTGAATCCTGATTTCTCCGGAATAGCCAAAACACTCGAACAGTACCTACCATATTTTAACGACGGACAAATACTCGTTCTGCGCAGCACGGTCTACCCCGGCACCTCGGAGAACATACAGAATGAATTCTTAAAACGCGGTAAAAACGTTTCAGTCGCATTCTGTCCTGAGCGAATTGCGCAAGGATACGCGCTGCGCGAGCTAATGGAACATCCGCAAATAGTCTCTTCATTCAAACCGGAAGTCGGAGATCGCGTAGCCGATCTATTCAAACGCATAACGAATAAAAAAATAATACGCGTCAAACCAATAGAGGCGGAGCTGGCAAAGCTTTTTACCAATACGTGGCGATACATCAAATTCGCGGCCGCAAACCAATTTTACATGCTCGCCGAGGAAAAAAACGTTGACTACGACGCCATTCACAGCGCTATGACGGAAGAATATCCGCGCAATCGCGATCTTCCTGCTCCCGGATTTGCTGCGGGACCGTGTCTATTCAAAGATACGATGCAGCTGGCGGCTTTCGCGCGAAACACTTTTTTTCTAGGCCACGCCGCGATGCTGGTAAACGAAGGGTTGCCAAATTTTTTGATTGAAAGGTTAAAACAAAAACACGATCTCAAAACAAAAACAATAGGGATACTGGGTATGGCTTTCAAAGCCGAAAGCGACGATAAACGCGAGAGTCTTTCGTATAAACTCAAAAAACTGGCGGAACTCGAATGCAAAGAGGTTCTTTGTCACGACGTATATATACAAGACGAAACAATCACTGCGTTGGAAGTCGTACTGAAAAAATCGGAAATACTCATAATCGCGGCGCCGCATAATCACTATTCGTCAATTGATCCAGACATCATGAAAACAAAAATCGTTGTCGACATATGGAACGTGTTTAACTGATACAAAAAACATCTATGAAAACTCTCATAACCGGAGGCGCTGGATTTATCGGATTCCACCTAACGCGCCATCTTCTTGAAAAATCGGATACGGAACTTGTGCTAACCGACAACTTCTTCCGCGGACGCATGGATGAAGAATTAACCGAACTTATTCGCCATCCGCGCGTAACTTTCATTCAAGGAGATCTTACGGACCCCGCTTTTCTAACATCGCTTCCGACAGACGTGGAACACGTCTACCATCTTGCGGCAGTGAACGGAACGAAAAACTTCTACAATTTCCCACATGAAGTGATGCGTATCAATACGCTGACGCTCACCAATGTTTTAACATGGATAACGACGCTCTCAAGAAAACCAAAACTCTGCTTCACATCTTCAAACGAGGCCTATGCCGGAGCGCTGGAGTCGTTCGGACAACTTCCCATACCGACTCCTGAAAAAGTGCCGCTCGTCATCAGCGATACTTATAATCCTCGTTGGACTTACGCCGCGACAAAACTGATCGGTGAACTTTTTGTTATACATTATGCAAAACAATACAATTTTCCGGCAGTGATCGTCCGACCTCATAACTTCTATGGTCCCCGCGCGGGTTATGATCATGTAATTCCCGAATTCTCTCAACGAATACTCGACCGCGTGGATCCGTTCGCTATTTTCGGATCTGATGAAACACGGACGTTTTGTTACATTTCAGACGCTGTGCGAGCCATGGGACTACTTATGGATTCCACCGCTACGAACTTACAACCGATCGAAACCGTGCATATAGGAAATTCGGACGAAATTACAATGCGCGATTTAGCTGAAAAGATGTTCGGTCTGACAGGGTGGAAACCCGACCGAATAGAAACAAAAGAATCTCCGGTCGGAAGCGTAAAACGCCGTCTTGCAGATATATCAAAAATCGAACAACTCGTAGGATGGAAACCGGAAACCTCCCTCGATGACGGCTTTCGATCAACGTTCGAGTGGTATTCCAAGCATCCAAAAAATCCTACCGCATAAATATGCTTACGGATTCCTGTCAACTCTGCGGTTCAAAAAAGCATGAACGTATAATCGACCTCGGCCATCATCCTCTGGCCGACACGTTTTTGCCACCAAGCAAACTCAACGAAGAAGAACGGACTTATCCACTACGAGTAATGCTTTGCCTCGATTGCGGATACGCAATGTCGGAGTTCACGGTGTCACAGGAAGAACGCTATCAAAAGGTTGATTACAGCTATACTTCCGGTAATTCCGCTGTATCCATATCCCATTTTCGAGAAATGGCAACGGAGATAGCTTCGCGTGTCGGCGTTAACGACAGAGACCTGGTGGTGGATATAGGATCAAGTGACGGTACGCTTCTTGCGAGTTTCCGCGATCAATACGGATGCAAAATTCTTGGAATCGAACCGGCGCCTAACATCGCCGCGCTGGCTTCCTCGACAGGTATACCGACGATGCAAGATTTTTTTACATCGGCGGCTGTAACGAGGATAACAAAAGAAGGGAGAGCGAAAGCGATCACGGCAAATAACGTATACAATCACATCACCGATCTGAACACGTTCATGAAGGATGTCTTTTTGGCGCTTACCGACGATGGACAGTTCGTATTCGAAGCGCCATCGCTGCTTGAGCTGGTTAGACGTACCGCCTTCGACACGATTTACCTGGAGCACGTCTCGTATTTCGGTCTAAAACCGCTAAAAAACTTTTATAAACAATTCGGTCTTTTCATTCAACACGCGGAACTCAACGATTACATGGGGGGTTCGATGCGCGTTTACGTCGGCAAAAAAAATTCCGACGATCCGACTGTCGACGCGCTCATTAAAGAAGAAGAAACCGCTCACATATATGATCCGGCGACTTATGCGGACTTCATGCGCAGAGTAAAAACTTTTCGAACCGACCTCTGCAAACGGCTTTATGAAATTAAAGCCGCTGGAGGCGTGATAGTCGGAATCGGCGCCGCCACAAAGGGGAATACATTATTGAATTATTGCGGGATCGATAGCGGGTTGCTCGAATGCGTCACAGACAGCAGCGCTCTAAAAATCGGCAAGATTACGCCCGGCTCTCATTTACCAATAATTCACGACGCCGATATTCCAATAAATGCAACGCATGCCCTCATTCTCCCCTGGAATATAGGAGCGTTTCTTAAGGAAAAATTGAAACACCTGCCGTTGGAATTTATTGTCCCAAACATGTGACGAAGCCGCGAATAATCCTACTTACATCCAAACTGGATTTTTTAACAGCCGGCGGATCCGTTCATGATCTTGATACAAAATCCGTCGAATTGATCCGCCGTGGGTTTGATGTTCGCGTAATGACCGCGTATTCGAAAAGCAACAAATTGGGAGACAAAAAATTATCCTACGGAATCATCGAGGAAAACATCGATTCCGGATCGCTTATCGCGCTACAACGATCAACCGCGAAAACCTTAAAAAAATACGAAAATGACACGGATATTTTCTATGTTGAAGGCCAATTCGGTTTTGGCGCCGGGATTTACAAACTACTTGGCGGGAAACGCCCGGTGCTGTGTTTCTGCAATGTCGAAGTGAGCCCATGGTTGGATTTGCCGGACAATACTCCAACGATCGCACGCGGCATAAAACGACTGCTCAGACGCGCTTACGAAAATACCGTGGGCGCATGGTTAATGAATCGACTCGATTATTTCATATTTACTTCACCGACCGTAAAGAAAAAATTCTCAAACAGCGGAGTTCGTGGTGAGCCGTACATTGCTATTCCGGATTTCGTTAATTGCGATGAAATTAAATATCGCACCGGTGTCCCTCATGAACAGCTGAAACGAAACCCGACGCAACGAAAAACAATAAATATCCTTTGCTCAGGACGAATGATAGCCGAAAAAGGATTCGACCTCATTATTAAAGCGGTTTCTGAAATACATGATAAAAGTCGTATCAACGTGACAATGTGCGGAGATGGCCCGGAAAAAGAACAATTGGTTCGGTTAGCAAAACAATACGGCGTCGAAAAACATTTCGAGTTCGTGGGCTGGGTGGATCGTGACACGCTGCTTCTTGAATTGGCAAAAACGGATATTTTTATACTGCCGAGATGGAGAAAGCACCTTACATCCGTTTTATTGATTGAAGCGATGGGCCTTGGAGCTCCGTCCATAGTACCCGGAGGCGGTGGGCTCGAATGGCTCGCCGGAGACGCCGCCCTCACATTCAGATTCGATGACTCACACGATCTTTCTGACAAAATCGAACGGCTCATCAACGATCCTGCGATGCGAGCGCAACTTTCCTTGTCCGCGCTGCATAGAGCGGAAGAATTCTCACCGAAACTAATGGGTGAAAAAATGGAAAAAATAATCAACGAACTTGTAGCAAGCAGCGCCTGATTTCATCTTCCATGCTGGGCATGAAGCGTCCGAGCGCCTGTTCAAATTTGCCGATATCCAACCACATTTGAGTCGGACGATATACGCCGACGCTTAAATCGGATTCTTTTGATTCTTCAAATTTTCCTTTGTATCCTGGAAATGCCTCCATGACGTTACGTCCGATATCCGACTTAGACATCGCCTGTCTACTACCAAGATGCAAAATAGGTTCCTTAATGTCGCGTTCTATTATTTCATGAATAAAATCCGCGGCGGTCAAACTGCTTATCGGATTTATTAATACATCTGAAAACAATTTCACGTCATCGTTCTTTCTATAAGAATCCACCAACCATTCCAAAAAATTACTGCCGCGCGAACCGTCAGGATGAATACCGAGAAGAGTAAAACGAACGATCTGCGCTCCGGAGTATTCCTTCATAAGAACTTCGCCCAAATACTTTGTGAGACTGTAGTAATTCTTAGGATAAGGAAGATCGGTTTCTACGTAACCGCCGACATCGCATGGAAAAACCGAGGTCGTTGAGATATACAAAAGACGCGCTCCGATTTCTCTAGCCAAATCGCGCACGTTTCTAGCTCCTTCAACATTCGTTTCATATGCCAATTCACGATTTTTCTCGCAAAACGCAGCGCTCGTTTTAGCGGCTGTATGTACAATCCAAGATACCTCACTGCATTCGCGGCCGATTTCAAATAGTTTCTCTCGGTCGCGAATGTCGACATCTATACCTTTCACCGACATTCCCCTGCCCTTCCAATCTGCAATAATAGTCGCGCCAAGCAAACCGTTCGGGCCGGTAACAAGAACGCTTGAATCCTTGTTCCGGTCAAAAAGCATACAAATATGAGCCATCGAATTCGAATAGCTTCTCTCTAACTCCGTACAAACGCAACTTCTCTTCCGAAAGCGGTTCGCCTGTCAAAAAATAATCAACGCGATACTTGTGTAAAGATTCCTGAAAAGGGGTCTTTAGAAATTCAGCGTAACCTGAAACGAGCTCCGTTCGTTTTCTAGTTAACGCGTTATTTGGACGTTGCCCGTATAGCTCGCGCCAATCTTCGAAAAAAGCTTCCAAAATCTCCCCTTGATGATCTTGTAAAAATGAATATGCCGACTCTTCCGTAACATCATTTTGCCGCATCCAAAAATAAAAATTATGCAACATGCGCTCGGTGGAAACGCCGGATAACGTGTAATGCGTCAGATATACGTTACAAGACGTAAATGCGGGGATCCATTGCGCATGACGAGTATTCGTCGGGTCTGTCAAAATCACGCAATCCTTTGGCGCGTAAAGCCGTACCCAGTTATAAACATCGGAATCGGACTGCAAAGCGGCAAACGCCGGGAGCGCGGAAAACGTACCGCTGGTCATAACAAGCGCATTGACGAACACTGCGAACGAAATAAATAACAAAACCGTCTTCCACGCCACTTCCGAAATCGGACGAATTGTTTTAGTAAAAATAATAACCAATACGATGTACGTCATCGGTTTAGTGTACTGAACGAAGTGATATGGCCAAACCGTACGACCGGTTAGAAGTTGCTGATTTAAAACCGCGAGACCTCCTATTATCATCGTGAAGCAAAATATCCACCATGGTTCTAAAAAAAATGACTTCCCGCTCTTTCGTTCACGCCAAGCGCTCAACAACGACAGGACGAGAAAAACGACCAGGCACGCTAAAAGCGTTTTGTTTAACAATGGCGCGCGTGTCAATAATAAGCCCTGTCGAAAAGAAGCCTGCATTCCATCATCCCCAGAAATACGGAAAAGTGAATACATAAAGTAAAAAAATGGAGCCGTTCCAAGTAATCCCAAGACAAACAATCGTTTAACCAATGCTGCGTCTTTTTTTATTACGGCGACAACAGTAAGTAATGCCGCGACCGTAATTGAAATAGCCCAACTGAACAAATAAAACGACGATGCACCGATCAATACCCCTCCAATCAATGCGGACTTCCAAAGTTTATTTGAAAAAAGTTTCCACAAACATATAAGGCATAAAAACAAAAGTAATCCGCCGGTCACAGGATTAACCGGACGCGTCCAAATCGAAAGATCCGTTGGCGTAGCTGCGCCCAAAAAATACGCTTCGAAGGAAGACAGTGGCGCAAATTGGTATCCGATAGTTGAGAGCAAGCCGGCGACAATAGCTGAGAGCCTTTGACCCGCGCTCTCGCGTTCAACCGTCATCAACAGAACAAGCCAATAAACGAGCAAAAACAACATGGCCGGAAAAAGAAATTTTGAGAATACAGCGAAGGAGATTGCGCTCAGACCAAATAATTTTGAAGGCAACACATAAAAAATAAGCTCGCCCGTTGCCGGCTGTACAGCAGATGCATCCTTTCCTTCAAACAAAAACGGTGAGCCGGCCGGCCAATGTCCGTCCCTAATCTCCTGCACACGCGCGATGTAATAATCTTCGTTATCCAAATACATAAAAGGAATACCGCGATATTGCGAGCCGAGCATTCGAGTCGCAATAACGTGAGGAGCTACAGAAAATCCGCCAACAATCGCCGCGAGTATAAGCGCGAGCCAGTGACTGGCAAACCATCTGAATAAAGGCGCCACGAATGTCATACGAATTATTCCGGAAGATCCGAACGATTAACAATCACGTTCTCCAATACGAGCATATCCATCCCGCTTTTACGAAAAGTATTCAATGCATTAATCGGAGTCGTGACGATCGGCTCCCCCTTAAGATTGAACGACGTGTCGAGCACGAGCGGTACTCCTGATTTTTCATAAAACCTCTCGATCAGACGATAATACCGTGGAACGTCCTGACGCCTGACGAGCTGAGGACGCGCGGATCCGTCAACGTGGGTTATTGCCGGAATCCGTTCGCGTTTATCCGCTCTAACGGGTACGACATAAAGCATAAATCGCGCCGGCTGATGAAATTCCGCATTTGGCAAATCAAACCATTCCCCGGCTCGTTCTTGAAGAACGGACGGGGCAAAAGGTCTGTAAGGTTCACGAAACTTGATCTTCGTATTAACAATATCCTTCATGTCTTCGCGGCGCGGGTCGGCCAAAATGGATCGACTCCCTAAAGCACGCGGTCCCCACTCGAACCGACCGTGAAACCACCCTATCACCTTTCCGTCCACAAGCGCTTGAGCCGTTTGTTCGATAAGAGCGTATTCATCCGCAACGATACTGTATTTTACCCCCTCGGCATCAAGCGCTCTCGTGATCTCGGCGGTAGTGAACGAAGCTCCGTAAAAAGCGTTCTCGAAAACAAAAGACCGCTTCTTCTCCGAGCCAATATACTCATAAGCCAAAGCGGCGCCAAGCGCACCTCCCGCATCCCCTGCTGCGGGCTGAATAAACAATTCCTTAAACTGCGTTTCCTGAGCTATCTTCCAATTCGCCACCGAGTTCAACGCGACTCCGCCGGCTAGGCAAAGGCGTTCAACCTTCGTTTCTACGTAAAGCGCCTTGGCAAGACGCACCATCGCCTCTTCCAACACCGACTGCACCGATGCCGCTACGTCAGCGTAATATTCCTGTTCTTCAGCTAAACGGTCGAACGTTTCTCCAACCGGTTTATCTCCAAAATAACTCGGCCATCCTGTTGCGCGAGTAAAAAAATGCGACTTGGGATCCCGCGCTTCACCGAACAGTTCGACAAATTTCTTCGAGTACGTATGCTTAGTCGAACGATGGAACGAAAAATACTCCAAATTCAACGAATACGACCCGTCAGGATAAAATCTAATGAGTTTACGTATGCGATCCGCATATTTCGGCGTGCCATACGGAGCCATCCCCATAACCTTGTACTCGCCTTCGTTTACTTCAAATCCCAAAAAAGCTGTTACGGCGGAATACAGAAGACCGAGCGAGTGAGGATAATTTATCTCCTTCAACACTTTTATATTATTGCCTTCGCCAATACCTAAAGTGGTAGTCGCCCACTCCCCTACCCCGTCAACCGAAAGAATCGCCGCTCTATCCCAAGGACTTGAAAAATACGAAGCCGCCATATGCGAAAGATGATGCCCTGAAAAATGTATTTTTTCCGCTGGAATATCAAGTTTGGCGCTGATCAAATTACGAATCCATAACTTGGACGTAAACAGAGTTTTTACAGAATCCGCGAAAACGAGTGGCGCTGTTGGAAAAGTCGCTAACGCTGATTTGATAATACGCTCCAGTTTAAGAAACGGTTTTTCATAAAAAACTACGGCGTCAAGATCGTTTGTGGATATTCCTGCGGTTTTCAAAACAAAATCCACGGTCATCTCGGGATAACCGGAATCATGTTTCCTACGCGAGAATCGTTCCTCTTCCGACATTGCAACGGGAACGCCGTCCACCAATAGGCATGCCGCGGCATCATGATAAAAAAAAGAAAGTCCAAGAACTCTCATATCAAAATTCATCCGTCAAATCGGATCTTGACAAATAAACACGCGA
>CAZQNT010000001.1:40640-49613 GCA_964595075.1 uncultured Gammaproteobacteria bacterium | reverse complement strand
TTCGTATCGTTATCGACAGGCGCAAACTGGTTGCCAATAAGACGCATAGGGATCGCGATTACCAAAAAAATCGTATAGTAAAACGCTGTCAAAAAAACCACCGATATCACACTCCCGACCGCTTCAAATAAAAGCTTCACTTGAAGCACGGCGGTATTAACAAACCTTCTCAAATCAAAAAATTGCATAAATAAACGGTCCTAGCGGCGAGCTGGCAGCGAAAATCATAATGAGAGAGAAAACTAGCAATACGGCGACTATCGGCATCATCCACCACATCTTATTCAACCATAGAAATTTAAACAACGACCGGATTGTTTGAAGACGCATTTTTTGCGAACGGAGCATTTGTGAAATCATAGTTTGTCTATTTTTAGCAGATCGGGATGTTGTTGCAAATAGTCAAAAAGCGCATCAGCCGCCCAGGCGTTTCCGGTCTCATTATAATGCGAATCGCAGCTCCAACTTAAATCTTTCACTCCTTCACGCTCTACTCGTTCGTAAAAAATCGGTAACATTTGAAAAAAAGAGAAAGCTCCGTCATCCGCAATTCGCTGTAATCGTCTTTCCGGTTCATCTAAAAATATTTCGTCCGGCTTGTTGAATTGAGCTATAAACGCATCACGAAGTGGCGGAACACGAACCGCGTCAGCAATTGAAACAAGAAGAAAATTCGCCTCTTTTGAATCCGCGGATAGCTTCATCGCTTGCAATGTTTTTGCTTGGCGTTGCCACGCATCTTCAGTTCTAGAATCGGGATGCTCGTAAAAAGTCTGTTCGTATATATTTGATTTTACTCCGGCTGCAATGTCACCGTTTGATCGCGAACGTGATTTCAAAGACAAGTACTTGGAATAAAGATTTACGACCAGCGACGAATGCTTTACTACTGACTTAACAACGCCTTTAATATATTCTTTCGTTGTCATGACCGGAGCCTTCGCGGTCAGTTTTTTGTTTTCTCCCTTTTCGATGATTCGCCTAAGTCGCTCATCAAAATCCGTTATCTCTTTGTCGTTATTCGTGTCTCCGGGATTATACTCGTTAATCACAAGATCCGGCGCGTATTGCAACCCATACGAAACAAGGTAATCGAAATTCGCCAGCGTTCCGTTTCCCCCTATACCCAAAGGGATTACTTCATAGCGAATGCCGGATCCGTTAGTGTTAAGTTTCTGTTCCAAAACGTGCCAAAAACTTTTCTCAATAGTGACTTGAGCTGATTCAACGAAAGAATCTCCAATAATCACTATTCGTTTTACTTCTTGCGGTTTTTCGATCGAAAACTCCGGACTATGAAACCCCTTGCTATTGGTAACGATAATATTCGAAAAACACGGTGTACTGTATTTAATTGAAGAATTCGGAGCAAACGTGCGCAAACCTGTCTTTGTATCCGTTATCTTCATATCAGCAGAGTTTATACCAAAAAGACGAAGTCCAATCTCCAAAAAGACCGCAATTACTAACAGGCCAAAAAACACTAGAACGATCTTTGTCTTCGTAGTTGCTACCGGAGGATCCATGTGAATCGATCCCGAGTCATGAGCCATTTGTATTTCGTCTTCTTGCATGAACAATTTTTCCGTAAAAACGGAATTTACATCGCTTGCAACATCATCCAGTTATAAGCTTCTTCAAGCGCATCATGAAACGAAATTTCGGATCGCCATCCAAATTTGTTTTTTATCTTGGTCGTATCCAATATGTTTGAATCGACGTCGACAACGCGACCCGGAAAATATTTTACTTTCGGAGTTTTTCCTGTAACTACGCCGGCAACTCTCAATGTATCTTTCAACGTTCTCCCCTCCCCGCTTCCTATGTTATACGCTTCACACCCTTCTTTGAACCCTTTGCCGATTGTTCGAATGGCGCTACACACGTCCGCTACCGGTATATAGTCCCTAACCTGTTCACCATCTCCCCAGATTTGAATTTCTTCATCATGAACCATCTTATGCAAAAAAACATTTATCGCTCCCTGACCGACCCCTGGATGCCAAGGACCAAAAGGGTTGGCTGCGCGAAGACTCGCAATCGGAAGACCGCGGAGCTGATTTACTATTCGAAGATAATGTTCGGTAGCGAGCTTCATGGCTCCATAGGCGCTCTTCGGCTTCGGATTCGCCTCTTCAGGAATAGGAGACATGGGTTGATCGCCGTATATCGCGCCGCCGCTGGATAAAAATAAAAAAGCTCTTACTCCTTGGTCGGCGCATGCGTTGGCAAAGCGAAACGTGCCGAGAACGTTGTCCTGAATATCGGACTCAATCATGTGCTCCGCCTTACCGGGATACGAAACGCTCGCCATGTGAACGACTACTGAATCTGGTTCCAGCTCGGATCGAAACGCTTCGACCTCGCGCACATCCTGATCGATGTAACGAATCCACGGTTTCTTAACCTGCCATCGCGAGATACGCCTATCGAGAACCACTATCTCTCCGTCTTCCGGCTTTGACGATTGTAGAAAATTGGTACCCAAAAACCCGGCGCCTCCGGTCAATATCCACTTTCGAATCGGTTCATTAGCTCCGTTGCCCGTCATAGACGCAATAAACCTCTTTATGTTAACCTCATTCAGTCAAAACTATCAAGCGAACGTTATGCTAAAAATCTCAATCATTGTACCCGTTTACTTCAACGAGAACAACCTGCCTACCACAGTACTGGCGCTTCAGAATACACTGGGTCGATTGAACGGATACGAAGGCGAGCTGATATTCGTTGATGATGGCTCCAAAGACAGATCATTCGAGATCCTTTGTGAATTCGCGGCTCGAGATCCGCGCATCAAAGTTATCCGACTGGTGCGCAATTTTGGCGCGTATATGGCACTGCTTGCTGGGCTTGATCACGCGACCGGTGATGCGATCTCCGTCATAATGGCGGATCTGCAAGACCCTCCGGAGCTTATAGATCAGATGGTGGCGAAATGGCAAAACGGATCCAAACTGGTCCTAGCCGAAAGAAGCGACCGGGAAGACCGTTTTATCGATCGAGTATTTGCCGGCGTGTTTTGGGGATTCATTCGAAAATTCGCTATCAGCACCGTTCCGAAAGGCGGATTTGATTTTGTGCTGTTTGATCGTTGCATCGCGGATATCATACGCACGATGCGTGAAAAAAATTCGCATTTCATGCTACAGATAGTCTGGAGCGGCTTTCCTCCGGAAATTATTCCTTATACAAGACGCAAGCGCGAAATCGGTAGCTCTAAATGGACGTTTTCAAAAAAATTCAAACTCTTTGTGGATTCAGCGATCGCATTTTCATTCATCCCGATTCGTCTCATGAGTCTAGTCGGATTAACCACGGCGATTCTTGGATTTACAGCGGCGATCCTTGTAGCGATCAAACGAATATTCCAAGGGGAGCAGATCCAAGGATGGACGTCGCTCATTGTAATCGTATTGATACTGGGCGGACTTCAAATGGTGATGCTCGGCATACTTGGAGAATACATGTGGCGAACCTACGACGAAACGCGCAAAAGACCTCACTACATAGTGGCTGAACGAAAAAATCTGCAATAGAAAACGCGTATGACGCCAACCGAAGCGTTTCTAACTTTTCGACAAACACGGATTCCACTCGTGTGTCCTGTTTGCCATGGATCGCTTACGGCATCGTTTGAATGCAAATCCTGCAAAAACGAATTTTCAAATACCGAAAACATACCGCGACTCATCCGTTCCGACGCGATCTGCAAAATTGCGACAGCGGAAAAAAAAGATACCGAAAATCGTTTCAAAAATTTCTTCAAGCGCTGGCCGAATTTTTACCAGTGGGCGATCCGCATTGTTGCTCCTGTGATTTTCACGGGACTGTCGGCAACGCGCTTCTTCGATAATACAAACGACTCCGATCTGCTGCTTAACATCGGATCCGGTCCTACCAACGTTCATCCTCGCGCTATCAACGTTGACGTTTTTCCATTTACGAACGTTCATATTGTTGCAGAGGCGGAAAAACTGCCGTTCGCAGACAATACTTTCGATGCCGTATGTTGCGAAGAGGTGTTGGAACATATTCGCATACCGGAGGACGTCGTATCGGAAATGAAGCGTGTCACAAAACCTGGCGGCAAAATTTATGTAACCGTCCCATTTCTTTTCCCATATCATCCATCTCCTAACGATTTTCGCCGATTTACCCTCGAAGGACTGCGCGCGCTCTTTTCAGATTTTGAAGTAATCGAATCTGGAGTGCATAGCGGTCCGATCTCCGCGTCGCTCATCGTTTTGGCAAGCGGGCTTGCGACTATCGCGTCATTCGGAATACGTCCAATGCAAAAAATCCTAAACTATTTCTTTATGCTGATCCTGTCCCCTATTAAATTACTCGATCTATACTACGCAAAAACGCCGGCAGCCGAAATTACCGCTAGCGGCGTTTACGTCGTGGCCAAGAAACCGCAGATCTACGTTTAGCGTTTAGAAAAAATTCCGTTCACCTTGGAAATCACTTTTTGTAATTCCATCGACAGATCCGCTCCGCCGATCGCGGTGACCGCGAGCAACGAGTAAACAAAATACCGCTGATATATTCTTCTATTGTCCATCCAACCGGAAATCGCTATTCCGGCAAATATCGCCATAAACGGATAGATCGGGAAGCGATACCGCGTTTCTACCAAAATTCCTATAACCGGGGCGGCCGTCACGAGCGCAAACCAGCAAAGATAGTACACGGCGCGTTTTCGTTCTTTTAATCCAGCGATGATTCCGGCGAATCCGCAGACAAAAAGAACGAATGACGCGGTCGCGGAACTCATCACAAAAACCATCTGTTTCCATCCTGTCTGATAGAACCAAAATCCGATTGGACGGATAGGGCTAAAATATTTCATTCCTCTAACCAACGTGAGCTTCACATACAATAGCGGGTGTTCGCGTAGGAATTGTTTGAAATATTGTACGCCGTAAACGTTCGCTCCGATCATTCCGTACTTCTGCGATATTTCCGGAAGATTTGCAGGCGCACCGCCTTCTCCGTCGTGTCCGACACGATTTCCAACGATGAGATTGTATCCGAAATTAGCCATCGTAGGGATGAATGCGTTATATGTAAGATAATTACGAACCGCCCACGGAGTAAGAACTGCCGTCAATACCAGGAAAAACACGCCGATATGCCAACGGGCTTTTTGGCGAAACAAAAAATATAAAAGAAACGGACTGAACGCCAGTATCGTAGATCTCGTAAGAACCGTTATCCCTAGAACGAATGCTAACGCGGCGACTCCAGCGTAACTTATCTTCCTGTAAAGACGCGCAAAAACATAGAGGGTGAGCACCGATAAAAACAAAAAAAGCGTTTCGGTCATTATCATGGCCGCTATCTCTATCAAATCCGGATAAAATCCTATAAATGCTCCAGCGATGAGCCCTATCCTCCTTCCGTTCGTTTCAGAAAACAGGAGCTTGCACGTCGCGAACATTAAACAAACCGTGAGCGCTCGAAGAAGCGCATGTACTATCCAAACCGCTTCTATGTGATGACCGAAGATGGAATAAATACCGGCAAGAAAAAACTGGAACATGGGTCCTTGATACGTAATCGCGTCATCCAGCTCAATAGGAACATCGAGCACAAGCCGGAAACCGTTGCCTTGCGCTATATTCCATCCCATTTTGTCATACGCCTTCGCATCCACGATCGGCGCAATTCGATATGCAAACGCGTACACGAGACTGATAAGAAACGTGGCAAGACATATGAAAATGATGACTCGCTCTTTTTTCATATACTCGCGCAAAATAGTCCCATTTATCATAGTTGGAGTGATGCTGACCGAATTGTTGTTCCGTCAGGAAAGGTTATTGTGCCGTACGCGGATGGAAAATGCCAAAACTCGCGCTTGGATTCTGAAACTACAACCCAAGGGCAAACGGCGGAAAACTCTTTTTCGTTCATTGTTCTCGTATCTATCATAGCAGCCATCTTCCCCTGTTCTTCTTCCAAAATCGCCGTCGGACAACCGATCATTTCTTGAATCCTGTCTTCGGCCAAGCCGAGTCCGCGAAGTATGTTCGCTTGACGCAGGTATTGAGCGCACGAATTAGAACGATCCTGTCGCACAAACCTCTTAAACGCCTTTGTCGCGCCGGCGGCCTTAACATCGTAAGCGCTCGCGATCTGCAGCAGTATACTCAAACTATCTTCGTTTGAAAGCGGAAGATACCGCGTCATTGCAAGCGGATGAAACATGCGTTCAACATGAATTCCAAGAAACGCGGCCGTCTCCGGATCCGTGCACACCGCGTCCTTTTCCGGGACGTTTTCTCGCATCCATTCTATTATTGGAATTTGTGAGAGCGTTTTCGTAATACGCGGCAGCTCTACGCGGTGTATATGAATCCAAGCAGGAATTCCGATAAGCGCCGACAAAAACAGTATCCAGTAAAGAGACGCGCGCTTCTTAATAAATCCTGCGCCGTTAGCGCGAAAAATTATCCAACTTCCAACGCAAAGCACGGTAAGCCATTGAGTGATGTGTAAAACATTCAAAAACTCATCGTGAAAGACATAGCCGGAAGCAAGAACACGAACTACAAAAACGACTGCGGTTGCCATAACAACCCAAAGCAGCGTATTGCACCAAAACGGCAACGGCCGCAATTCTTCCCGCTCGCGCATGTTCCAAACCAATGCGAGACTGAACCACGCAAGAATGACAACCGGAGTCCTGAGATGATCGTTTTGAAAAAAAACTCCCATAAACGGCGTGAATTGCCATGTAAGGAGCAATGCTATCCAAGCGATCTGCAGCCCTTCTATTCTATGCGCTAAACGACCGGTATTAGGGAGCATTCTTCCCAATACAAACAAAATGGCAACCCAACAAATCACTGCGATAAATGGATTTGCGACGAACGGAATTCGTGTAAAAGCGAGACCGAGACGTTCGTACGTTTCGTACTTCACCAATTGGGACGGCTGTAAAATCCATCGCGCCAAAGGAACGGCGGTTAAACAAAAAATTGCCGCGCTGACCGCTACGAGCGAAAACATCGCGCGACGTGAAATTCGCAAAATCCAAAGAGCCCAAATAACGGAAAGCCACACGGCGGTAAAAATCCAAAACCAGAAATATACCCAAGTGCCTACAATGGCGCAAACAGTCAATATGGCTGCACGAACGATTTTATCGGATGAAAGAGATTCACGGACAAGCCATGCGGCGGTAAATCCCAATAAACCGAACGGTAAATACCACGAATACACTCCGGGCCGCATTCCAAGCGGTAAAATCAACGCCAACCAAAACCCGAAAGAAAACAAACGCGCGTCACGAACGGAAAGTTCAGACCATTTACGCAAACAAAACGCGCCGACCCACACGGATGCAGTCGTAGAAATCCAGCGGCTTATAAACCAAAGCTCCGGAATATTCGCTCCGGGCAATAACAATGAAAGCTCCTTTATGGCGGGAGCAAACCAATGAAGATAGCCGCCGTAATTTAACCCGGAAAGAACGGCGCCCATCATGGGCAAATACCAACTGATATCAAACATAGCGCCGCTAAATACGGTTATTCGCCAAAAAGGCGCGACACCGTGCGTCAAATGCCACACCCAATACGGTATAAAAACCGATGTGGCCGTTAGAATCGGAACCCCGATCCACCAAATTACGCGTTCTACATTTTCTTTAGATATTGTTTTCATGAGAATCTGTGGTTTTTTTCTTGACTATTGGTATCTTTTATTCGTATGATTGCCGTCTAATGGAAGTGTGAATATGGCAGAAACACCAAAATGGTCCGTGGAGCTCCACGCGCACACAAGCGCCTCGCCTTGCGCTACTGTCCATCCCGATAAACTGATCCGACTCGTTGAGCAAAAGGGGCTTCAAGCAATCGCCATAACGGATCACGACAGAATAGATGCCGCACAATACATCAGAAAAAAGGCGTCTTTTTACGTAATAATAGGCGAAGAAATCTCAACAAAGGATGGCGATATTATAGGGTATTTCCTGCAAAATACAATCCAACCCGGACTTTCCGCCAAAGAAACCGTAGAGCGAATTCGAGAGCAGGGCGGGCTCGTGTGCATACCGCATCCGTGTGATAAATTAAGAAAGTACAGATTACGCAGGGAATCGCTTGAATCGATTCTTGATGAAATAGATTTTCTCGAAACATGGAACGCGAGAAATGTATTCGTTTCCGCCAACAAAAACGCGGAACGGATCGCTGTCACGCACTCGATCGCGCAAATCTGCGGCAGCGATTCGCATACGAAATTTGAAATCGGGAGAAGTACCATGACGGTCGATCCGTTCCGGTCGCCGAATGAATTTCGAAGTTCAATAACGACAGGAACGCGCCTACACCGAAAAAGTCCGGCTTGGGTTCACGGATTAACCAAACTTCACAAAATACGACTTTCATTATTTCCAAAATCAACTATTCTTCCATTATGAACAATACGACACTTGTGACCGGCGCTCCGGGATGGCTCGGTACGCGTCTAGTAGAGGCACTGACAGGACGAGCGCCTGAACTTACAGAATTTTCATCGCGTGGAGCGAGGCAAGTTCGAGCGCTTGTTTTACCTGGATTCAATGCCGCGCCGCTCAATTCGTTCGGTGCGGAAATAGCTAGAGGCGACGTAACCAGCCCGTCGAGTTTGACAGACGCGTTGCGCGGTATAGATACGGTTTTTCATTGCGTCGGACTCATCCATCCAAAAAAAATCTCGCAACTTTTCGAAGTCAACACGCGCGGAACGGAGAATCTTGTTGCGGCGTCTAAAGCTGCGGGAGTTAGGCGTTTCGTTTTCGTAAGCAGCAACTCCCCCGCCGGTTGCAACGTAAGCCGCAGCGTTCTGATGAAAGAAAGCGATCCGTTGAATCCGTACAAAGCTTATGGAAAAAGCAAGGCGGCGGCGGAAAAAATAGTTCAATCCGCAAATACGCCGAATGTTTTCGAAACGGTTATCGTTCGCCCATGCTGGTTC
>CAZQNT010000001.1:28165-40630 GCA_964595075.1 uncultured Gammaproteobacteria bacterium | reverse complement strand
CGGCCCGAATCAACCGGCGAGACAAACAAGATTTTTCAAAATGATCAAATCCGGAAAACCAATCATATTCGGCGACGGAAAAAATCTGCGCAGCATGTCGTTCATCGATAATACCGTGCAGGGATTACTTCGCGCAGAATCAGTTCCTGAAGCTGCCGGACAAATATATTGGATGGCGGACGCGCGTCCTTACGAAACGCTGGAAATCTACGGAACGGTAGCCGAACTGTTGGGAGTTAAACTTAAACCACGCCATATTCCAGCGTTGGCATCCACGGTTTGCGAGCTTATCGATGACGCTCTGCAAGCCGTTGGAATGTATTCGACGGACTTTCACGTCGCCGGTGAAATGAATAAGGATATTGCGTGTTCCGTAGAGAAAGCGCAACGAGAGTTGGGCTATGCGCCAAAAGTCGATCTCCGCGAAGGAATGCGCCGATCGCTCGAGTGGTGCAAAAATAACGGAATAGAAATCTAATAATGCCAATCGTACTTATTTCAGGAGGTTCCGGATTCTTAGGGACGCATCTAACGAAGCGATTCCTGGCTGACGGATATGACGTGCGTATCTTGGACATTTTGCCGCCGGAAAAAATCCTCACAGGGGTAGAATTTATCAAAGGAGACGTTCGAGATTCAAACGTAGTCTCGCGAGCGTCCGTCGGCGCTAATGTCGTCATTCATAATGCCGCGCTAGTCCCGCTATCCAAGAGCGGAGACGCCTTTCGAGAAGTTAACGTTCAAGGAACTGAAGTGATGCTCAAAGCGGCGGTAGACGCTAAAGTAAACAAATTCATTTTCATATCCTCCTCCTCGGTTTATGGAGTGCCGAACAATTCCGACCCGATCACGGAAGAGACCGGGCAACATCCGTTTGAAGCGTACGGAAGGTCGAAAGCCGAAGCCGAAACATTGTGCCAAAAAGCCAAAGACGCTCTTGACATCAGCATTGTCAGACCGAGAACGATTCTCGGTCCCGGCCGAATGGGATTGATGTCATTACTGTTCGATTGGGTTGCGACGAATCATCGAATATACATGCTCGGAAACGGAAATAATCGATACCAGCTCGTTGCCGCAGAGGATGTAGCGGAGGTCGCCGCTCGCGTCGCACGACTCCCCTGTCGCGGACAAGACTTCAACGTCGGCGCCGATCGTTTCGGAACTCTACGCGAGGATTTGGAAAAATTCTGCGCTGACGTGGGAAGTAAATCTCGAATAGTCGGCGTACCATCATGGCTCGCGCGCGCAACCTTGCCGGCGCTTGGACTTCTCGGACTGTCCCCTATAGTAAGCTACCAATATCACATCGCGGACAAAACCGTATTTTTTTCAACCGAAAAAATAAAAAACATTCTTTCATTCACTCCGCAATACAGCAATTCTGAAATGCTCGCCAGTGCGTATCGTTGGTACAAGGACAATCCCACGGATCCTTTCTCGGCTTCGATCCATCGTAAAAAAATGAACTCCGGAATCCTTCGACTTCTAAAATATGTTCCGTGACATCATATCCCTTATTCGGCCGGTGCAATGGATAAAGAACGGATTCGTTCTCGTCCCGCTGGCGTTGTCTCAAAAACTGACGGATCCCGCATTTATTAAAGCGAGTGTTTATGCATTCTTGATTTTCTGCGTCGCCGCCAGCGCTGTCTACGTTTGGAACGACATAATCGACAGAAATCGTGACCGCATGCATCCTGACAAATGCCTACGTCCGATAGCAAGCGGTCGCATTTCAGTGAAATTCGCCGGTATCCTCGCACTGATTCTCGCTTGGATCGCCACCGGCACCGCAGCAAAATTGGACAATGCATTTTTCATAACAATAGTTTCATATTTCGCTCTAAATATACTTTACTCAACGATTCTAAAACATATCGTCATAATCGATTTGTTTGCGCTTTCTGCAAATTATGTACTCCGCATACTTGGCGGAACGCTCGCTATAAGAGAACCCATCACTTCTTGGGTTATTATTCTCGCAACGCTTCTCGCGCTCTTTTTGGCGCTTGGAAAACGCCGCGGCGAATACATTGCGTTGCAGGGCAATGCAGCAGAGCATAGACCGATACTCCGCGCATACAATCCATATTTCCTGGATCAACTCCTTGCTGTAATAACGTCATCAATCGTTATGTCCTGGATTTTTTACACGCTGGACGCGACGATTCAGACTCGACTGCACACACAGCTTCTGCCTATGACGATCCCTTTCGTGCTGTACGGGATTTTCCGCTACCAATATCTGATTCATAGCGAAGGTCAAGGAGAATCGCCGTCACATACATTTCTAACGGACAAACCGCTTATGATAGATGTGACATTATGGTTAACGTTAATCATATCCCTTAGATTCCTATAAAGGAATCAATCTTTTCCGTAAACTGTCAAAAATTCATCGGAATATATTTCGGGATATGAGGAGGGAATCCTCCATTTATCCGAGTAAACTTTTCTAACTATAAATCGATCGCAAAGATCGGATGACTCCGGAATCGGCGCTTCCCAACGCGCGTTCATTTTCGCGACAACTTCAGCCCTCATGCGATCGAATAGTTCACGATCGCATCCGATCACGAATGAAACGATTTTCGGATCGCTCACGAAGCGTTTCAATATGGATGTGACGCCTTGATTCAAGTCGCAACGCAAATCCAAACTGAACAACAGTTGCCTATATATCCGCCAACCCTGATCATTATCGTGGACGTTAAAAAACGCAGCATAATCCACATATCGCGACTGAATCTCTTCTGTCGGTACCGGATCCATAAGACCGGCGGTACTAGGAAAAATACGAAGCCCTGTGAGTGGAGCTAAATTCTGTTCCGCGTTCCAGTCGCTACACCAGACTTTTTCACGTTGAATCACGTCACGTGGATGCAGCCAAGATAAAAACGGAAGATACTCTTTCACCGGTTGTTCAAGTGCCGCAAAACGAATCGTACCTAGAATACCGGTAACTGTAATGATTATTCCAACGACAAATCCTGCGATGTTTCGAAATCGCGTTGATCCGAACACTAGAGACAGTAACAAAAAAGACCATATACCCCAATGCGCAACAAGACCGCCAATGCTTGATACGGGATAAATAAGAAAAATTTTAGCTGTCAGATACAACCAAAATAATATAACGAAAGCGCCTAGCCAACGCATAAGCTTTGTCGCCGGCCCAGTCAAGCACGCCCACGAAACTGCGGACATGATCCAAACCGGATAAATAAGATGGTCTGTGATAAAAAACACACCGGTAAAAACATTTTGAAACCACAAAATCCCAAGCGCTGTCCAACAACCCAATACGAGAGTCGACGTAACTCGCCTGGGTAACCCTGATGAATACTCCTGTTTTGTCCTTGCAGCCCAAATTACCCACCAAATACAAAGAACCAAAACCGTGTTCGATATGGTCGGAAGCAAGCTCCAGCCGATTCCTCCACGCAATGCCGATTGAAAAGATGCGAGATTTAACAAAGCGACAGCGACATTTCCACGAAATATAATAAAAACCGAAGCGACGACAATACAGGCGCCGACAATCGCTGCGATACTTTTAGAATTCAAAAAATTTATAGCGAACAGCAAAACAACAGTCGTTGCGATAAATAGAAAAAACCATGGATAAACGCTTGATAGAAATAATGCCGACAACATCAAAATAATCCCTCTTGAAACACGACCTTTTGCCCAGTTGATGTACCCGGAATGCATCGCTAACAAACTCCAAAGAAAAAATGGAATATACCATGACGCGGCACCCGGTCGCATTCCTAAGATCGCCTGAACGATAAAAAATGCTATCAGACTGCGTCGCCGAGCCGTTTCCAGTGGGATGTCTCCGAATATACGAAATATACGCGCCAAAAGCCAAATCGATAGAATGAGTGATATGGACGTGAGAAAGAAATAGATTTCCGGAAACGAGAAATATGGCCAAAGACCTCGAACAAAATAAAGGAGTGGGTGTGCGAAAAAAGACAATCCATGAAATAAGGTTCGCGTTCCGTCAAAAAAGTCCGATACCAAAAGCTGCAAATAAAACCACCAATCAAAAATAGGGTTTGGCAACGCTGTTAAGCGCAATGAATTTCCGTCAATATCAAGCGCTTGAAAAAGCGACCAATAACCAGCACAGATGAGCGTCGGAATCGCTACATACCAAATCGTGCGCTTTGATAAAAGTTGTCTGCCAGCCGGTTTCCCGTTAAGATGTTCTTCCATGGAAAACTATTCTCCCACGGAACAGCCAAAAACTCAAAGTGAGAGCCGTTTCGTAAATGCGATACGGCCTCATCGCTTATTCCTAACACTAATTCTCGTTTGGACGATATTTCTAGGATGGAACATATCGAGAACCGGACAGTGGAGCGCATGGATAAACGGGGACATTCAGAGCATACTAACGCTTCGTTATTGGTCGCGTGATGGATTTTTCAAACCTCATGCATTTCTTTTGATACCGCAAGGATATACGCCGTTCGTTAACTTGTTCGACGGAACCGATCTTGCAGATCACGCTCAAGGGTCTTGGTACGTAAAAGACGGTGATCTTGTAAGACGAATTTATTACAATCACTTCCCTAATTTCAATCTCGTCCCTCTTGCTATCGTAACAGCCATCGCTGGGAGCGAACATAAATTTCTCTTCCAATCGGTACAAATGTTTCAGTCAACTGTCGGATTGATATTTTTATATGCTTTTCTATACGCGCTGTTCCGCTCTCGAATTGCGGCTTCGATAGCGGCCGGGAGTTATCTTATTTCTAATCTATACGTAGATTGGGTGCACGCAACCAATATAGCGATAGACGATTTCTTCAAATACCAGCTCCTATTTTTTTCTGTAATCGAAAAGACTGTAAACGAAAACCATCGTAAAACTATTTCTATCGTAATGTGGCTTACGTATTTTTTCATGTGCCTAACGACATTGGAATCAATAGTATTCGGATATGTTTGGATCGTCGGTTACGATCTGTTCAACGAATATCGGATACGATTGAAACGCTGGATCGCATTCGGAGCTGCGGCAATTATCGCTAGGATTGTGCAGATTATCCAATCGATTGCGGTTTTTGGATGGGACGGCGCAATGGCGGATTGGTTCGGGCGTTGGAACACTATGGCGAATCAAGACGGAAAAGCTTCGTTTCTGGAACACTTTCTTTCAGTCTCACGCGAGTTGCGATATCTGATCGGCTTCGGATGGGACAAGCACCGCATCATCGAGCTACACCTTCTTGTGATTTTCTTCGTTGCTTTTACAGGACTCGGACTTCTGCTGCTCGCGAAAAACGAGAAGGCGCGTTGCGGTTCGTGGTGGAAAACCAAAGCCGTAATTCCAGCGATCCTTTTGTTTGCCGGATCCGGATTCGGTTTCATTTTCCCGGGAGCTTCGTGGATGCGTTATGAGGGGCGCCAATTTATGCCGTTCTTCACCGCCCTAATCGCTTATCTTATTATCGAATGGCCGACGCTTAAAGGAAAAACTGTAAAAAAATGGATAGTGCCGCTATTATTATTGCCGATATGCGGCGTGATCATCAGGCAAACCTATCTTACTATTATCAACATCCAAAAGGGAACGCCGACATACTCATTCGGAAAATACGAAAACAAATTTTTTCATTTAGGAACGGCAATCAATCTCATGACCGACAATAAAACGTCGATGGTGTTTTTACTTCAACAAAAAGCCGACTATATTCCGTTTTTTCCCAGTCCACAATTTCCTACACGCCAAGTCTACGCGTTGGACGCGCAAATCATGTACGCAGCCGACGCGAATATCTTGGCGTATAAAGATCCGATGCGCCTCATACAACAACTCGAATCTGTAATAGAAAGAACGGGCGGTAAAGTGAGACCATACGTCGTTGCGGATTCTTACGACGGATTAGTTGGATTGCGCACTGAATTAATCAAACTCGGATATTCATCTACGCGCGAGGAACCCGACATACTTGTGCCGTCGCAGCAGTGGGTTGGAATGGAGTTCAAATCGAATCACGATTAAGGATTGCTCCAAATTGATGTGCCATCCAAAAAAACGGCTTCCGTGTATCCTTCCGGCAATTTCCAAAAATCTATTCTTCCTTTTCCGACTATTACATGCGGACACGTTGAGATAAATGCGACTTCGTTGAGCTCATGTTTTCGCATCGCGAGTTCGATGCGCGACTGAAACGACGCGATTCGTTTTTCGTCGCATCCGGAAAGTCGGCTTATCGTCTCCTCAGACACGCCGATTTTTCGCATAGCAGACATTTGCATCGCGAATTGCCTGCAAGCCCTGTCGAGATAGTATGCGCTGAAAAAACGGAAAGAATCGCTATTACCGGAATCTACAACATTCAGACTACCGGCAATTGTTTCCAATTGCTTCAAAACCGTTTCGTATGAAACCGGATATGCGATAGGACCTTCCCCTGGCAACACCTGTCTTCCTGTATGAGCGCCATAAAACGCGGCGCTTTCAGGTTCCGCGCATATAGTCGCGCCGTATGGAACGTTGGAGTTTATCCATTCGATAACCGTGATCCTTGTCTTAATCGCGGCAATATCCGGGATCTCACGCATAATCGCTGTCGCTAGACTGCCTACGCTGACAAGTAATAACGGTGAAAAAATCAAAGGCCAAAAAAACCACGGCCTCTCGGATGCCCGAATCATACGCGATCTGAACACCATCATCAAACAAGTCAGGGCGATAAAAAACCAATTTGCAAGATGAATTACATACACATCGAGTTTCAAAAAACCGCCCCTCGCCGGTTTCGCGAGTATATAAATAAAAAATAATGATGAAAAAATCCCGAGCGCCGATGGAATGTTATTGTTAATACGAAAATCTTTTCCCGCTTGCGCGAACCAAATCGCCAACACGCTTACGATCCCTAAAAACTGCACTACGGAAATAAAGTGATCGTTGTGAGTAAATACTCCGGTAAACGGCGTGTGAAACCACAATACAAAAAGGGAGAGCCATGCGGAAAAAATAATAGTTATACGACGTACTGCAACCGAACCGGTGTCACGGTTAATAAATAATATCGCTCCGCACAGAACCAACCACGCCGCCATGATAATCACGGTGTTCGAGATGAACGGCATCTTGGAAAACACAATCCCATCACGTTCAAGCGTCTCGAATTTTGCAATTACGTTCGGCTGCAAAAAAATTCTTGCGATTAAAGGTGAAATCAATACTGCAATCACCGCTATCGCCGCAACAACGGCGACGAATGTTCGTTTAGATATAACCGTGAGGCGCGATCCCCAAATTACGGCAGCCCAAACCCCGGAAAAAAGAAAAAACCATGGATAAATACCGGTGAGCGATATGCCGGCAACCGTCGATGCCAATCCCCGCTTCCAATATCCTTTTTCTAACAATTCAGCCCCAATGAACACGAAAGTTACGCCTGCCAAACTACCGGCCAATACGTTGAAGAGATGCCTGGACGAAGACTTAGCGTTAACAGCGATGCGATCCAAGCCACGAAAGAATACGCACGAGCGTGTTCACGCGAACATCCTGTCCACATGAGCAGACACCAACTTCCAATCCATATTGAAAAAACAATCGCCACCCAACGACTCACTATCCAAAATTCCGGAATCGTAACTCCGGTTGGGAGGGCTGAATACAGAACTCGCAAAAAATTACCAAACCACGAAAACTGATTTGCCGCATCGTTTCCTAACACATACGCGCCAAGCCAGTGAAGATATATATACGCGTCAAAAATACCTTGCGGCACTACTCTTACACGCCACCATTCGTTAGATAATGGAGACCCTGCAAAATAGTTCCAAATCCAATATGGCAACCAAGCCACAATAAATGCGGACATGGGGACCAAAAACCACCAAATCTTATTAGTTTTTTCTTCCGTCATGCGAGCGAGTGTATCAAGATTTTTCAAGTATATCCAATACGCGTTCCGCTGTTTTTCCGTCACCAAACGGATTGACCCAATCGCGCGATTTAGCCATCTGCGCCTTCATTACGGCAAACAATGAGTCTGCATCGGCTTCCGAATGAAGAACACTGGCGCCCACATGGAGCGTTTCCGGTCTTTCTGTATTCGCTCTAAGCGTTACGGACGGTACTCTCAAAATACATGCCTCTTCCTGAATACCGCCTGAGTCGGTTAACACGATTTCCGCCGAACCCTGCAAACGCAATAGATCCAAATATCCGAGCGACTCGATCGCTATAAACTGTTCCGGTAATTCTATTTTATACTGGTCCAATAAATTTCTTGTTCGTGGATGAACAGGAAATACGACTTTTAAACTTAAACGCGCGGCCGCGTTCGCTATCGCTTCGATTAGTGATTTTAAGCGCGACGGATCATCGACGTTCGATGGACGATGCATAGTAAGCAGCGCGTATGGAATGGTATTTATCTTCAACCGTTCGGCAATGTCGCTTTTTTGATACGCGACCTTCGAAAAATGAAGGGATGAATCCACTATTGTATTCCCAACCACATGAACCCCCTTGGTGATCCCTTCCATTAAAAGCCGCTCTTTCTGCAATTCGGTCGGGCAAAACATCCATCTCGACAGACGATCTGCCAACACGCGATTGGATTCTTCCGGCATATTCCAATCGTCTGAACGCAACCCTGCCTCAAGATGAGCCACCGCAATCCCGGCTTTATATGCGGCCAACGCCCCGGCTAAAACGGAATTCGTATCCCCTTCAACCATCACGACGCTTGGTTTGATCTCATAAAAAATATCAGCCAACCGCTGCATCATCAATCCAAGCTGTTTGGATGCCGCATGGGAACCGACATGCGCATTTGCGACAGGTGCGGGCAAATTCATCTCACTAAAAAACATCGCATCCATTTCAGGCGAATAGTGCTGGCCCGTATGGATGATCCCAACCGATGTGCCGCGTCGCGCCGCTTCTATTACTATCGGCGCCGTCTTGATGATTTCGGGACGAGTTCCCAATACGATCGCTATCATACTTTTTTTCGTCCAGCGAACCTCAAAGCGACCATGCGTTTTAACAAACGCAGGTGCCTTCGCATCTCTTTACCATAATTCAATTTACTCTCTCCATGAATGCGCTGCGTCAACGGCGCAGGGATCTCGGCGATCTTCCGATTGTTACGAATGAGATAAAAAAGAATCTCTGCGTTGATATCGAAACCCGTTGATTGCAAAGGCAGCTCCAAGAGCTGATCGCGTTTATACAGCCGAAGGATCGGACTGACAGCCGTAACCTTCGCGCCCATCACGAGCTGATAAATCAAAGTCGCGATATGCGCAACGAAAATTCTGTATGAAGGAATATCTTTCCCGTAACCTGCGAGTTTCGGAGAACCCGAAACAACGTCTACATCGCCCTCTCGAAATCGTTCAAGTAGCTTTGCTACCAATTGCGGCGCAAACGTTAAATCAGCGTCCATCGTAATCACGATATCTCCTTTAGCTTCCGCGATTCCTGTTCTAACGGCGGCTCCAAGACCGCGATTTCTATCGTGACGAACGCAGCGCACGTACTGACCGAACGATGATGCGACAGCCGCGGTCTCATCCGTACTTCCGTCATCAACAATAATAATTTCAAATGGCACGCCTAATTTTATAAACTCAGGAATCACTTCCATCTGAAAACGACGTATGTTCTCCGCTTCGTTAAAAGCCGGGAAAATGATTGAAACCATAGATGATTGTTTGCGCAGGATGCGGAAATATATTAAGTATGTCAAGCAGGAAACGCAACATTAGTCAGTCTTCCTATTAATTCAGAAAGTGAAAATTCTTTGTTTATAGCCGCGCGAATTTCGAATGAAATCCCAAATCGCGCGCGTCGGACGGCTTCTTTTGCTGCATCTTCATCCAATGAACCATTCCGGTATGCATCCGGAACCGCCTCTTTCGTAGCCGGATTTGTACTAAATACAGGACATCCGGTCGCCATTGCTTCTATCACGACTTTGTCCAAACTTCCTGTCTCTGACAGATGAATCAAACAATCCGATTCGGAATAAATTTTCGGCATGTCGCGATAAAGCGCGTTCCCACGAAATTCAACGCTATCTTGAAGATTTAATTCGGTAACTTGTTCGCGGACTTCATAAAAATATTTTTTATCCAAATCAGTAAGCGGTTCTCCTATCCATGTAAAACGAGCGGTTGAACAGACTTCCTTGATCTTGCAAAAAAACGCAACCGTTTGTTTTACCGCTTTTCTTTCTGAGATACGGCCAACGGAAATAAAACGCAGATCATGACTATCATGGGATGAACGCGCACGGTTCGCGAATCCTTTTCCAATCCCGTGACCAAGTACGCTTATTTTCGATGTCTTGATTGGAAAAGCTTCCGGAGTTGCGGTACAAACCGCGTCAGCTAGCCGAACGGCGCATGACAGTGTTCGCGTTTTCGTTCCGTGCGTATACCAAAGCAAAAGCCGCTGCCCGCTAAGTCTCCACCACGCACCACCTAAAACCGCCCAAATTGGAGCCATATGAACAAATACTGCATCAAAATGCGATGAAACTACCAACGACAAAAAACGAAATACTCGCGACACCGATCCCGATGGAAGAATTTTGATTGAAACGTTCGACGGCTGATTATCCCATTTCGCCTTCCTCAAACACCACACCTCAACAGACTCGATCCGTGACTCTTTCGAAAAACCTTCTAACCATTCACAAAAAAACCCGAGGGCGGAATCCTCCTGATCAACCGCCTGAGTAATTATGAGTAAGCGTCGTTTATTTGTCATATCATTAGCGCATCCAACACTCGCCTTGTACGAGCTTCCCACGTATATGCGTTAGCGCGATTTCTCGCAAGGTCTGCCGCCGCTTTTCGCCACCCATCATCACTCATGATCTCGACAAGTTTAACCGCAAAATCATCTTCCGTGTAATTAAAAAATTTTGCAACGTCGTCATCCAACACTTCGTGCGATGAAGGTACTTCCGTGGCGAGCAACGGGAGTCCGGACGCAAGATATTCGAACTGTTTGAGAGGTGAAGTGAATTCTCTCCCGATCGCAAAATTCGGTGATGTCGTAAGAAGTCCGATGTCTGCAGCGGATAAAATTGAAATCGCATCTCGTCGAGGCATCATGGAAAAAAGATGAATCCTGTCGGAAACCATTGGATCAATGCATTGTTCAATCCTCTTTCGATCGGCTTCCGGACCGCCAATCAATACCAGATGCGCGTTTGAAGGAGTTTTGCTCCAGGATCTGATTACCAAATCAACACCCTTCCACGGATAAAAAGTACCGGTATAGATCGCTATAAATGCATTTTCAGGCAGTTCAAGAACATTACGAGCTTCCTCTCGACTTTTCAACGACTCAACTTCCTTCGGATCAAAACCGTCCGGTGCCCACGCGGCATTTATCCCATTTTTCTTTAACCACTCCACCAATCCGTGTGATATTGCGATAAATACGGAAACAGATCCTTTTACACGTTCCCAACGCGCGGAATTCGCGTCGGGTGCGTCATGAAGTTCGAGAGCCCATCTATTGATTCGAATGCCCCTAAGCGCCCACAAACGAAGCGCGCGAACAAAAAAATGTCGCTGCATTGCATAAGCTATCTTTTTCAAAGGAAACCAGCGCCACGAAAGAGGATCCGCTGAACGAAGCGTGACATGCTTCAATAACCCCGGCTCTAAACCGTATGCGGTAAATATATCTTTTCCGTCTGCACGATCGGGATTTACAAGAGTTACGTCATGCCCTAACCGCGCGAACCAAGCACATGTCTGAGAAATCTGGTATGCGTGTGCGCGCTCTGAAGGAACGCGTACGTTTTCGACATAAATTATCTTCATACGTCAGAGATTTTATCACTGTTCGCGCGCCACCACAGATGATACGCGATTACTGTCCAAATCTCTTGAAGACGATAGGCGCGCGACGATTGATGTTCTTCCCACGCATTCCGTAATACATGGCCGTTTATCCATTGATGCGTGGCGATTGCTTCTTCCAATATTTCACGCGCCCATTCCTTCAATCCAGTACGCAACCACTTCGATGTCGGAGGAAACCATCCTCGTTTTTGCTCGCTTACAATTTCCGGCAAACAACGATTCGCGAACGCCTCGCGCCACAACGCTTTTGTTTTACCATAAGTGACGTGATAATCGCTCGGCAATGACGCGGCGAATTCCACGATCGAATCGTCTGTCAAGGGAACGCGCAACTCGAGTCCGCAGCGCATCGTTATACGATCGGAGCGTACGAAAGCATCATCGCGCAACCACGTTTCACGATCTAACGCCATAAAACGCGCGATCTCTTCCTTTAAGGGAATTTCATTCAACCTCTTTCTCCAGTCATCAAGAATATAATCATCATTAATAACTT
Source organism: uncultured Gammaproteobacteria bacterium (assembly GCA_964595075.1). GTDB lineage: Bacteria > Patescibacteriota > Patescibacteriia > 2-12-FULL-60-25 > 2-12-FULL-60-25 > JAHJFW01. The sequence goes on along the minus strand of CAZQNT010000001.1, from coordinate 28,254 downwards.
CTCCGAACAAAGCTTTACGCTCCAATAGCGACGTTGCATGAAACGACAACATTGCGCCAGCCTCGTCGTAAGCGCTCACGCCATTCAAC
>CAZQNT010000001.1:4090-28155 GCA_964595075.1 uncultured Gammaproteobacteria bacterium | reverse complement strand
ACCATGCGCGGCTTTTAGGATGAAATCGAATGAGAGCGCGACCGTAAGGAGACGAAAACAAGCCCGCAACACGCTTGAAAAACTTATATCGATCGTATCCGCCAAAAGACTCGTCTCCGCCGTCACCGGACAAAACAACGGCTACATCTTTCCTTGCAAGCATCGCCGCCGCGTCAAGCGCTACCGTGGAATGATTATTGTGCGGCTGTCCTAATGCTAGCGCGATTAGTTCGGCATTTTCGATAACATCGCGTTCGTCGATCATGACCTCGTTATGATCGCATCCGAACTTTTCTGAAGTTAATTTTGCCAGATCCGCGTCGCGATTAAACTTCGTATCAGACGTGTCATGCTTGAATCTTGTAGTGAAGGTTTTTATCTTTCCATTAGGTTGCGCAAGACGCATTGAAGAAAGAACGACGGACGAATCCAAACCGCCGGAAAGAAAGACGCCAACGGGACGATCTGAAACGAGTTGATTCGAAACTGCTTTATCTACAATCTGGACGAGAGCTTTATCAGCTTCTGATCGTGATAGACCCAACTGCGTATCTGAAGTTCTATAAAACGTTCCTTCGTAACAAAGTTTTCCATTCTTAATTACGTAGCGCCTGCCAGGTTCAAGCGACTGAATACCCTCATAAATTGTTCGCGGTCCTGACACATAACCAACCGAAAGATACAAAGACCTGGCAATTGAATCTATCTTCCATTTCTCCTTTAGGTGGAGCAATGCTTGAATTTCGCTGGCGAAAGCAACTCTACCGTTTTGAGTTGAGATAAAAAGCGGTTTTATTCCCATTCTATCTCGAGCGACATAGCAGACGCCTTCTTTCGAATCCCAAAGTGCGAATGAGAATATTCCATGAAATTGATCGAGATCGCGAAGATCATGCAAAGCTGCGGAAGCTAAAAAACATTCGGTATCCGTACGTGACTCAAACTTCCATCCCTCGTCTTCGTATCGTTTTCGTAATTCACGATAGTTATAAATCTCGCCGTTATACGCAACCACAAATCTTCCATCCGAAGTTTTCATCGGCTGACGTCCCGCCGTTGAAAGATCAATAATTGAAAGACGATAGTGAGCTAACGAACACGCGCTGTCGGAGTAATTGTCATTACCATCCGGACCGCGATGTCTAACGCTTAAACCCATCCGTTGGAGAAGTTCGGGGTCTGGAGTTCCTACAAAACCAGAAAATCCACACATAATAAATCGGTTATTTTCCGATCCTCTTAATGCGATTCAAAATATATATCAATGTATATCCTGCATAAATCGCCATAAAATTATCCAACGGAATTCGATATTTGGTGTATCCGGCGAAAAACGTATGCATAAACGTATAGACCAGAATAATGGCGAACGGAAGCCAAACATTTTGTTCACGGCGACGCACTGCCAATAATAATCCAACAAAACCGCCGATAATAACAACGGCTGAGGCGGCAGTCACCGCATTTCTTGCGAGCCAAACTTTCGATGGGTTTCCTGCAAAAGACCATGGCGCACCGGTTTTTACAGAAGGGAAAAGCGCCGGCTGCCAAAATGTTTTCAATTTTAATAGACGTAATTCCAAACGTTCACCAAGTGAGGTTTTTACTGCCCGGTCATTAGCTTGCTCAATCCAGTAACTATTGAATCCGACCTCATTCAATGGTCCAAGCTCTTTGCATGTTGTAGCAATACCGTTCGGTTCTTTTGGATGCCAACCTGTCCAAAAAAACGAATCTCTAAATACTCCGTCGCGTTCGAGTTCGTTTTGTATTTCCGGACGCAAACGATACATTACGTAATCGGAATTAGTTGATGAAACTACCACGTCATCTACCACTTCCTGCGGATAACCTCGCTTTGTAAGTTCGTAAATATTTTCATTATTTGCCTTATAAAGACCGAATCCTAAATCGGTAGTAAGCGGTACGAACGCATGCATCTCTTTCCAATTTCGATACGTCCAAGGCGCGATGAGTCCTGCTGAAAATACCGCCATAAGAATCGCTGCGACCAGAGTTCGTTTCCAATCGAATTTCCACTTCCAGAAAAGCCAAAGAACTATAAGAGGGGCCGCGACGAGAATGGTGCCTTGTACGTAAGCGAGAGCCCCGATAGAAAGTCCGGCGCCGATAGCATCGCGATTACGCTTTGATTCCGCCAAACGAAGAACGAACCAAACCATCAATAAAAGGAAGAAAGAGGACAAAAACGTGTGGTAGTACTGAGTGTAGTGATAGAAGGTGTACGGATACACCGCCATTAAGAACGCCCCAACCAAAGCCGCGCGTTTTCCAACGAGACGTTTCCCGACGGCGTAAACAAGCCAGATTATTCCGACTACAAATATGTTTTGAACAATTGCTTGCGCCAATGTATTTTCCGGTCGGAAGACGCTGTAGAGCGCAGTGAGAAAAAAAAGATATCCGGGTGAACGGTAGGCGGATGAACAACCGAGTTCAGTTGCGTAGCTGTATCCGTAACCTTGAAACCAATGCTGGACGAGCGTGAAAAATCCCCATTCGCGATTCAAGAGACTTGCGTGGAACAATGCAACCGAAAGCGCGCGGACAAGGACTGTAAATATGATTAGCGCCATGACCCACAAATCAAAACGTTGACCGACTCTTACCCCTCCCCCTTGAGACAAGGGGGAGTTAGAGGGGGTTATGATCACTTTCCACCCATCTCGCTGCTTTACATGTAATTCGTCTTGCGTCGGAAATGTTTTTGCGCGTTCCAGCGCTTGGTCGCGCATCCATTCGCGGCGTTCAGTTTCTTTGATCTGTTCTTCGATAACTGCCGCTAGACCAACGGGATCGTTTGGCTGAACAATTCTGCCATCGATCTGCGGACGAAAAAAAGATCCCACGCAACCGACATCAGTGGTAACGATCGGAACGCCTGCCGCCATCGCCTCCACGATCGTCCTCCCCCACCCTTCGTAATTTGATGAAAGCACGAACATGTCCGCATCCTTCCAAAGCGTTGCCGGATCCTGCCAAGGGCTAATGGTCACGATTGACCCTAAAGAATGGCTATTTATCAATTGTTTTATTTGGGTTTCGAGAGGTCCTGCGCCAATGAGTTGAATCGAAAAAGCTACGTTTAGATCTTTCAAAATCTTTGCCGCCTTCAACAACGTATCCAATCCTTTTTGTTTCACGAATCTGCACGGAACAACAATCCTACAATTTACAAGATCGTTTCCATACGTGGATCGTTGTGAGTGAACGAGAGATTGTGAGACTGGAATCACGTCAATTTTACCGGCAAAAATTCCGCGACTTATGAGATTCTCTTTGACGCGCTCACTGACGGCGCGGATTCGTTCTGCGCGTCGCAGAATAAAATATCCGAACCACGACAAAACTCGATTCTTCAGATCCTCGCGTACCCACTCGCCCGAATAAAAATCGCCGTGCTCCTGAATTTCAAGAGGAGTATTTGTCCAACGCGAGATCAGATATCCTACAAGACCGGCGGCGAAAGGATCCTGCGCCGTAACTATCGTGCGTCCGGGAAAACGCTTCGCCTGACGTATTCCCTCAATTACGCTCCTGAAAATCCTGCCTTGCATTACGACGAATTTTATCGCAACGCCGCTTCCGACGATGGACGACACTCGTGCGTACGTCGCGGACGTTTGATCCAGAAGATCGCGGTCATAGCTCACCATCACGACCTGCATCCGATCATCGTTGCCGGAAATGATTTTTTCCGTTGAATCAACCATTTGTTCATGGGTCCACGTAGGGGCGGGCTTGTCCCGCCCTCCGTTCGGTCGATCAGGGCGGGACAAGCCCGCCCCTACAACGGACAATGCGGAAACCCATTTGGACTGATCGTTATACGGTAAAACCGTGACCAAGTCCCCGAACGTCTCTTTCGTTTCAGGATTACCGCCTTGGTCGCTTACAAAACACGGAACTCCGCGCGATGCGGCTTCTGCCACGACGTGAGGATATCCTTCATATCCGGAATTAAGGATAAACGCATCAGCCGCTTCATACCATTTTGCGAGCGATCCCCTATCAATCCTGCCAACGAAACGCACGCGAGATTCCACGCCGTTTTTTCTTGCCGCCTCTTTCCAGCTTTCAAGATCCGGACCGTCTCCTGCAACGACCAACAGATGCGTCGACGGCATCTCCTTCCACCACGAAACCAGCTCCGCCACGCCCTTCCACGGCACAGCCCGCACGGCAGTTAAAATCACAACCTTATCTGAAACGCCAAAAACGCGACGCTCTTCATCACGACCAAGAGTCGCCGGAAGCGTCTCGTTCGCATTCAAAACCACTTCTATTCTTTCTGACGGAACTCCCCATCGCTCTACCACGCTTTTCAGATATTTACTCGGCACGATCATTCTCGCCGCCCTTTTAGCAGTCCACCGCTCAATCCGTTCATACAAACCAACTAAGCCGCCGTGTTTCTTCGTAAGGAATTCATCGAGCAGTGGCGGGGTTCTCCCGCCCTTATGTCGATCGGAGGGCGGGACAAGCCCGCCCCTACGCTGCATTCCCATCTCCCACGCATAATCCCCTACGACTTTCATTATTAACGGACGTCCTGCGATCATGGCGCCGATCGTCGCCGGAAAACCTTCCGATACGGGACCTTGCGCGTAAACAACGTCCGATTTACGCGCTAACAAAAATACATTCCATGCATACCGTAGATATCGAAAGACGGAACCGCCTTTTCTAGTAATCCGAACCGCATCTCTTTCAACGCTAGTATCTCCATATGCGATCACCGTCACCTCGTGTCCTCGCAAACGTAACGACGAAGCCAGCCCCTTAGTATAAGTTGCGGGCCCTCCTGATTCCGGAGGATAGATTCCGGTTGCAAGCAGTATCTTCATGGCTTTTCTAGAATACACGTTGTGGACAACATAAAGTCATCCAGTTTCTCCGGCGTAAATCGCGCATTCAAAGAATCTTCAAAAGCAAACCAATCGTTCAATACATCATCCGGAGCGCCACGCATTAACCCCTTGAGCTTTTGGGCGTTATGTTTCTTCAATCCCGTCACTTTGAATCCATGCGCCTCCGCCTGTCTGCAGAACGTGTCGTCGTTCACTTTCTTCATGTACGATCCTTCAAATCCAAAAACCGCGAGTATCTGACTGATAGGAACCATCAACCGTTCTTTGATGTTGTGAGATCTGAAATGACCTGCGTCGAAGTTTAGATATGCGATGCCGCCGGATCGAAGCGCGTCCCATGTAGTTTTTAAAAACGCCGGCCGATCAACAACGTGCTCGATCGCGCTCATTGCGACGACCGCATCAAATGCATTTTCCGTGTCATTGCGAGGAGGCATTTGCGACGTGGCAATCTTTATTAGATGTTGCGCATCAAAAACGCGAAGCTCAATCTGCGAATTTCCAGAAAACAAATCCTGACCGCGCGCAATGGCATTCGCATCCGTATCAATTCCAACCACGCGAGTCGATGGATGCGTCGCGAGAAATACTTTCCACTTAATAGCGTCCCCGCAAGCAAGATCAAGAACGCGCGCCGAAGACTGGCCGAATTTGCGATCCAATTCTTCAAATATCCACTGTTTTGCCGCATTTCCGCGCTCGTAGATCATACTGATAGCGAGGTTATCAGATCCCCCATATTTGAAGCAATCAAGCTCCAATCATACTTACGCCTGACAAGTTCTTGCGCTTGCGAGACTATACGCGATCGCAATTCCGAATCGCCTTCCAATTTCTTTACAGCATCCGCAATAGATTCCGGATCTCGTACGCGACAAAAAAGCCCTGTCTGACCATCAAGCAAAAAATCGGGGATGCCTCCTACCGGCGTTCCTATTATAGGAATTCCGGCCGCCATTGCTTCAAGAAAAGAATTCCCCAATCCTTCTGATAAAGACGGCCGGCAAAAAATATCCGAGGACTGCAAAATCGCGGGAAGTTCGTCGTGATCCTTTTTACCAAGAAACTTTACACGTGCAGAAAAACTTTTCTCAGCAACAAGATTCTCGAGTCTCTCTCTATCCTCTCCTTCGCCAACAACTAAAAGCTTATTATTTTCTGGAAGAAACGAGAGAGAATTAATGAGATCATCAATGCCGTTCTTCAATGAGAGTCGCGATGTGGTCACGATTACAACATCCTCTTTCGAATAACCAAGTTGCCCCTTGTTCACTGTTATCTGTTCACTGTCATCCGCCCTCCGTCGTCTAGCAAACTTCTCAACATCAACACCATTCGGAATTATCACCGGCGTTCCACGAAATCCCATGTCAGTCGCCCACACTCCGAGAAAACGACTTATAGCTTGAACCGCATTCGCACGACGAAAAATCATTTTGTGCAAAAACCGAAAAAACCCAGCGCGCTTTGCGTAATGTTCTAGAGGATCTCCTTCTTGCAATGTCAAAAGCAGCTTGGATTTCGTCCGAAACCACATGTAGACAAGTGCTGCGAACCCGCCATAACTAGCCATAAGCGCCCAAACCATATTCGGATGTCCAACATCCGAATATATCCGGAGGGCGGAAATGGATCCGAGTAATGGGAGAAGAAACTTGTCGAACGGGATACCGAAACCGACGCGATGTACGGTGATGTTACCTATTTTTTCCGTACTTGGGAGATCTGACTTAATTCGCGCGCAAAACAAATGAAATTCAATATTCGGTAATCGGTCTGTTATTTCTTTCATTGCAACTTCAGCCCCGCCGACGAGTGGGAAGTACGTTGTAGAAAAAACAATAATTTTCTGTTTCATAAACTCTTTAGAAAATCTCTGACGTGATCTTCCAAGCGAATCATCGCCTTCCACCCAAGCTCCTCCTCCGTCTTAGTAAGATCGATCGCTACGGTTTTTCTATCCCCCGGCTTTTCCGGCAACATCTTAATTTCTCCGCCGAACATTTCCGCAACCTCTTTGATCGTATGCATTGTTTTTGGCCCGAGGCAGTATCCGTCACCGTTTCCTTTTTCAGCGGCTAAAATTATTCCACGTACGATGTCATCGACATGCGTAAAACTTCTATGTTGAGTTCCGGGAGCTACGATGGTCAAGGGTTTTTTCTCGCGCGTTAGCCGTTTAAAAATTCCGATCAATGTTGCGTACGATCCATCCTGAATTTCACGACCGCCATAAACATTATAAAAATATACCGTGACGAACGGGAGTCCGTACCATTCGTTATATCGCTGTATAAGCTCCGTGTTAATCGCTTTAGACCACGCGTAAGGCGATTGATTTCTTCCGTCGCCTCCGTCTGCGAGCTTTGTGCTTGAACCGGCGTATAAAACTTTCTTTACATTATTTTTGCGGCAAAACTCCAATACACGAAAAGTTCCTTCTATATTATGAGACCAGGTCTTTTCCGGTTCTTTAAAACTTTCCGATGTACGAGAATACTCTCCGAGATGGAAAACGAGATCAGGAACGAACGAGATCTTACCGTCGATCTCACGCGTGTCTCCTACTATATACGTAACTCCGTCGATATGATTCTTCTCTGATCCCGTGGAATAATTATCAAGCGAAATAACCTCGTTCTGAGGATCTTTCACAAGCTCTTCGCAAAGATGTGAGCCAATAAACCCCGCGCCGCCGGTGACGAGAATGTGAGTCATAACTATAAACAAATGTCATTCTGAGACATATACGAAAAGTCGAAGAATCTTCCATTTAATGTTCTCGACAGCGGTTCCATATTGAAGATCCCTCGTCGCTCCGACTTCCCTCGGGATGACAGATTATTTTTCATATTTATCTAACCAAATCGAAAGCGTAAGCAGCATCCATAGTCTATTGCCGTGATCTGCGCCATTTTTATTTTCGTCGATTAGATGTTCGATAACTTCTCGTTTCATAATCTTATGGAGCGGACTGTTCTGATCCAAACAACGTTCACGAAGCATTTTTTCAAGCGGTCCGCGGAACCATTCTGCCAAAGGAACCTGAAATCCAAGTTTGGGTCTGTTAAGTACCCATTCCGGAACAATTCCTTTCAAAGCCCTCTTTAATGCGATCTTCGTCTTACCATGATCCACCTTTTGATTCAATGGTAACGACAATGCGAATTTCACGAGTTCCTGGTCAAGAAAAGGAGACCTCGCCTCAAGTCCGAATGCCATGGCTGCGCGATCCATTTTAACGTTTAAGTCGTCCGGAAGATACGATGTGAGATCGAACAGCATCGCATCTTGTAGGGGCGGGCTTGTCCCGCCCTCCCCGGAATCCGCACTCGGGCGGGAGAACCCCGCCCCTACGAAACGTACTGCATCAAATTCTTCCGTCTGCTTCAAAAATTCTTCCGTACATATTTCTTTAAGACTTTTCGTATTAAAATACGATCCGCAAAAAAGCTCTCCATACGAATGTGTCTTAACTGTTTCCGCCATCCTGCAAAATCTGTGATCGTGCGTTAAGCGGCATGTTAATTCAAAAAATGGAGCTGCGGCGCTCGGTATTCGAAGCGCGCGCTCGAATGCCGCGTACCTGCGATATCCTCCGAACGTCTCATCTCCGCCATCGCCGGTAAGCACGACTTTGATCTGCTTCGCGGTTTCACGCGCAAGAAGCCACAAAGGCAAAGCGGATGAATCCGCATACGGAGCATCGTAGTGATCCACGAGAGTCTCGATCAATTCGATCAGATGTTCCGGTCTTACCTCAAAATCCATGTGATCCGTTCGAAAATGTTCGGATAATTTACGCGCCGCGGAGCGTTCGTCCATTTGCGCATTTGGAAATCCCATCGTGAAAGTCTGAAGCGGCCTCTCCGAATGCTTGGACGCAAAAGCCACGACGGCGGCCGAGTCGATTCCGCTTGAAAGAAACGCACCTACCGGAACGTCCGAAGCCGTCTGACGAATCCTCACGGCTTCGTCGAGCTTTGATCGTATCTGTTCGTCGATTTCCGTAGGGGCGGGGTTCTCCCGCCCTCCCCCGTTCTCCAACCCAGGGCGCGGCAACCGCGCCCCTACGCCAGACGACCATTCATTATATTTCTCCGTCCTCCACCCTTTGTCATCCAATATCCCGATAGTCCCCGGTTCAAGTTGAAAAACATTTTCAAATCCAGTCTTCGGCGACGGAACGTATTGCAGTCCGAGGAACAATCGAATCGCATTCCAATCCGGCTTAAGATCAACCAGTCCTCGAAACGCTTTGATTTCCGAAGCGAACAAAAAATCATCGGAAGAATTTCGCGTATAAAACAATGGCTTTTTCCCGATGCGATCTCGTGCAAGTAAGAGACGTTTTCGTGGACCGTCCCAAATCGCGAATGCGAACATACCGCGCAAACGCTTCACCACGTCATCTCCCCACTTTCGATATCCTTCCAGAACGACCTCCGTATCGCTATCCGATTTCCAATCCGCATCAAGTTCCTTTTTCAATTCGCGATAATTATAAATCTCGCCGTTAAACACGATCGTACATCCGCCCCGATCTTCCGAGGTTGGACCTCCGAGGTTGGACCTCCGAGGTTGGACCTCCGACATCGGTTGTGCGGCGCGTGTGGATAGGTCGATGATAGCCAATCTCCTGTGTGCCAAACCGATGCCGGGTCCAATCCAAATCCCCTCTCCGTCCGGACCGCGATGAGCCAAGGCCGCGGACATACGCCGAAGCAGACCCTCATCAGGAAGAGTTCCGTTTTTTTTGACAATACCTGCAATTCCGCACATAGTTAACCTATCTTAACCGCAATGACGAACTACGCCAAGCCTTGCATCCTTTTTCTTATAACGACCGCGGACTGGGGCGGGGCGCAAAATTTCGTATTTCAAGCAGCGAAAGAATGCCGAAATCGCGGCATACGCGTTCTCGTTGCAGCCGGAGAAACAGGCGAGCTTGAAAAGCGCTGTCTGATAGAGGGCATCCCTTACCGTCAATTAAAGACGGTGAAACGCGAAATTTCGCCGTTCCGCGATCTTGCGGCGCTTCACGAAATAAGACTCCTAATTCGAGAGTTCGCGCCGACTGCGGTGCATCTCAACAGCTCAAAAATGGGAGTAATCGGTTCTTTCGCCGCGCACCAAGAACGCGTGCCTCGCGTGATTTATCGCATCGGCGGTTGGGCGTTTTTAGAAAATATCGGACGTGTAAAACGCGCCATTTATCTATGGAGCGAACAGTGGTCCGCGAAATACAAAGACGTGATCGTGACCGTACATCCGGGAGATGAAAAAATAGCGCAAGTGCTTGGAATCCAACCGAGAGGTCGCTTACTTACAATCCCAAACGGCATTGACATTACGTCATTCGACGGCGCGCTTCTACGAAGAGACGCGGCGCGAAAAGAACTGGGCGTCAGCGAGGAAGATTTTGTTATCGGATCCGTCACGAATTTTTATCCTGCGAAAAATATCCCATGGTACATCGAATCCATGGCGCCGCTTTTGAAAAAAAACGAAAATATAAAACTCGTGTTCTTGGGAGACGGACCGGAGCGCGCCAAAATTGAAAAAACAATAGACAAATGCTCAATGCGAAATCGAATAATTTTGACGGGTCGTCGCGCAAACGCTTCCGCTCTTCTTTCCGCATTCGACATTTTCGTCCTGCCGTCTTCCAAGGAAGGAATGCCTTGGGCTCTGCTTGAAGCCATGGCCGCGCGACTTCCGTGCGTTGCGACGGATGTCGGCGCGTGTAGATGGATGCTCGAACCGGACGCCGGAATAATCGTGGTGCCGAATGATGCGACAGCGCTTCAGAAGGCGATTCGAGAGCTGCAATCAAATGCGACGCTCCGAGAAATGCTTGGAAATAACGCTCGAAAAACCGTGGAAACACGCTTCCTCTGGAAAACTTCGATCGAAAAAACAATGGAACTATTCTCGTAGTGGCGCACGCCATGCGCCCTCCTTTGTTCCACGCCCCTACCTCCTAGGTCCCGACCCGCTGCTCGTCGCGACAGTCTCCGTTTTTATAGGAGCCGTTACTACGCCTGAATTATCAACTGTTAGATCCAACGCCTCCTGAATACTCTTCACGGCCCCGGTCTGTAGTGGAAGTATTCGCAATGCGAAATTTTTATCAATTCTAGAAAGCGCGTTCACGATTCTGTCGCGCTCCGCAGTAAGTCCTTGCCGTTCCATGGTGCGCGCAATTTGTACGTACACTTCAAGCTCTCCCTGCGGCAAGGATGATAACAAGTCAATGACGGATTTCAAACCGTCTTTATCGCCGACCGATTCATAAGCGAGAGCTAGCAACAAAGCTTCACGTGCCTCTCTCAATAAATATCGAACCTCCACTTTTTGCGATGCGACAATCTCTTTAGCGCCCTGTTCAACGTCCTTAACGTCGTACATAAGATGCACTCCGAGCATCCAATGCGCTTCTCCGATCTGGTCATCGAACGACGTAACTTTCTTTAAGATATCCGTCGCCGCATCCGGACGCCCGGTATTAATCAAAAAGCGTCCATAGCTAAAGTAAATCTGCTGTCTTTCGGGACTCAATTCGAGAGCTCTCTGATACTCGCGATCCGCAATCGCTGCATCGCTCTGCACTCGCGGCATCATCGCTTCCAATAATCTGGCGTAAATAAAATGCGGATGAACGTTATCGGGATGATCGGCCAGATGTTTGTCCGTTATCTCCAAAATAAGATCGTGCCAAGATCGCCAAACAGGAATCTTTTCCAAATCCTGTCCGGCTAAAGAAATATAGTTTCTGGATTGAAGAAAAGTCTGCTCATCAAGGTAAGGCGTCGGAATATCATATGCCTCCTTAGCTAGCAAATACGCCTGCTCGTACTGCCCTTGAGCGAATGCATTATTCGATTGAATCGAAATCATCGACGACTTAAACGGAAGAACCGATAATCGCCAAACGACAAGAATGAACAAGATCTGCATTACCCCGAACAAACCCCAAGAAACCGCGCGCGGCCTGCTTGACGGATCGGCCGGAGGTTCGTTGGCCGGAGACAAAAACTCTCGAGAAGAACAAGCTATTACCAGTGCGAATAACAAATAGCTCATCGAAAATGCCGCCGGATGATCGAATACGAACAAATTTTGAACAAAGTAAGCGACAGGTAGCGCCAACAAAACTGCGGTAAACGGAATTTCGATCCATTTCTTTTTATGCGCGCGATACACAGAAACGAATAGCGCTATGAATATTGCGGCGAACGTGACGAACCCAAAGATTCCGGTCATGGACAAAACATCCATTATTGTATTGTGAGATCTATCAAACCAAGTTTCGTAATATCCGAAGCGCAATGACTCCGGATTGTAATGCTTGTTAAACAGAATGTGATAGGTATCAAAACCCCACCCGGTAACCGGCCGCTCCAAAAATCCTTTCCACGCAATTTCCCAAGCTATGAATCGCGTTCGCGACGCAACGTTAAAGTTCGTAAGACGGGCCAGCTCAGAATTCTTTATCAAGTCCGATCCTCTAAACGCATACAACGCGCCATATCCGACAAAACACAACGCGAGACCTGCCAACATCAATCTCCTGACTTTTTTACTCGGCGTCATGATAGCGTAAACGATGGCAAAAACCATTACGCCTACTCCCAAACCGACCAATGCTCCGCGTGATTGTGCGGCAAAAAACGCGCCGATATCAAGCGCTGCAACAAATCCGTAATAAACCATCGCTTTTTTTGAAGGACGTTTGAGGAAGAGCAGCGCCAAGAAAAACAAATTAAATATCTGGTAGGCGGCCATGTAAATCGGATTGTCCAAAAGCCCGCCAACGCGTTCACCTGCCGGAAACGACAAAAGACTTGGGAATGGTTTCTGGAGCAAAGCCACTGAGGCCATGAAAGCCGAGAGTGTAATTTCATAGTTCATCAATCTGCGCCATTGCGGCCATGTTTTCACTACGCCAACCGTCATCGAAAGCCATGCGAAAAAATGTAGAAGAGTAAACAATCCGTTCATCCGTTCCTGATTCCCCCACCATGATCGCAGAGGATCGACTGAAAAAATCACCGATGCGGTCAATGCTATAAAATAAGAAACGACAGCCAAATATAAAATCGTGGGTTTCGGTCTAAACCGCGGTTCAGCCCAAGCCAATACGAGATACGCCGGAAACGTCAAACCGATGAGTACCTGAAAAAAAATCAACTTCGAAAACACGAACGGAAAAATCACCACCGGCCAAAAAAACAACGGCATCAGCAACCCGCCGTAGATTCCGATGTAGGCAATGGCTTTAAGCCACTTGATGGCATTTGGTCTAGTCATAGGTTGGAAAAGGATAACATCTTGGGAGTCATAAAGTCTATAACAAAAAAGTTCATAAAGTCCTCAAAGTCTATAAAGTCTGTAAAGTCATTGGAACAGTTTCTTTTGATTTCATAACCCCCTCTAACTCCCCCTTATCTTAAGGGGGAGGATTGCTCTATAAAGATTGCCGCGTCGCGCAAGCCTCCTCGCAATGACATAAAACAATCCCCCCAGCCGCAAAGGAACAGGAGTATGAAAATTACGTTCGTAAGCGAGGACTGTTTGAGCGAAGCGAGTTCCGCAGCGCACGAACGTAATTTTCATACTCCTGTTCCGCCAAAACCGAAGACCCAGCCGAAGCCGGGTCTTGGTAACCTTTCAGTTGTAGGTTCCGTGTGGCTAATCCGTAAGGATCAGACCAGCAAAGGATTACAAGCTGATGGTCTGTGACTGGGAAACGTCTTCGATGTAGACGTCGTTTGTCCAGTCGCGTGATCCTGCGGAACCACCAACAGCGGAGCTGTGCGGTACTTCCGAGTTATCGGACCACAGGAACGTACCGGTGGCATTGACGTTGCCGTAGGTAGTAGCATCAGGCGCAACAGCGGTATCTATGTGGAAGATTTCCGTACTTGTCGCGAGGTTGTTGCCGTATCCTACGTTGCTCATCAAGTAACCGGTAACGATCGAGGACGTAGAGTCGCGCGTGAACGAGACTGATACGTTCTGACCTGACACAGCTCCGGAAACGGTCGCGTGCAACGTGTAAACGCTGCCCGAACCGCTGATCGACTCCTCGTTTGTAAACGAGACGAAGATGAATCCGGAATTCTGCGTAGTGTCCATAGAGCCGGATTCGACGTCTGTCTCAACACCCGTCGTGGACGAGTAGTTGACGGCGAAGTCGCTCGTGCTCATTTCTGTCGAACCCTTCCGTACGCGGAAGTTGCTGAGCGTAAGAGCGCTCGTCTTCGAGATGGTGAACATGACCTGCTTCAAGGCGATAGATCCTTGGGCGTCTGCAGCGACCTGGAACTTGATGAGATCCTGATCGGTGTTAGCCAAGGTCGTTGACGAAAGCGACTGCTTTGTCACGACCGGCTTGGTCTTGCGCGTCACGAAGGCATTTCCATGCGTAAGGTTAGATGCTGAAGCGTATACGCGCTCTCCAGATGACTTACCCGTTGTGCGGATGTTGGCCATGCTGGCGTAATTCGAATCCCATTCGCCTGTCTGGATGTTGTTTCGGAGACCGAGGGTCGGGCTCATACCCGAACGATGGACACCGGTCGTTGCACCTGAAACTGACGATGAAGATTGAATGTTGGAGATCTTGGCCCACAGCTGGAAACCAACCGAACCGTCTTTCGGAACGATGATTTTGTTGGCTGAGAGGTCGATATCCTTTGTGCTCGTACCGCCTGAACTCAAGATGTCTGATGCCTTTACTGCGCCACCGCTTGCAACGGCCACAGTCGTAAAGGCGGAGCTATCGGCGTTATGCGTTGTTCCCGCAGCCGTACCGGATGCGAAAACCGTCATGCGGTCAATTTCCATTTCTTCATACTGGGCGGTTGCCTTGTACGAAGCGAATGGTATCCACACGTCCTTGCCGGCTACGACGATCGTTGAAACCGGGTTGGAATCCGTGCTGTAAGTGACTACACCGCTGTTGCGGATCGTCATCACAACCGACGGGGCTGCGCTGTCCGCCTGATCTTCAACACCTTGCGAGCGAGAAGCGGTCACCGTGTTGGAGTCCGCATCCTGCGCCTGTACATCCGCGTCTGCCGCAATACCTACCGCGACCTTGTCGTAAGGAGAGGTGGTTGAAGCCGATGAACCGAATGTAGCTTGAACCGTGAGGTTCACGCTTTGTCCGGCCGGGATTAACAGGTTGGTGTTTGAGATCTGGGCTGCGCCAGACGTCGTATCAGGCGCCTTGGCTACACCGACCTGCGTCGTGCCGTTCCAAAGCGACAGTGAAGATACGCGATCCAAGCAAGCGTCATGAGCTCCATCTGTTCCGAAGGCCGCGTTAGACGCTAGAGCCGCCTGACATGTGAGCGTGATGCTTGTGACGGTTACGGCCGATTGCGCGCCGGCTGAAAACACAAGTCCTGCAACCGGAACGTTCGCTGACTTTTTCACCAATGTCCCGGAGGACGGTGAGCCGGCGAGCGCTATTGCCAAACTTGATGCTTTCACGTTCTGCGCGTTACCCGTAACTGCGTTGTTCGGAACGATCGCGGTCAGGGCTAGGAATTCACCCGTATCCACAATACGAACGTCGTTCGTTGTAAACGCATTGAGCGTTACAGCGTATCCGCAGTTATTATTGGCGAAGAATTCGCCGGATGCGTCTTCCGAATTTGACAGGTCTGCAGCGATGGCAAGATTCAACGTCTGTCCCGCAGTAATGTTGAATGCGTCGGACAAAGTGATCGTTCCGGAGCCGCGCGCGCTTGCCGCCAAACTTGAAGACATTTCGGTCGGACCCATTACATTGGTCCCGGAGTCCATATTCTTCACGCGAATGTTGCGGAAGTAATTGGTGCTAGCCGATCCCTTTACGGCACAGGAAGCTCCCGAACCGTTTGTGGTAGTAACCGAGAAACGAAGATATCGGATTTCAACCGCGTTCTCCGCTGTTAACGCAAACTTGTAGAGAGGAAGACCAAGCTGGCCTTTGGCGATGTTCGATGTCGCCGGACCGTTGAAAGCGTTGGTCAATGTTCCGCCCTGCGTTGTCAACGAGATGAAGTTATCATCCGCCGTACCTGAGGCGTTCTCATCACCGTCGAACGAACCTTGGCTTGTCGAGGAACAACCGCCGATAGCCGTGTCTGCGATACAAACTGCGGCGCCTGCGTTGTAAACCTTGTCGATAGCCGTTATATCCGTCGTATATTCGACGTATGTTTTGATTGTTCGGCTGGATCGACCGCCGACCTTCGCGTGGAGCGAGAAGATCTTGGTCGTTCCGTTTGTGATTACGAACGGCGTTGTGAACTTCAAGACTATTCGTCCTGCAGA
Source organism: uncultured Gammaproteobacteria bacterium (assembly GCA_964595075.1). GTDB lineage: Bacteria > Patescibacteriota > Patescibacteriia > 2-12-FULL-60-25 > 2-12-FULL-60-25 > JAHJFW01. The sequence goes on along the minus strand of CAZQNT010000001.1, from coordinate 11,932 downwards.
CGTGACGCCGGCGACTGAAGCTATCAAGGTCGAACCCTGGTAGAGCTTCAAGTCGGTCAGGTCGGTGTTCGTGATCGAACCCGCCTGATACAACGTCACCTGTTCAACTGAAATATCGTTCGTGTTTGCAGTCAGCTTGAAGTTAGAGACTTCGACATCAGCCGCTCCCACGTTCGGGTTGGCTGGTACCGTTCCCTTTGTAACATCCAAGCGGCCGGATGAGCTGGTACCCACGGTGAACGAGTTTCCTCGTACCGGGAACGTGCCGCTGATCGTGGCCGAACCGCTTACGACGACCGAAGCCGCATCCGGAACTTCGATGGAGTGAACGCCACCTGCCGTTGTCGGACTTGAAAAGTCACCGTAAACGTAGACTGAAATCGAACCGTTGGCCGGAACCGCGATGCTGAGCGAGCTAAACGTTGCCGTGTGGCTCGAAGAGTTGATCGTGCGACCGGTCGTGATGCGCACGCCATCGGCGTCGTATAGATATACGTTCGCGAAATCGGTCGCCGCACCAACGCCTACGCGGTGTACGGTTAGACCGCTGATGGTCGCCCCGCTTGCTCCACCCGTGAAGGTGAATTTGGCGAGCTTAACGGATGACGCGTTCTTAGGAACGGTCATGCCGGCTGGCGTGTCTGAAGCGAGCGAAACTGACAATTGGCCGGAGACAGCGGTCGAAAGACTCTTGTCTACGTCAATTGAAGTTGCTGCTGCCGTGACAGTGGCCGGAACGAATGAGGAAGCTACCGAAATCGAGGCGCCAACCGTGTAGTTCACGAAGAAGGCGTCCGAAACGTCGTCAATCATCTTGTTCCAGTCGGAACCGTAGAGTGACGTCGCAATGGCTTCCGATTCCACCCATTTAAGAGTTCCGCCTTTGTCAACGGCGTAAACTTTAGGATCGGTGGTGATCTTTACCATCTTGACACCCGGTTTGTACGTAACGTTTCCCCCGATTGTTAGAGCGGCGAGTTCTGCATCGGTAATGGTTTTGACCGATGAGAAATTCGCGTACCAAGTCATGTACGTCTTCTCATTCGGGAAAACATAGCGCTTTCCATCAGCCCCGTAGTAGTACACTGCAGGACCTGAAGCTTTGACGAGGTCACCGGCAACGAGCGTGGCGGCTGTGGCTGCGTTGGCAAAGCCCAACGAACCAAAACCCACGGACGAGACGATGGTCATCATCGCTACGAACGATGAGAAAGCTTTCTTAAGAGTTTTTACCATAGATAACCTTTTTGAGGTTTGCTTTTGCGGTGGACGATCCTTTAACGGATCAATCCACTGCTTATGATGTGATTAGTGACGCGAGTCTCCGACAGCTGTCGGAGCCGACCTTTAGGACTCGGGCCATTGGCGAGGATGCAAACACGAGCGGGCAAGAGTTTCCCCCGCCCGTCAGGATTTCCATCGGCATTACGCGGATAGACACCCTGTTCGGCTGGGGTAACGAAGCGTTTGTACTTAAGGAGATGTGATAGTTGGTTGATTTGATTGAGTGGACGACGTGTTTGTCGGCTTGGTTGAAGTCGAGCCGGAGTTATTCGTCGGAACCGTCGAAGTCGCCGTAACCGAGGTACCGGACGTACTAGTGGACTGTCCGGACTGCGCAATCCCCGCGCTTAATGATTGCTGTTCAACCGCAAATGCCTGCTGTGTCGCGACTTTGATCTGCTCCACGACCGTCACGAGCGGCACTTGAGTATCCGTTGGCTGCGACAAGCTCGTGGACGAAGCGGCGACCTCAACCGATCCGGTGGCGGCCGCGACCGCCTTCGTATGATCCTGCATCACTTGCACCATCTCTTCCTTGCCAACGACATCCTCGGATTCGTTGTGTTTTTCATTTAATACCTCGATCGCCTTCACGCCGGTATCCGACGCGGCCGCCTGAGCTTCAACAACCTTCCTCTTGCTCTCATCCGGCAGAGCTGATTTTGTCTCCTGCAAAACCTGAACTACCTCGATGCTCTTTTGATCGACCAACCTCGCAGCATCGGCAACGTCTTTAGGAGCTCCGTCGCTTTTCACGTCGTCGAGCTGCTGTTTCAAGGTATTCAAATCACGCTTCAATATTTCCGTCGCACGGCTCACGCGATCAGGCCTCGATGCGTCATCGGTCTCTGAAACCTTTTTTAACTCTCCGGCTCGACGCGTTGTAAACTCAACCTTGAGCTTCAATTTTTCCTGCTTGCCGGACGTGAATGCAAGCCGCGCCTGTTCGGTCGCGAGCTTCAAAGAATAAAGAAAATCTCCGGGCAGTGATTTCTCCGCTGCCGAAACCGACGCAACCGAGCTTCCGAACGCCAGAAAAAAAATCGAGGATACCGCCAACACGGGTCCGCGCACAGCCGGAATCGCTCGCTTAACAAAAAACGCTTTAACTGAAAGCAATAATGCCGTTGCCGCTGATACGCGCTCAATAGGAAGCGTGTTTGCCACCTGCATACGCAAAATCTCGCGGGTTTGTTTTACCCACGCCTCGTCGGGCTGAATGCGCTCTTCCAGAACGCGCAAAGCTCAAAGATTTTTGTGTAATGCGCTGGACATGTTTCAATATTTGTCATCCTCCCGAATGCTTTCGGGGGGATACATCCTTAGTATTTTAATCCTTTAGATTTTTGATCGCTCTGTGATAAATAACCCTCACATTTGATCGCGACTTTCCTAGAATGTCGGCGATGTCTTCGAACGCCAAACCATCTACCAAGCGAAGCGTGACCACGTCTCGATAGTCCTCTTTCAACGATTCGAGCTTTTTCAAAATAAGCGAAAGTTCAGCCCGGGCTTCGATTATGTCCCTTTGGCGACCTTTATCTCCCCACCCCTGCTCGTTCTTATCCTCTACTACACGATCTACTGAATAAGACGTTGCATCATGCTCAAATGTTACAGGGTCGCCATCCCCACCAATAAAACCAATGCCGCGCGCTTCCGGGCGGCTTCTGTAGTAGTCAGCTATCAGGTTACGAGCAACCTTATAAAGCAGCGCCCGAACGTTTACGACGGTTTGGTGTTCTTGAAGATAAACCCACGTTTTAGTGAAGCATTCTGCAGTCACATCCTGCGCTTCTTCGCGAGACGGCAACTTCAAAAAAGCAAACCTATACAAGGCCTTCACGTAGCGATCATAGATCTTTGCGAAGGCCTCTGGATCTCGTTTTGTACGAATCCGAAAAAGGAGGTAACGATCGATTAAATTCGACATTAGAGCCCCAAATAGAGTGAAAACACGTTACATCGGAAACGTGATACTGGCAATGGGCCGATATTACCCACAATCCATCCACACTTACTCCACATTCCCCATCCCTCTTGCCTTACTATCTTTTTCCAAATTAGTATCCTCCGCCGAAGCTTCGGATTCAAGCGAAACTCCTGATCGGACTTCGGTGGCTTTGGCAAAACTCTTTCCGATAAGTTTAACCGATTTTCCTACATCGTATGCCGTCGGAGTAAGTTCTATTTCAAACGCGAAAGTCTTCGGCGCGTCGCCTGTTTGCGGCAGCGATGGGATATTCCAGCTCACATCAGAACCGGAAACCGCAAAATCGCCGGCGATCTCCGACGCTGTCTTTCCAGTCGCTCGAACATTCGGAGGAAGAGTCGCGCTGATCGAAACGTCTTTCAGGTCCGCGTCAGTCGGACCGATGGACCATACGATCCAGTACGACGTGGTCTGTCCGCGCCTCGGGGGCAACGGTCCGACCCCGATCTGATCTCCGGTTTGCGCGTAGTATCGCGCCGCTGCTTCAAAATGGAATGGGGTAGAAAGTACGCCGACTTCACGTCTGCCAAAAACCGTGCTCCCTTTTATTATGACAAACGGAATCACGGACCACACCGTATCCTCGGTACGCGCTCCGGAACGCATTTGGATATTCACGAAGCCGCTACCGCTCGAAATGTCATAGGAGCGCGCATGAGTATCGGCGCCCGTCTCTTGCAACGGATGAAACACCCACACTCCTGCCTTTCCGCGAGAATCGTAGGAGACGCGCGTTGACTTCCCCGGTACGGAACGCGGCGTGGGTTCAACCGAAACGTTTATCGGATCCACGATGTCCAAAGTAATTTCTCCCACATCCACCTGTCGCGACAAATCCTGAAGCTCCCATTGGAATTCCACACGCGTCGCGCCTTCGTCCGGAACGACAGTGAGATACGCAACGCGCTCTTCTCCCGGAGCGATCTCCCCTAAACGCATCTCGCCACCTTGTCCGAAGGGCGAACGAGACGCGCCTGATGCGGAGGTCAAACGCAAAACCACGGCAGGCGACGAGACGGTGCCGTTATTTTTTACAAGAAACGGAATCGTCCCATTCGGTTCCACCGCCTGAATCGCCATTGCCGGTTCGGCTGTCAGGGCGCTTTTTACGACCGGACGCGACTCGGTTCCGGTAAACGATCTGCCTTGAAATCCTGCGCCTTCCTGCAACTTAAAAGCAAAGGGAACGTTCGTTTCCGAAGCCGCGCGAATCACGGCGATGATGCGTGATACGCGTTCTTCGGACGGCGATACAGTTCCAAGACTGGCAACGCGGCCGCTCGAAAGAGGAGGCTCGGAGCTTATTATCTCAACCCAAGGAGGCAAATTCCAAGCGATGCTCACGTTTTCATGCGCGGCTCCGTCCGTTGCGCGCAGAATGACTTCTATCGGAACCTGCGTTTCTGAAATCAGAGGAGACGCGCGGAGCGTCAGATCGATTCCGGTCGTTCGCTCACGAAACGGAAAAAATACCAAAAAAGTGTCCAGCACAACAAGCAGAGTCGCGATCGCAAGAAGCGACAGGTCGAAAGCAAAAACCAGTCGTGAGAATCTATATTGACGATGGTACCGTCGCGAAAACCATTCGCGAAGATGAGATGTCATCATTCGCGAAGGAGCCAGCGCCGCCTGCACCGCATGGATGACAAGACCGGAACGCGTTTTTTTGCGTGAAAAAAAATTCATACGATTATCAAAACGCGGGTATTCCGCCTACCAATATCTCCTTCTTTCCATCTCCGTTCACGTCGGAGACGGAAACTCGCACGCCCGCCGGCGCGGGAGACGTTCCGACAGCGAAATCCGTCTTTAGGGTACCGTGAAAATCAAAAACGCGCACTCGCGGCCTCGCGCCGACGCCGGAGCCGACGACGATCTCGTCTTTGCCGTCTCCGTCGACGTCTCCAATCGCTACGCTTACCCCGCCGCGCTCCCCTTCTCCGAACGCGAAAAATCCTCCGCCCCAAACCGTGCCGTCCGTTTTAAATATCCTCACGTGAGGACCGCCTCCGGGACCCGCACCCGTTACGATCTCCCTTAATCCGTCACCGTCGATATCTCCGATAGCAACGCGCGCGCCTCCGGAAAAAAACGGATTGTACGCTATCCAACGCTTGATCTCCTTTCCATTTCTGGAAAAAATACGGACATCCGCCGGTTTCGCGCCGTCACGTCCGACCACTATCTCCAAAGCCGAGTCGCGATTAGCGTTCCCGACCGCGATCGATAACTTTCCTTTATACGACGAGCCGAACGGCCAAAAAACCGTATCGCGCGCTCCCTGAGTCTTGACCGTGACCGCTCCCTTATTCGCGAACACCACGCTCTCGACTCCGCGTCCGTCAAAATCCGCTGCCACGACCGTGGAACCGATCGGCGCTTCGTCGCGCTGCGCGAAAAAACCATTCCGCGCTTGAGATCCGTATTGATCGTATACGCGCACGAAATCTCCGTTCAAAAATGGACTTTGATTTATCAAACCGGCATCAGCTTGTCCAAGAAGAACGCGCGAGTCTTCTGCCGGTATATTCAGCGAACGAACGAGAGACCCGTTATTCACGGACGGATCCTGTTTGCCGCGCAATTTTTCATACGTGCCCGGTAAAGCGACAGCGCGCGAAACCGTGTCGCTGTTTACGACAACCGCTCCGCGTTCAAATGTTCTTATCCACAATCCGCTGCCATCGCCTTTTGCGGAAGCTCGCGCGAGCTTCGGCGCCCCGACCGGACGTCCTAGAGCCGCATCGTATTCGTCATACCACCACACGCGCTGATGCCCCCTGTCTCCCGCGTCAAAAGAATAATAGCCGTCAACCAAAAGCGCGCTGCCTAAACCGTACCGCATCAGACGATAATCCGCATAATTCTCGGCATTGTTGGTATTGGTATTCACTGAACCGACCTTCGGCGAAACATTCTTCCGCATCGAGCTCTGAAGTTCTTTAAACGGACCCGCCCATCCGTATCGCGGAAAATTCTCGAACAAAACCCCGTTGACTTGAGACGAGTAGGCCGAGCTGCTGTTGTTCACAATTATTTTATCCGAACCTATCGCCTTTCGCGTGTTCGCGATGAGCCGCGACATTCCGGCGCGCCAAGCGGAATTAACGTTAGCGGCAACATTCGCCTTTCCATTCATATCAGGATCGATATTCTTTCCGAAAACATTCGTGATGTCGCCGTAGGCCGCATCGAAAAAAACTCCGTCCCATAGTCCGGTCGACATGAGTTCCTGCGAAATAAATCTCGGCAGCGCGTCCGCCCAACGCTCACCGTTCACCGTCGGCCCCAAATCCGTAGAGTTCATAAGGTGCGCGCCCGGCCACCACTGCATTCTGCTTCCGTCCGGCGCGTGCATAAAAAATTCTTCAAACGCGATCGCCGCGAGATGCGCGCTCGGACTCGTAGGGTCTCCCAAAGCGCGCGCGTCGGAGAGTTCTCCGGCGCTAACGTATGCAAGGAGCTTTATGCCAGGATTGGCAAGGCGAAGTTCGCGCATCCGCTCCGGCGATTGCCACTGCATATCCATGTCCAGCACTACGACGTCCCATCGTGAAAGCGCGGCTTGATCGGCATCCTTGATCTGCCATCCCAAATACAAATTCAAAAGCTTAGGAGCTTCTTGCGTTCCGCGCGCAGCAAAAACAGTTGGCGAGATCGATAGAGCCGTCGCGGTAATTAGAACAACGAGTAAGAATCTACGAAACATAAAGCGTGTAATATTTGTCATCCCCGCGTAGGCGTGGATCCAGGATACAAGGTTAATTATTCCTTTTATTCTGGATTCCCGCATTCGCGAGAATGACACGAGCTTGATTTTTCCACAATCTATCTACGTGTAAGCGCCAAATTCAAATTCGAGGTCCATCCGAAAACTCTTTGACGAAAAAGCCGCGCGGTATGCGACGACGGGACGAGAGATAGCAATTCTCTCGCGCTAATGAGACGCAAACGTTTTTCGCTGGCGAAATAATCGCGGCCGAGCAGACGATATATCCGGTTACGCCAGCGCATCGGAAGCCAGTGCGCAAACGGAATGAGAGTATGAGCGTCAACCGGAAACCATCGATTCGGCGTTGACAAAAAAACCCGATCCGCCACGCGGCATGCTTCTGCGATAAATCGTTTTTGATCCGCGCTCGTTCCGACGTGTTCGATAACGGCGTTTGAAAAAACGACATCAAAAGCGCGATCCCTGAAAGACAGCTTGAGTCCGTCGCCGATGACGAGAGTAACGTTCGGATACGCTCGGCGGAATTCCGGAAGATCGGTTAGCGCGAGCGCCGTCACATTCGACTTCCACGGATACAGCTCTTCAAAAAAATTCACGAACCTCCCTTCCCCTTCTCCTGCCCCGACGTCAAGCACTCGATCGCTATGAGACGGAGAACACTTTTTCATAAAAAGATTAAACCGCGAACGGCGCGACCTCTCCGTGATACTGCGAGAAACGCGCCAAACCAATCCGTCCGGCCATTTCCAAAAATAATCAAGAAATATCATAAAAACCTGTCATCCCTGCGAAGGCAGGGATCCATCTTCGTGTCATCCCTGCGAAGGCAGGG
>CAZQNT010000001.1:0-3990 GCA_964595075.1 uncultured Gammaproteobacteria bacterium | reverse complement strand
TCCCTGCGAAGGCAGGGATCCATCTTCGTGTCATCCCTGCGAAGGCAGGGATCCATCTTCGTGTCATCCCTGCGAAGGCAGGGATCCAGAATAAAAGGAAATATTCGTCCTTGATCATGGATCCCCGCCTTAGCGGGGATGACACGAGAAGGTTAATTATTCCTCTTGATTCTGGATTCCCGTTTTCACGGGAATGACAGGTATTATTTTTCATATATATTTCGAATTTCCCCCACATGTCCCGACCAATCCGGAAAACTTTTATCCGCGAGCGCGACGCTCTGGCGCGCCATTTCTTCTCTTTGCGGATCCCTGGTTTCTCCGAATCGCTTGAGCGCATGAGTCCACGCGTCAACGCTTCCGCGTTCGACGAGATATCCGTTTTTTCCATCATCCACCATCTCCGGCAATCCGCCGATGCGCGATGCGAGTATAGGAAGTCCGTAACCAAGCGCGTCGAGCACCGTAAGCGGCGCGTTTTCGTAGCCGATTGGACATGCGATAAAAGCTTCGGCGTTACGATACAAATCTTCTAACTCTTCTCCGCGCTTGAATCCTACTAGATCTACCGCCGCGCCTGTTTCGGATATCTGCGAACGAAGTCGGCTTTCCAATGGCCCAATTCCTGCAATTTTTATGCGAACTCCGGGAGCGCGAGACGCGGCGCGTATCAATTCTTCATATCCTTTTTCCAGCGACAAACGTCCTACCGCAAGAAGATATCCGCCGCCGCGAGGCGCCGGTTCTTTTCTAACAACCGGAGATCGCGCAACCGCGAACTTCGACTTCGGCTCTCCCCACTCAACCATTTTATCCGCCATAAACTGCGACGGGCAAATGAAGGTGCGCACTGTTTTTTCGTATGATTGACGCGCCTTTGTCATTCCCATTTCCAGTGCCGCGAGCATATTCGGAAGAAGGCTGGGCCAGATGCATCGATGTTTCACGGCTTCAAAATACCTTCCGCCCTTGCACCGCTCGCAAAGCGCGCCTTCTGTGTACATCCGATAATTCGGGCAAGCGAGTTTCAAATCGTGAAGCGTCTGAACGCATGGAATTTTACGCTTCCTGATCGGCGCGAGAATCGAAGACGAGAGATGATGATAAATATTATGAAGATGAACGATGTCCGGTTTAACCTCATCGAGCGTCTGTTCCATGGCGCGTAGGGCTTCGCGATTCCAAAGAAAATTCATCGCCTTTCGCGCATCCGTTGACGCGCCGTCGGATCGAGAAAGATCATATCGTTTCACAAACCGAAATGCGTCTTTCGATGGAAGATTCGACGGCGACCGCGTTGAAAACGCATAAACCTCGTCCCCGGATTCGCGCTGCATCTTCATAAGACCGTGCACGTATATTTCCGCGCCGCCAGTAAGATCAAAAAATTTATTAACGTGTAGTATTTTCATAATCCGTTTCCTTCTTCGAGAGACTTCCGCATAACTATTTTTGTCATCCCTGCGGAGGCAGGGATCCAGGATATAAGGTTAATTATTCCTTTTATTTCTGGATTCCCGCCTTCGCGAGAATGACAACAAATTCTACATTATTCCATATTTTTTAATCATCTCCCTATAAAGTTTCACATACTGCTCCGTCATCCTTTCGATAGACGCCGCGGCTGTCACGGTCGGAACCGCGCGGCTTGCACGGATGATGGCGGCTGACGGGTCGTCGAGCGCTTTTCTAATAGCGTCAGTCCACGCCGGGACGTCTCCGATCGGTACGAACGTCACGTCGTCCTTGTGCAGCAGTTCGTGCAAGCACGGAAGATTGGACGATATGAGCGGAACGCCAGCAGCCGCCGCCTCGATCGCCGCGAGACCAAGTCCTTCGTACTTTGATGGAAAACAAAACACATCCGAATCCGCAAGCAGTCCCGGCACGTCTTGTCGTTCGCCAAGCCATTCGATTCTCGCTGCTATATGAAGGCGTTCGGCGAGCGAACGCAGTTCGGATTGGAGCGGACCTATTCCAACGACACGCAGACGCCACGGACGTTTAATGAGGGCGAGCGCTTTCAAAAGCGTTGCGTGATCTTTTTGCGGAAAAAGTCGCGCGACGGAGATGATGTGCGGAATGTCGCGGAAAGGCCTGGTGCCGCGAGGCAATATGGCCGCGAGGTCGATTCCATTCACTATCACTCGCGTTTTTTTGGACTTAACGTGATCCGCACGAACAAGTTCGTTTCGTACGCTCTGCGAAACAGCGACGTGCACCGTCGTTATTCGTGAAAGCAGGCAATTTATAAAACGATGAATCGGGCCGTAGCTTGGATTTACGTTGTGCTCCGTAGAGACGATGATCGGAACGCGCGCCAGCCATGCCGCCAATCTTCCCCATGTATCCGCGAGAAACAAATGCGTGTGAACGATGTCCGGACGTTTTTCTCGAAACAATTTGTACAGCGCGCGAATAGTCCCGAATCCGAGCGCGCCGCATCGAGGAATTATCCGATACGGAATAACGTTGTTCGACAATACGCGTTCGAGCGGTCCTCCTGTTAACACCGCAACAACCATGACATCAAAACCCTTCTCCAAAAGCCGCGTTGCCAATTCCGTCACGATTCTTTCCGCGCCAGCCAACTCCAGTCCATGCATTACATAGATTATGGATGGCTTTCTAGACTTGAATCGTTTTTTCATGAAAAAATGTTTCGATCCTTTTCCTCTCTTTGCGATAGCACGAACGTAGCGGCAACGGCCAAACCGACCGGAAGCCAAATTTTCGCGGTCCAATAATTCGTGTTGAAAAATTGATAAAACACCGAGCCGGCAGCGCCAATGGTGAGATACAAAAGCGCGCTTCTTTCCGGTCCATCCGACAATCTGCGAATCGATCTAATCATCATACGGCCGAACGAAAATATTACGAAAATGAACGCCACGACGCCGACGATTCCGGTTTCCGCCGCGAGTTTTTGAATCACTCCGTGCGAATCGAGCGGCTCGCCATATTCGAGACGGAACACTTGCGCTGACCCAACGCGATCAACGAAAGTTCCGGCGCCGCTTCCGATGAGCGGACTTGTCTTAAAAACTTCCCATGCGATTTCAAGCAAAGCGAACCGAGTTGAATTGCTGCTCTCCGCAACATTCGAAGTGCCGATTTTCAACATCACTCCTACAAGCGGTATGCATAAAAGCACGATTGCGAGAATCGAGGACAGATGTCGTTTCACTGTTTGACGGTATTCGATAAACGCCAATGCCGCGGCTTGAAGAACAAAAACGATCCAGACGGTGCGCGAAAAGGTAAGAAGTCCGATCATGAGCTGAAGCGCGGCTGATCCGAAAAGCAATCGTTTGATGCGCGGCTTCTTTTCAAGATAAGCGAGCGCGAGAGTCATGAACACGGTCGCGGCAAGCAATTCAGCGAGAAGATTGTGATTATCGCCAAGCGCCGGAATGCCGAAAATCGGAAGCGGATGCGCGCGCCGTAGAAACTGACTTTCCGGACCCACGAAAAACAAAGATGCCGCGCCGTTCAATGCGGCGATAGTTCCAACCGATACGACGGTGTACAACGCCACGAGAAATCGACGACGCGATCGCAAAAGATTTACAGGAAGCGCGACGTAAGCGAGGTAGCAAAATAAAACGGGACGAAGCGCGAATTTCGTGGTCAAAACCGGATCCGGTTCAAGCGGAGAAAACGCGGAGAGCAGGTGCGCCGCAAAAAGAAAAGCATACGAACCCGCGAGCGGCAATTTCGGTCGCCAATTGATGTCATGGCGCTTCACCCAAAGCAGTAAAATCTTTATCGCCCAAACCGCCAACACGATCAAAAGTATGGCTTCGGCAACGCTGATATCGATTGATCCGCCGAACGCGCGTTTGCCGAATGCCAGCTCGCCCGTCGGTATGGAAACCAAAAATCCCAAAAACGGAGTGAAGAATAATGCGAGGTAAAAAGAGAGGTATGTGTAGCGAAAAGCGAATATAAAAGCGAATAATACCGCAACCGCGAGAAAGGGACCGAGCG